>JAYVXI010000017.1:0-26232 GCA_043785305.1 Limnoglobus sp. | reverse complement strand
ACTGGCGACATATCCCAATCTGCTTGCCGAGCGTATTCCTGCGATGTACAACTGTATCCGTTTTTCAATTCCGGAGGGACATCATGAAACTCCTCGATTCCGTTCGCGACAAGATGCGATTCCTCCACTGCGCACTCGGCACGGAGAAATCGTACCTGCGATGGATCGAACAGTACATCCGCTTCCACAAAGTCGGAGGAACTCCCCACGGACGTTCGTCCGTGGGCTTTGGGTTGGACTCACCCATACGAATTCGCGAAGTCAAAAAATCGCAGGCGATTCGACGTAAGTCGGAATTCGCGACGTGCACGAAGTGACGCAAAAGTGTCGCGAAATGACATAGAAATGTCGCGTCCGGTCGATTTTATGTCGGGTCCGGTCGATTTTCGGTCGCATTCGATCGATTTTCGACCAGTAGTTTCGGCTGATGCGAAATCGAGAGCCTCGACATAACCCGCGTTAAAAGTTCGAGATACGGCAAAAACGCCGTTTTCGGATCGGCGATTTGCGATCAAAAAGTGGCGTTTTGGGACGCGAAAATGGCAAAAAACCGGTTTTGGAGTGTCCGCAATTGTGACTTACGTCGATTATTAGCGCCGCCGAAAGGCTGGCGCAGATGGTGACGTCTGCGACCCCACTGGCCTCATAGAGGCCAGCGACATTGGGTGCGTTACTTCTCGAATGGCACTTCGCCGATTCCCTGGTTGAACTTGAGGTTTACGAAGCTGTGGGCTTCGAGCAGTTCGCCGCCGATTGCGCCGTTGACGGTCGGTTGGTCGTAGGCTTCGATGCGCACGGGCAGCTTCGTTTCCTTATCGACGTACACGACTGTACGGTAAGCGGATCGTAGGGCGTGGGGGCGTTCGGTGAAGATTTCGTAGCGAATCACCGGTCGCTTCACGAAGTTGAAATCGGCCATCGATGCCGACATCGGGTTTCGCAGTCGTCGCTCGATTGTGGTCATTTTCTCCAGATGATCGATCACCGCGCCGATGCCGATTTCCGTAATCGGGTGGCGCGTGTCGACCATCGCACGCGGGTCGGTGGCGTTCACCGTCATGAACGCTTTCGCGTCGAAGTTCCCTGCCGGGCGAACGCGAATCATCTCCGCATGACGACCGGTGACGTAGATCAACTCGTGGCCGAGGAGTTCTTTCGGCCCGATGAATTTCAGCGCGATGCTGCGCGGTTTCGTCTTCACGCGAAGCTCGGCCGTCTGTTCGGGCATCAGTTTGCCGCGAACGCGCTCCTGCCGAACGAAGTGGCCCGAGTAGTCGAACAGCTTGGCGTACGCGGCCTTCATTTCGGTAATCGACATCTGGAACGCGGCCAGGGCATCGACGGGGTTGCCAGTCATTTTGGCTTCGAGAATCGACGCTTTCGCCTCGGTCGTCGGCACGACGGGCAGCGTTGCGGGGGGCATCGTCGGCACTTTCGCCACGACGGGTGCTTCCGGTACTGGCTCGACTTTGACCGGCTTCGCCACGATGACGGGCGCGACCAGTTTCGGCGTCTCGGCGATCGGCTTCGGTTGCGATACGACGATCACGGGAACCTTCGACGGAGGCAACGCCGGCGGCGCGGGTGCCTCGATTACGGGCAACGGCACGGCGACGGGCGGTTGTAATTTCGCCGGTGGCTTCGCTTCGGGTAAAACGAGCGGCGGAAGATCGCTCAATTCGATCGACGGTAACGCCACCGGTTTCGCAGGTGGCGGAACGATCACTGGCGGTAACGCAGGAATGGCCGGCGGAACAGGCAGCGCCGGTACGACGGCAACGGGTGCCGGAATGGTCGGTACGGCGGGCGGCGGTGGAATCGCGGGGCTGGTTGCTGCGACGGGAAGTATCTCGGGAACAGCCGGGGCAATCGCCGGTGCCGGAATCGGCGGCAGGGGTAACAGCGGTGGTGGCGACTGCGCCATTGCAGTCGCGACGGCCCCCCCAGCGAGAATGCTCAGCAGCCAGCGTACGCGTAATCGATGTCGTACCGTCATTCGCATCTCCCAGCCTGGGTCGGGTGTGTAAAGTCGAAGTTCTACCGATAGTTCTTGCCGCATAACCCGGTTGCCGCATTCTGACCATACCAATTTTCGCGAGGCGTTCGCCCTAACCGACAGGAAGCCCGCGAATGGGTATGGGTGCAATCGGCGCGGTGTATGCCGAAGGCGGGCGGAGTGGAACTCGTGGACGAGCTTACAAAAGGGAATGGCGTAAAGTTGCAGGCAGACCCCCTGCCAAGCAAGGGAAGGTTCTCACAGGGATCGAAACGAACGACCGGACCGGTCGGTCTGGACCACCGGGGTAATGACGAGGGCACGCCACGAGGGGCCAACCCACGCAACACCGGAGATCGCAATCCGACTCGGTTTAGGCACGATGCTTCACCTGGTGGAAGCATTACGGCTTTGTGACTACTCTACTTTTTCTTTGTCGTCGAACTTCAAGTTTTCGTTCTCGACCTTGAACTCGGACTTTAAGAGTGTCACCGATTGTTCGCGGGCTTTGCGTAGCGTTTCGCCTTGCAGGCTTTGATTGACTGCGCCGCTGAGTGGGCCGAAGTTGCTGCCGTAGATCTCGGAGTAGAAGCCGCCGGTGGCGCGTTCGTCGCGGTTGAGTAGCACGGCCACGTAGTAGTTGTCCTTGGGGTTGTCGGTCATGACGAGCGTTGTGCCGAGGGGTTTGTCTTTCGTCGTTAGCAGGTCAGTCGTCATCGCTTGCGTGGGGTATTCGACTTCCTTGCGGGGCGACAACACGAACTGTTGCACGCCGCCGCCCATCGCGTTCAAACGGCTAATTTTCGAGCTGATGTACGCGACGTCTTCGACGAAGAAATACTGGGCGCGGGCGAGGCTCTCGGGCGTCTTGTAGTTCTCCGATACGAACGTCGTTTGCACGTCGCGGGTGACGCGGTCGACGGCCCCTTGCTGCCCCATCGCCTTCTCGGCGACGAGTTTTTCGTCGAGCTTCTTACGCAAATCATCGGCACCCGCCTTCGCCAAATCGCGGGCCTTGAGGTGTCGCCAAACGGCTTCGACTTTCGCACGAATCGGCGTCAGTTCGCGGGGTTCCTTCGACTCGATATCATCGGTTCGCCAAACGAGGTACGACGGTTCGCCGTCTTTCAAGCTGAAGAAGTCCATGCCGCGGCCCTGTTCGGGGAACGGCTTCGGGTTGAAGAACGTCAGCGGCAGCCCGGCGCGTCGTGCGCCGCTCGGGTCGGTTTCAAAGAAGAAACTCGGCCCGAACTTCATCGGCATCGCGCTGGGATCGCGACCGCGTTCGAGCTTCACCGCGAGCGGTGCTAAGCCTTCGTCTTTGTCGATGGCGAACATGTCGCGGAACTCTTTCGATGCGCCAGACTTGACGCCCCGCGTCGTCAGGAATTTATCGAGATACGTGCGGGCTTCGGATTTTTCCTTGTCCTTCTTCGCGCCGAGTCGGCCGAGTTCGATTTGGAACTTGCTCACGTCTTCTTCGGCCTTGTTTCGCGTGAGTGCGGCTTGCACTTCGACTTTGAGTTGGTTGCGGACGACGGCGAGCGGCAGTGCGTCGGGCATGCGTGCCCCGGCGACGATCGTCGTGGCGAGGATCGAACTGCCCCCCACGGTCGGCGACGCGAACAGCGATGCGAACACGCGGGCGCGTTCTTGGCGGTCGGCGGCGGCGACTTGTTCTTCAAATATCAGCGGCATCGTGAACGGCCCGCTGCGGGACAAGAGGCTACCGGCGGCCGCGGCGGCCGCGGCCACCAAGTTCGCCGGGCGCATCACCGAGACATCGGCGGCGGCCGGTTTGCCGAACGAGGACGGGAACCAGTTGTTATCCGTCGAGACGACCGACGCGGTTTTGAACTTGGTGTAAGCGGCTTGCAGCGAAGGATCGGCGGCAGTGGCGACGACGGCGGTGGCGATTGGGCCTTCGAGGCCGCCCATGCCGATCGGGTACAACCGGAAGCCGATCTCGGACAGTTTCAGCGTCTCTTCGCCCATCGTTTTGTAAAACGGCTCGTCGCCGTTCACTTCGAGCCAGCCGAGTTTCAGTTTGCGGGGTTCTTTCAAACCGGGCGTTTCCCGCGACGGGTTCGGCTCGTCTTTGCGGTACTTGTCGAATAGCACTTGCAGTTCGGATTCGCCCGGCGCGCCGGGCACTTTGTCCAGGTAGTTCGCGGTCGGCACGGTCATCACGGCGAACAGCCCGGAGTCGCACTTTTCGCGATAGTGTTGGTACGCTTCGTACGGCGTGGCAAACGCTTGGACGGCGGGCGAACCGGACTTGCCGATAAGGGGCCCGATGACGACGATCATCGCGGTTCGCACGCGGAATTCATCGGCGAGTGCGGCCATCAAACTTTCGCGGCTGAAGCCGCTGCGGTTCGATTGGAAGCCCTTTTCGATCTCGACGACGTCGGCGTTCTTCAGCCGGCCCGAGAACTCTTTTTGCAGCAATTCCGGTACTTCGCTCGGCGGAATCACGATACCGAGCTTGTCGGCTTTCCGCAACCAGAGTTCGAATTCCAGCCGTTCGCTGTTGGTCTTCATGTTCGGCAAATTGTTGAAGTAACCGTAATTGCCCATCGTCGCCGCGCTGCTGTCGAGTTCCATCAGGGACAGTGCCGACTGCGCGAGCGTTTTGTCTTCGTTGGATGCCGTGCTGCCGTCGCTCAGCAGTTTGCCGAATTGATCGCGAAGAGTGACGATCCCACGTTGCTGAAACTGCGCGACCATATTTTGGTCGATGCCGGGAGTACGCCGGATAAATTCCACCATTTGCGGGTCCATGTAGCCCGTTTGTCGCGTGCTCAGGAGTTGCTGGAACGATTCCTTCGAGGCGACACCCGTGCGGGCGATTCCCTCCTTAATTGAGTCCGCGAGGTTGTTGGTGGCGGCCCCGTTCGCTTGTTGCATAAATTGATTGGCCATTGCCCGCCCGTCGTCGTGGCGATACAACTCCGCATCGGTGAACTTCCGACCGTCGATTGTCGCGACTAAGGTCTTCCCGGCGGCCCGTTGGCTACCCAGCCATTTGGGTAACCACTGGAAAAGATCGCCCTGACCGAACGAGAAAACGAACATCACCATCACGAACGCAGTCAGGATGGCGAAGAACGATTTTTGGTTGCGTCGGAAGAAATCGAACGGATTATAAGCCATTGTCCAGCCTCGAGTTGCGTCGGGGTCGCCGGTGTTCGGCGGGGTCGTATGTCTTGACGGGGTTCGTAAGCATGTATTAAGTGTGAGGTGTGTTCCGCCCTCACCGCAGCACTCCGATTGTATGACTTTCGCGGGTCGCAACAACCGCAACAGGGAGTTTCTAACGGTGCCTACCCCACGCAAGAAGCCGACCACCGATGCCGACGCATCGGTTCCGAAGAAGGCTCCAGCGAAGCCCCGCAAGGCGACGGCGAAGAAGCCGACGACCAAAGTGGCGTCGTCCGAAACCGGCGTCGAACCGGCGGCGGCACGCCGCAAACGGGCACCCGCACCGACCGGCGGCGGTGGCGATCCCGGCCCCGCTACGGGTCGCAAATTCGACCTCGTCATCGTCGAATCGCCCGCCAAAGGGAAGACGATCAACAAGTACCTCGGCAGCAGCTACAAGGTACTCGCCAGTTACGGCCACGTCCGCGACCTCGCTACCAATAAGAAGGGCATCACCGGCGAAGAGATCGCCGGCATCCGCATCGACGACAAATGGAAACTGCGATACGTCGTCGACGCCGGTAGCAAGAACAAAAAGAACCGCAAAGGCCGACGCACCCAGCGCGACATCCTCGACGAACTCCAAGCCGCCGCGTCGAAGGCCAACCGCGTTCTCCTCGCCAGTGACCCCGACCGCGAAGGCGAGTCGATCGCGTGGCACATTGCGGACGAACTCAAGCTGAACCCGGCGACGACGTTCCGCATTCGTTTCAACGAAATTACGAAGACCGCCATTCAGCACGCGCTGACGCAGATCGAACAGATCGACATGGACCGCGTTCGGGCGCAAGAAGCGCGCCGGGCGATGGACCGCGTCGTCGGGTTCCCGCTGTCGAATCTGCTTTCGGACAAGGTGACGCACGGCCTCAGCGCCGGTCGCGTGCAGTCGGTCGCCGTCAAGGTGATCGTCGATCGCGAGGCGGAAATTGCGGCGTTCCGCACCGAAGAATACTGGAACATCACCGCGCTACTCGCGCCGCAAAACAGCGGCATCAAATGGAAGGCCGACCCGCTCAAGAGCAAGATTCTCGCGAAGAAAAAGGGCGAGAAAGCCGAAGCGGAAGTCGTCAAAAAACCGGCACCCGGCGCGGCGGCCGAAGCCGAAGGCGACGTCGAACCCGACGAAGCCGACGTGGCGACGCCCGGCGATGACGTACCGGTGACAGCCGCCCCCGCCAAGATGGGGCTGCCGAACCCGCCCGACGGTTCGTTCCTGTCCGAATTGGCGAAGTGGAACGGCAAAGATCCCGTCGTGACGACCGAGGCCGAAGCCGACGCGATTGCGAACGCGCTGAAGGGCGTGCCGTACATCATTTCCAAGATCGAACAGAAGGACCAAACGCAACGCCCGCGGCCGCCGTTCACCACGAGCACACTGCAACAAGATGCGAACATCCGCCTGCGATTCACGACGAAACGCACGATGGATGCCGCCCAACGGCTGTACGAAGGCGTCGCACTCGGCGGCGAGGGCCAGGTCGCGCTGATTACTTACATGCGTACCGATAGTACGCGGGTTTCTGCCGAGGCACTGACTGCCGTACGTACGCACATTCAAGCGGCGTATGGCGATAAGTATCTGCCCGCGAAACCGAACTTTTACTCGTCGGGCAAGAGCGCGCAGGAAGCCCACGAAGCGGTTCGGCCGACCGATTCGACGATGACGCCGCAACGGGCGCAAACGCTCGGGTTGTTCGGCGATCAACTGCGGTTGTACACGCTGATTTACAACCGGTTCGTGGCGAGCCAGATGACGAACGCGCTGTTCGCCGTCACCCGCGTGGAAATCACGGCGGGGCCGGGGTTGTTCCGCGCCACGGGGCGGATTCTGAAGTTCGACGGTTACCGCAAAGTGCTGCCACCGGGCAAGCAAGAAGACACCGAACTGCCGAACCTCGCCGAGAAGCAAACGCTCGATGCGCTCGATCTGTTCGAGACGCAGCACTTCACGCAGCCACCGCCACGGTTCAACGAAGCCTCGCTCGTGAAAAAGCTCGAAGAAGAAGGCATCGGCCGTCCGAGTACCTATTCGAGCATCATCCAGACGATCCAGGACCGTGGCTACGTGGAGCAGAAGGAACGCCGGTTCTATGCCACGGGCATCGGCATCGTCGTCACGAAGTTGCTCGTCGAGCACTTCCCCACCGTTATGGATTTGAAGTTCACGAGCCACTTCGAGGAAGAACTCGACGAGATCGAAACGGGCAAGTGCAAGTACGAAGACGTCCTCACCGAGTTCTGGGGGCCGTTCTCGAAGAGCCTGGCACTCGCCAAGGAGAAGATGCCGGTCCAGAAGGCGGTCGAAACGGGCGAGAAGTGCCCCGATTGCGGCAAGCCACTCATCACGCTCATCAGTCGCAAGACGAAGCGGCCGTTCACGGGGTGCAGTGGGTACCGCGACGAATCGGCGTGCCGTTACATCAAGCCCGGCGAGGGCGAAGAAGCGCGACCGAAGCCCGAACTGACCGACATCGCCTGCCCGAAATGCGGCAAGTTCATGTATAAGCGCGTCGGCAAGACCGGGCCGTTCCTCGGCTGTAGCGGTTACCCCGAGTGCAAGACGACGATGAACTTCGACGCACAAGGCAAGCCCGTGCTGTCGTCGGTCGAAACCGATTACAAGTGCGAGAAGTGCGGCAAACCGATGGCGAAGAAGGAAGGCAGCCGCGGGCCGTTCCTCGGCTGCACCGGCTACCCGAAGTGCAAGAATATCGTCGACATCGACGCGAGCGGCAACCCCGTCAAACCGGTCGACATCGGCATCAAGTGCGAGAAGTGCCAAAGCCCAATGACGATCAAGAAGGGGCCGCGCGGGCCGTTCCTCGCGTGTTCTGCCTACCCGAAGTGCCGCAACTCCAAGAACCTCACCGACGAGATGAAGGAGCAGTTCAAGGATCTCATACCGAAACCGGCACCGAAGAAGGAGATGCCCAACGTCGAGATTCCCGACCTGTGCGGCGAGTGCGGCGGCCCGATGCGCTTGCAAAAGTCCCGCTTCGGCGGTCGCTACTTCCTCGGCTGCTTGAACTACCCGAAGTGCAAAGGCACCGGCAAAGTCTCACCCGCACTCGACGAAAAGATCAAACTGGTAGAAGCCGCCGCAATGGCCCCGCCAGTCGAGGCCTAATTCGCCGCGACGCGAAGTCCTCGTAGCGGAGCGCGTGCGTGTCACCCAATCGCAACGTCCACGCGCTCCGCTACGCAAAGCCTGCGCGTCGCGGCTAATTCTGGAAGCGCGGCTAATTCCGAAGCGCGTCGCGGCTAGGGGACGGGAACGCACCGCTCGTTCTCTATCCGTAATTTCCGTTTATTCCGTGGTTCTCCGAAATCTTACTGTTTACGGTTCCCCTGCGCTGACCTTGGCGTCGAGCACTTTGGCGATCTGCTCTTTGACTTCTTCCATGTAGGCGCGGGCCGCGTCGTCCATTGGCTTGCCGTCGACTTTGCGGGCGGCCACATCGTCGGTTTTTAGCAACTCGTCGATCCGCTTGCCGATCTCGCGGAGGTGCTTGCGGGCCAGGCTCTTCGCATCGGGTGGTGCGCTACTGCCGCCACCTAAACCGAGCAATGCCGCCAGTGGATTCGTCGGGCCGCGACTGCCGACGACCATCGTCGAGAGCCGCGCCAGATACGCGCGTTGCAAGTTGCGGCGAATGATGCTCGATTTCACCGTCGAGGCTTTTTCGCCGAGCGGTAAGTCGGCGAACACGCTATCCGTCGTGGCGCGGAAAATGTCGGCGATGGTCAGCGGCTGTTCGTCCTTCGCGGCCTTGCGGGCGAGGTCTTGCACGCGACGTAATGTGGCGGGGTCGAACAGTTCGGACAGCGCAACCTGTTGAATGCCGAGGATGCGATCGTTCAGCGGGAAGTCGACGCGGCCCATCGACGCCTCATTCCCCCAATGCGACCACCGGTCGGCGGCCAGTTTCCGAAGCAGTTCCGGCGGGAAGTCGAACGGCTTATCGGTCAGCACGTTCTCTTGCAGGAATTTCAGGGCTTCCTTCTGCTTGGCCGCCGAAACGGGCACGAACGGATCGCGGGCGTTCGGGTCGCCCTTGTGGTCGCGGTACAGCGATTCGCCGCCGACGAAGTTCGATGCGAGCGCCGACGCATTGCCGTACTGCCGCAGTAACCGCGAGAACGCCACCCGCACTTTCTGATAGCCTTCGCCATTTTCGACGATCTTGTCGGCAAGTTTCGGCATCAGTTCTTGCGCCACTTTCACGCGGTCTTGCGCGTACTTCAGCGGATCGCTGCCCAAGTCCCATTGATTGATGAGAGGGTCGGCGGAGGCATAGAGGTCTTCATCGGTGCCGTAGATCAAGTTCGGTTCGGCGGCCCGCGCTGCGATCTTCAACAACTCCGGCAGTTCGCCTTCCGTACTGCCACCCAACGGGCGGTACGCATACTCGACCGCCCAGTAGTCGTACGGCCCGATCGTCGTGGTGAAGTAGTCGCCTTGCTTCACGCCCTTCGGCGCGATGTTCGCGGGGTTGTAATCCATCACCGAGCCGACCAAGCCTTGTTTGCGGGTGATCGTCGTATCGTGGAGTTTGTCGTTGGGCAGCATCGTGCTGGCCTTGAAGTTGTGCCGGAACCCGAGCGTGTGCCCGACCTCGTGCATTACCGTTTCCTTGATCGCTTGCTGGAGCAGTTCGTCGGGCACCTTGTCGCCGTCTTTGGAATCTAACATCGAGTGCAGTGCCGCGAGGCCGAGTTCGCCCGATTTGTGCGTCGAACACTGGCAGTAACCGTGCCGCAGCGCGTGCAGTTTCTGGCGGAGTTCGGCCTCCGGCATCAGTTCGTTCGAGCGTTCGTTCCACGCTTCGCCCTTCGGCAGTTCCTTGAATCGCGCGAATGGGTCGGTCGGAATCATCCAGCCGCGGCGACCCGCCTGGATGTCGCTCGCCGGTTCCATCGCTTCGCCGCGCTCGTTCCGCATCGTGCGATACTCGGCCTTGTTGAAGCGAACCATGCTCGCATCGAACAGGATGTCCGCGTCGATGATCTCGCCCGTAATCGGGTTGACGCGAGATGGCCCGATGGCGAAGCTTTGCTCGTTCGTCACCCAGCGGAACGTAGCATACGTGATGTCTTCGGGGTCGAAGTCTTCGCCCTCTTGTTGGCGCACTTCGATCGCATCGCGGAAGCCGATCTTCTCGAACGCTTTGTTCCATTCGAGGATCCCTTCGCGCACCGCCGCACGGTACTCGTCGGGGACGCTGTTCTCGATCCAGAACACGATCTTCTTCTTCGGTGCCGCGAGTTTGCCGCCCTCTTTCCACTGCGAATTGTCGGCGCGATCCAGCCGCCAACGGTTGACGTACCGCACGAACGGCGTGTCCTTCGTCTCGGCGGCGTTGAAGTCTTTGACCACGCTGATGAAGTGCCCGACGCGGTCGTCGGCATGACGCGCGGAGTAGCCGGGGTCCGGGAGTTCGATCAGCGAATAGTGCAAAATCACCGACAGCCCGCGATTGTCGATGACATCGTCGCGCCCGGGGCCGTCGCCGAAATGCCCCTGACGGCGGTTGCCCGAGAACGTGGCCGCGACTTGCAGTTCGATGTTCTTTTTGAAGCCCTTCACCTTACCCCACGTCGTCCGCGACGAATCGAGCGAGCCGAGGTTCGTTTCGGCAAAGTCGGTGAAGAAGACTTGATTGAAGTCGACGAGTACGCTCCCCTTGAACGGGTTCATCGCGCGGATCGGCAGCGCCATCAGCACCGAATCCGAGTACGTCGTTTCGGTCGCCTTCGCGGCCGGCGTTCCCGGCGTCGCACGGAACCGCGTGTTCTTCCGCATCAGGAAGACCTTCTCGCCGGCTTTCTTGAAGTACAACACCCAGGCTTCATCGCCGATCAGCGTGGTGCCACCCATGCCCGCACCCTTCGCCACCGCTGCCGCAAACATGTACGGATGGTCGAATTGCGACGGCTGAATCTCCGCATACAGGTGATCGTCCTTGAGGTGCATCGTGAACACACCGTCGATGACTTTCGCCCCTTTGACGAACGTGGCAAAGTCCGGGTACTTACTCTCCGGCGTCGTCATCGGCGCAGGCGATTGACCCGTTAGCGGGCCAGTGGCAAACGCACCTAGACCGGCGAGCAGTGTGAGGGCAGCGAGGCGGCGCATCGTCATGATCGAGATGCCTTTCGTTCGGGTTAGTTTCGCGTGGTGGATTCACACTACAGCACAAGCTGGGCAAGATGCAATAAATATAGCGATAGAAGCGGTGGGATTTCAACGAGCCGCAGGCCGCGCAATCGCTACGAGCCACGTGCCGGAAATTGTCTTATGGAGTCGAAGTCGTGAGACTTCGATGGTGGTGGCCTTCGCGTCAGAAGTCTCACGACTTCCGCTACGAAGACAGTCTTCGCGGCGAAACCGTTGGTCGAACTGCGAGTTGCAACGTAGGATTCGTGTAGTCCTGCCCACTTCGGAGACAGCGATTCGCTCATGGGGAAACGGCACGGCCTGACGCTGGTTAGCCTGCGCGACGCGATTGCGATGCTGACCATCGTCAGTCAGCTCATCGTAGCGTTTGGGCTTCCGTTGCCGTTCGTTCGCCGCACATCGGATGCATCGGTGCCGTACCCCTGTCAGTTCCGCCCGTGCGGTTGCGCGAGTTCCGACTTGTGCTGGAAGGGTGATTGCTGTTGTTTCACGCTCGAAGAAAAGCTCGAATGGGCGGACGCCAACGGTATCGAGCCACCCGCACACGTTCGCCCGCTCGTCGAAACGCGCAAGTCGTATCGCCCGGTTGTTGCCAAAAAGAAGTCGTGCTGCCCGCTACACGAATCACCCGATACATTCATTTGGGTCGTGGGCCTCTTCGCGCAAAAGTGCCGCGGCGATAGCCCCGCCACACTGTTCGCGCTCGAAGCCGCCGTCGTGCCGACGCGGACCGCACAACCGATTGTCGAAACCGAATCGGGTGCGTTCCTCATCGCGTACGACTGTCGTGCCATCGTCATCGCAATTCCCCCGCCAACACCTCCGCCTCGCATCGCCTAATCCCGTTTGTGAATCGTCGCGTACCGAGCCTCGCGCCATCGATATCGATGCGCTGCGCGTTCGGTACTTCCGTACATCATTTCACCTAAAAAACATCGAGACCAACCCATGAATCGGCTTCCCCGCAAAGGGTTTACGCTCATCGAACTCTTGGTGGTGATCGCGATCATCGCCATCCTCATCGGGCTGTTGTTGCCCGCCGTGCAGAAGGTGCGCGCCGCGGCGGCCCGCATCAGTTGCACGAACAACCTCAAGCAAATCGGCTTGGCACTGCACGGCTACCACGACCGCACCGGTGCGTTCCCGCCCGGCTACGCCGACCCGACGCCATGGCCCGCCACCGACGTGGGCGCGGGCTGGGGCTGGGCCGCGTTCCTCCTCGACGATCTGGAGCAAGGCAACCTCCAGCGGCAAATCAACTACGCCACCCCCGTGGGGAGTGCCGCAGCACCCGTCCCGGCGGTTCGCGGCACGTTCCTGAAAGCGTTCTGGTGCCCCGCCGACCGCATGGTCGGCACGTTCGCCGTCGCGCCGGGCGGCGCGACCGTGGCGCACGCGAGTTACGTTGCGTGCAACGGCAACGACGGGGTGGACGACAACTCCACCCCGCCGCACACCGGGGCGTTCGTTCGGGCGGCGCGGGGCTTCCGGGTCGCGGACATCACGGACGGTCTGAGCAATACCTACTTCGTCGGCGAGCGATGCAGCACGATGGCCCTCTCGAGTTGGTCTGGGGCCGTCGTCGGCGGCCGGGTGCCCTCGGTGCGATCCCCCGGCGACTCCTCGGGGGCCTCCGCCCTCGTCTTGGGGCACTGCGGGCCGCACCTACCGAACGACGCCATCGTCACCGATGCCGACGCCATGTCGAGCGCCCACGGCTCCGGCGTGCAGTTCCTGTTCGGGGACGGCTCGGTGCGGTCGGTGCAGAATAGCATCAACGTCTCGACCTACGACGCCCTCGCCACCCGCGCCGGCAGTGAAGTCGTCGGCGAGTTTTGATCGAGAGCGATTGGTGCGAGCGGCACGATGCAAGCGTGTCGCTCGCTCGGTTTCGTCGCATTTCCCAGGGAAAGTCGTAATCCTGCACGATACGTTTCTGACTGTTTGCCGAGGTTTCGATGCTTCACCCTGCCATGACGCCGCCGCTACTGACACCCGACTGTCCGGGGGTCGGCGGGCGAATGAAAGTGCAACCCGACGATTTCATCGTCGAGGAAATCCCTGCGTACGAAGCCTGCGGCGAGGGTGACTTCCTCTATTTGTGGATCGAGAAGCGCGGCGTCGGGGCCGAGTTTATGTTGCGGCACATCGCCCGCTGCCTCGGGTTGGGCTTCGATGCCGTCGGCACGGCGGGGCTGAAGGATCGCCACGCCGTCACGCGGCAATGGGTGTCGTTGCCCGCTGAGATCGAAGCGAAGATTGGCCGCATCGACACCGATGGCATTCGCGTTTTGAACGTCACGCGGCACACGAACAAACTCAAGCCCGGCCACCTGCGCGGCAACCGCTTCACGATCCGGATCCGCGAGGCCGACCGCACTCACGCCGATGCGGTACCGACGATCGTGGCACGCATCCGCGAGAAAGGTTTGCCGAATTTCTACGGCCCGCAACGGTTCGGCCACGACGGCGAAACCGCCGAGCGCGGCTTCGCCATGTTGAACGGCGAACGAGTAAATGCAGGCCCGTTCCAGCGGAAACTGTATCTGTCGGCGGCCCAATCGTTGCTGTTCAACGCGTGCCTGGCCAGCCGCCTGACCGATGGGCTTTTACACACCGTGCTACAAGGCGATGTGATGATGAAGTGGCCGTTCGGCGGGATGTTCAACGCCGAGGATGTGCCGACGGAACAGGCGCGGTTCGACAAACGCGAGATCGTGACGGGCGGGCCGATGTTCGGGAAAAAGACCTTTGCAGCAAAAGATGTCGTCGCCGAGCGCGAGGCGAAAGTGCTGACTGACAACGGGCTGACACCCGAGCACTTCGACCGCCCCGGCAAGCTACTTTTGGGCACGCGCCGCCACAACCTGATCTACCTCGACGAACTCACGGCCACCTGGGACGACGACGGCTTAAACTTAGACTTCACGTTACCATCGGGCAGTTACGCCACGATTCTGTTACGCGAAATCATGAAGACCGATGTCGCGATTTCGGATGAGGCCGCCGAGACGGAATGAGCCGGCTCACCCCGGCGGCCACGCGAAGTTTCGGCCGCCGAGCAGGTGCATGTGCAAGTGTGGCACCGTCTGCCCGGCGCGTTCTTCGCAGTTGATTACCAAGCGATACCCGTCGGACAACCCGAGTTGTTTCGCCAACATCGCGGCCACAATGTGCAGATGCCCGAGCAACGCCGCATCTTCGGGGGCAATGTCCGCATGTGTGCGAATGACCTTCCTCGGGATGATGAGGATGTGTACCGGCGCTTGGGGATTCACATCGTGAAATGCCAGACAGAGATCGTCTTCGTGTACGATCTTCGCGGGAATTTCCTTGTTGATGATCTTCAAGAATAGATTGTTTATCATCATGGCCATGTTGTCATCTTTCCGAGTCGTGTATTCGAGGTGCGGTTCAACGCCCCTCGAACTGATCCGCCAACAACCTTGCGGCGGTGGCGGTGCGGCTGAGCAAGTCGGGCGGGATGCGGTCGCGCTCGATGCTCGTGAGTTTTGCGAGCGCTTCGAGGGTATGCACTGCGGCCTTCACGAGTGATAGTTCGCTGTCACCCCAACTCGGCGGCGCGACACTTTCCACGGTGCGTGGCACTTCCGTGTGGCCTTCGCCGATGACTTCGCGGACGACATCGAGGAACTTCGTTTGATTCACGCCGACGAACGTGATCTCGTCCTCGTCGCCCTCGAACAACCCGTTGAATAATCCCGCTTTTTGCTGGATCGTTCGCAACACGCGCTCTTCGATGGTGCCGCGCGTGACGAGGTTAATCACGCGCACGGGGCGGCTCTGGCCCATGCGGTGGACGCGCGCGATTCGCTGTTCGAGCACTGCCGGGTTCCACGGCAATTCCAGGTTCACCACGGTGTCCGCGATCTGCAAATTCAACCCCGTGCCGCCCGCGTCGGTACTCAGGAACACGCGGCACGCGGGGTCAGTTTGAAACTCCTCGAGCACCGCCTTGCGCTCTTTGCCGGGCAGTCCACCGTGCAACATCACGTAGCGAACTTTCAGCCGATCCAGCACCGTTGCGGTTTCGTGCAACATCGTTTCCCACTGGCTGAACACCACGACTTTATGGTGCTCTTCCTCTAACAATTCCGGTAGGAATTCGGCGAACTCATCGAGCTTCGGCGAGACGTGCGTTTGCCGGTCGAACAGGAACGTGCTATCGCAGATCGTGCGCAAATTGACGAGGCACGCGAGGATGCGCTTGCGGTCGAGATCGGTCAAATATCCCTTCTGGAGAAGGCGTGCGAGCGTCGTTTTCTGGTCGTCGTACGGCGGGCGCTGTTCGTCCGAAAGTTCGACGAACACGGTGTTATCGGTGCGGGCGGGGAGCTGTGTCAGGACTTCGCTACGGGTGCGACGCAGGAAGATCGGCTCGAGTTTTTCGCGGATCGCATCGAGGTTGCGGTAGCCTTTCAGGTTGCCATTTTCGTCGAGAACGCGGTGATCGAAGAGGAACTGATACGCAGGGCCGAAACGTCGTTCGTCGACGAATTGCACGATGCTGTAAAGCTCTTCGAGCCGGTTTTCGAGCGGCGTGCCGCTCAGCACCATCGCGTAACGGCTCTGGAGTTTCTTCACCTCTTTCGACGTTTTCGATTCCCAGTTCTTGATCCGCTGGGCCTCATCGAGGACGACGACCTGCGGCTTCCAGGCGTTGATCGCTTCGCGATCGCGCACGACTTGCTCGTAGTTCACGAGCCGATAAAACGTGTCCTCGGCGTACTGGTCTTTACGGGTTTCGGGCGAGCCATCGATGACTTGCACGGCACGTTTCGTGAACTTGCGAATCTCGGTTTCCCATTGATATTTCACCGACGATGGCGCAACGACGAGCACGCGACCGATGCCGCGTTCGCGGGCCAAAAGCTCGACGGCGGCGAGCGTTTGGATCGTCTTGCCGAGGCCCATATCGTCGCCGAGAATGCTGCGACCGCGGCAAGCGAGGAACAGCGCGCCGCGCAGTTGATAGTCGTAAAGCGGGATCGACAATAAGCCGAGATCGAGCGTGCCGGCGGCCAACTCCGATAGCCAATCTTGCTCTTTGCGAAGCAGTTCGGCGCGTTCGACTTCGCGCTCGATGAACTCCATCGCGTCGGACAACACCGTGATTTCTTCGGGCACGCGCTCGATGTCGTGGATGAGATCTTCGTAGCGGCCCTTCGCGGTCCAGAGGCCCTTTTCGTCGAAGAACCGCCCGGAAAGCTGCGCGAGTTTATCCGAGTGCCGCGCGGGCAGGTGCAGGCCCAGCAGCAGTTGCTCGCCGTAATGCAAGTACACTTCCGGCCGCGTAACCGTCGCTTTTTTCTTCTGCAAATGCGCGGGCAGATCGTCCTTCAGCAGTTCCAGCACCGCCTCGATATGCTTGCAGGTGCCGAGCGTGTTCGCCTTGAAATCCGGGCAGGTACACGTGTTGTCGCCCGTGTCGAAGCCTTTGATCTCGACTTCGTACTTCCCGCCCGATTCCGGATTCGCCACGAAGTAATCCGAGAACACCCGCCGCTTCGTGCGGTTCTCAATCACGAACCGCCCCGCCTTCGCACGCTGCTTACGGATGTCGATCTGTTCTTCGCGGAGCATTCCGTACCCTCGTCAGTCGATCGCCGGACGGGGAAATTGTACGCGAGCCAGCGTTTTGCTTACAATAATCTCTGGAGGCGAAACCAACGAGAGCGGAGTTTCCCGTGTTGACGCATCGCGAATTCACACCGACGCCAATCGACGAGTCCACGCAGAAAATCGAAGAGCACCTTGCCTACTTGCGTCGTATAGCTGACGAAAATGTCGTGGATGTCCGTCTCGCTGATAAGGCTCGAACGGTGTGGCAGGTCGCGTGGTTCGAGATGGATCAAACGTTACCCGTTCCGGCGGCGGCGGCGTTTACGGGCGGACCGATTGAATATCATTGGGAACGGGAAACGCATCGGGCGTCCGTCGAGATACCGCTCGATGGACCTTGTCACTGGTTCTACCGGAATACGCTGACGAACGAGGTTTTCGGGGTCGAGGTTCCCGTTGAAAAGGGACTGCCGAAACGGCTCAGGAAATATCTCGCACGCCTGACTCCGAGCCGCCGATGACGTTGCCAAATCGGATCGTGCCCGGCGCGGATGGCAGCGCGATTCCGCACGGCCTTACCGTGATTCGACTTGCTAACGAGCCAAAAATGGGTAACCTCAGCCCGGAAGCCGTACGACGGGTCGAAGCGGGTCTCGCACTTCCCGCGTTCTTTGAATTGTCCAGCGAAGACAGAAAAGAAGCCGTTCCCCGGTTATCGGTTTGGGTCGAAGGGTTGACGACGCTTCAACAAGCATGGGTTCTCGTCGGTGCGAATCCCACACGACGTTGGGTATTGTTCCTCAGTGTCGATACCATTCGCACAATTCCCGCAGTTCCCCCGCTCGATGTCCAGTGGGAACGTGCGATGTGCATCGCGGACAACGGCCCGCGCACTCCCGAATCTCGTCCTGGTTGGGAAGGACATGCTGGCATTGCAAATCTGGATTCCGGCGACAAGAACCAACGCGCATTATTGCGAAGTGCCCTTTCCGAAATCGCGAAAGTGCAAATCCTGTCGCTCGACGATCTGAATCCGATCGTTCCGTAGTGCCTCTTCTCGTTTCTGGCCTGTATGGCGATCTTTAATCCTTCGTACCCTCGTCAGTCGATCGCCGGACGGGGAAATAAGCAGGTAACAGACTGCGATCGTAACCGTTCACAGGTCCGATTGCATTTCCAACGTTTCAGACGCCGTAGGTCGTGGCCGAAGAGGCTTTGCGATGAGGCCCGACAGAATGGCAACGACAAAGACCTTGAAGGTTTGGAATCCTCGCACGAATGCACAGTCGGGCCTCCCAAAGCATCCGGCCCGACCTACAAAACCAGGAACTGCTTGACATTATTCCTGTCACGAATAATATTCAAATTCCTCCGGCGAGGTCGATACCAATGACAAAGCCAATACCGAATAAGTTTCACCGAAGCGTTTCGGAGATGGCCCGCGACTTGCTTTCGGGCGACCCCGATTTCGTCGCCGAGTTCGAGACGCGGCTAAGCAAACGTCAACTCGTGAAATCGTTGTCCATCATCCGCGCGCGGGCGAAGTTGTCTCAGCAAGAGTTGGCTTCCAGGATGGGGTGCAGTCAATCGAAGATCTCTAAGATCGAGAGTGGAATCGACGCCGATCTCCGGTTTGGCGACATCGAAGCCTACCTCAAGGCCACATCGCACGAGGCGAAGAGACCCCCGAAACCGACGACGAACCAGAACCGCTTCTCCTCAACGCATAATTGCCCAGCAACGATCGTCCCTGGGCGTTCGTTCGTTTACTTCTTGCAGTAGCTCAAGGACAGCACGGCGAATGCGGTGGCGAGTTCGGGGAGGTTTTCGAGGAAGGCTTTGCTCTTGTCGTTGGCCCAACTGCCGTCTGGGTTTTGCTTGGCTTTCAGCACCTCGAAGAGTTCCTTGCGCCAGTCGTGTTTCACGCCTTTCGCGTCGGCGAAGTCGTCTTCGCCCACGGCGTCCATCGCTTTTGCGAATGTATGATAATAGTAGAAGAGTCCATTTTGCCCCATGCCAGGGTTCTCGTCTAATGTATAGTGCGCACGCACCCATTTCAGTGCGGCCTTCACGCGATCATCGTCTTTGCTCACCCCCGCATATAGGAAGCTCTTGAGGCCCGCGTAGGTCATGCCGCCTTCGCTCCGCAATCCTCCGGCGGCGGTCCGCTTCTCGTTCTTCTCATCGCTGGCTGCGAGCGGGTTATAGATGAAGCCGCCCCTGTCGTCGTCGCTCGTTTTCTTCGCATACTCCTGATCGTTGTACTCGCCGGGTAGATTTTGACTGCGGCTGATGAACGAGAGTGCTTTTTTGATTGCAGGATCGTCGGACTTCGCGCCGCTTGCTAAGAGTGCCTCCATGAAGAAGTGCGTGTTCGACAAGTCCGGCCCACCTTTGCCGCCCTTCTTGTCGTAACCGGCCCCGCCGAACTTCACATCCTTGTCGTCCACGTCGCCATCGCCGAACTGCAAGGTTCGCAAAAACTTTGAAGCGCCACTAATGACAGCATCGTACTTCTTGTTCGCGTTCGATTCCTTGAATGCCATGACCGCGAGGCAGGTCGTATAGTTTGCCAGCCCCTTGTTATACACGCCACCGTCGCCCTTGACGGCTTTCTCCATGTACTTCAGTGCCTTCGCCACCACTTCATCGTTGGCATCGAACCCGGCACGAACGAGCGCAGCCGCGGTCAGTGCCGTCACGCCCGGCTCCCCGGCTTGCGGTGGCGCGAAACTGCCGTCGTCCTTCTGCTTCGACTTCAAGAAGCCATAGGCTTTATCGAGAACGGCCTGAACCGCCTTCGGGTCAGCGGCCGCGTATGTGTTCGATATCGGCCAACAAGTAGCCACACCTGCGCCCACAGTGGCCACGAAGAAACGACGACGCGAAACGGGAACCATGTTTTGTACTCCGGTGATGGACTATTTATATCTGCTCGGACGCATCGTTGCAATTCCCGCGCCGCAACCGTTCCGCCTTATGAAGCATCATGCCGAAACCGAGACAGATTGCGTTCAAAACGCCCCATTCCTCATCACTCCGGCACAGGCGATGTTTTCGGATGCAGTTTGATGCGGGCTTCGTACTCGCTCGTCAATAAATCTTTCACTAAGCCGCGTTGAATCAGCTCTTTCTCGGGGATCGCACCGAGATCGTTCGTGTCCTTCATCCATCGGTCGAGTGCGGCACGGTGTTCGCGAACAATCGCTTGAATCGCAGCGGATTCGGCACCGATGAGGTTGTTCGTTTCGTGCGGGTCGGTGCGAATGTCGTACAACTCTTCCGCGGGCTTGGACTTCGCGAAGAACGCCATCTGCACATCGTTGAGTTTACCGGAAAATGCGAGTTTGCGCCACACTTTCATCGTCGGCATTTCATCCATGTAGTTGATCCATTGTGCGTACGGTATCTCCGGGTGAAAATTGCGCACATAACGATAGTTTTCGGATCGTACCGTGCGGATGCGGTCGTAAGCTTCATCCATACGGTCGCGGGCGCTGTATACATATTGGCGCGGCGTCGCTCGCTTGTCGCCGAGGAAAATCTGCCCCTGCATCCGCTTCGGGACTTCGACCCCGGCGAGGCTTAGCACGGTCGGTGTCAGATCGAGAAACGCAACGAGGTCTTCGCGTACGCTGCCCGGTTTCAGTTGTCCCGGCCAACGCACGAGTAGCGGCGCGCGGGTGCCGCTGTCGTAGCACCAACGCTTCCCGCGGCTCATACCCCAACCGTGATCGCCGAAGAACATCACCACCGTATTTTCACTCAGTTTGCGGTCGTCCAGCATCTTCAGCACATCGCCGACCATCGCATCCATCGCGGTGATATTTTCGTGGTACGTTGCCACGTCGCGCCGCACATCGGGGTGGTCCGGGTAGTACGGCGGGAGCGCCACCTTCGCCGGGTCGCGGAACTGCTCTGGCTTCAGCCTTGCCGTGTTCTTCTTGTACTGGGCTGGGGTCGCGCGGATCTGGCTTTCGTGCGTGACGAGGAGGTTGATGTACGCGAAAAACGGCTTATCCGTCGGCAGAATGTCCGGCTTCTTCGTCCAATCGCGCGTGTCCGCCCAGCCCTTCGGCGGGTCGAAATTGAAGTCGGTTTTGCCCGGCCAAAAGACGGCGTAGCCCGCCTTCGCGAGTTCGTCGGTAAACAGCGGCGGCGGCACGACGAGCTTCGATCGCATGTGGTGGCTGCCCATCGTCGTCGGGTACATTCCGGTGATTAAGCCCGAGCGAGTCGGCGCGCAAACCGGCGCGTGCGTGAAGGCCCGCGCGAACCGCGTTCCCTGTGCGGCAAACGCATCGAGGTTCGGCGTGATCGCATCCGCATCGCCGTAACAGCCGAGGTTCGGGGAAATATCCTCGGTGACGATCCAAACGATATTCGGCGGCGCAGCGAGTGCCGATGCGCTGAAAACGTGGCACGCGATCAGACAGAACACGATCCGCATAGCGAGACTCCAGGCTTCCACGAATTCTGGTACACTTTGAATATAGCAAACGATGTTCGCGCTAACGAACACCCATGGTGACACATGCCGACGCGATGGACGATCTTTGGCATCATTGCGTTTTGGCTCGGCACGATGGGGTACGTCGGCTACCGCGATGTGTGGCCGTACTGGATGGCTACGCGGCCGCCGTCGATCCTCATCGATCTTTCCGACGAAGCGACGCAGGCCGTCCCCGCACGTTGGACCGTCTATCGCGGGGCCGAACGCATCGGCTCGCTCACGACCGCGATGCGCCACGACGACACCGACAACACCTTTCAATTCAAGAGCCGATACACCGCGTTACAGTTCGACGACAAGTTTTTCCGCTGTTCGATACCCGAGCTAGAAATCGTCGCGAAAGTGAGTCGCAATGGCGAACTGCGCGGGCAGACGATGGCCGGGAAAATGCACGGCCAACTCCTCCTCGGACCCATCGTGCTCGTCGAAGCCAACGCCACCGCGTCGGTAACCGGCACGGTGATCGACGGGCAACTCGTCGGGCGTTGTACCCTTCAATCGGACATCGGCAACATCGACCAACCGCTCGACCCCGTGCCCGTGCCGGCCGGTCAAGTCTTGAACCCGCTGCTCCCGGTCAGCCGCCTGCGCGGCATCCAACCCGGCCAACGTTGGACGATCCACGAAGTCAATCCGCTCGCCGATGCCATGATCGCACTCGGCA
This sequence comes from Limnoglobus sp., assembly GCA_043785305.1. GTDB lineage: Bacteria > Planctomycetota > Planctomycetia > Gemmatales > Gemmataceae > Limnoglobus. The sequence goes on along the minus strand of JAYVXI010000017.1, from coordinate 4,094 downwards.
AAGGCATCCTCAAAGAGAAGGCCGGAAACGCCGTCGCCACCTTCGCGACGCAATCGACCGCGCGCGCGACGTACCTCGCTGAAGTGCAAGATCGAACCGAAATGCTCCCGCGAAAAAGCGGCGCACCGGTCGAGTGTTGGGTAATCGAATATCGTTCAGACAAAGACAAATCGACCGCCAAAACCTGGGTGGCAATCGCATCGGGCCAAGTGCTGCGACAAGAAGCCACTTCCAACGGCGAACGCCTGCGACTCGAGCGCGAAGACCAGTGACACTCGCCCGAGCGGATTTACACTACACCGGACGAACGCGGACGCGATGGGCTGTGACCACAATGAACGAGCCAGATGGGTTTGCCTCCACCACGCTCCAGACTTCCTGAAGGCGGGTGACCCATGTGGGTATCGCGACGTCGTCCAAGCGAAGCAAGATAATGCCGAAGGTCGTGAGGCGATCGCGAAATACCAGATCGCCGAAATCCTTATCGGATGTGAGGATCAATCGCTGCTCGGATTCGGCTTCCGTTAGCCAACGCATATCGGGATTGCCGACCCCGCGTTCGGATGCCGATGTCACATCGTGGCCCGTCGCACGCAACCAATGCAAGATACTCTGAGGGATATTCTCGTCGGTGAAGATTCGCATCGGCATCGCCCAAGCTAGGAGTCCATCGTCAACACGTCGGCTGCAAAGAGCATTGCGGCGCGGATGTGCTCGGGCTTGAGGTGAGGGAACTCGGCCAGCAATTCAACCTGCGTAGTCCCTGCCCCGAGGGCTTTGAGGACGAGCTCTACGGTGAGCCGAGTGCCCCTAAACACCGGCTTGCCGAGCATAACGTCTTTGTTTTCTTCGATGTAGTCGTCCCAGTGAAACTTGGCCACAATGCTTCTCCACTTCGGCAAGATTCGGCGACTGCTCCGCGCCATTATACGAGTGAGTTATCGCGCCAGTTCATCGTTTATGCTTTCCGAAGCCAGATGCTACTGCCGCCCGTTTGCGGTGTGGCTTTGGCGCGGGTCAGTAACAACGGGCTGGCGCTCGCCAGTTCCGTGGCGTGATGGGCTTCGAGGTACGAACTGAACAGCAGGATTTTCCAGTCGCGATGGCCCTGCAACATCGCCCGTAGCAGGTACGTTTCGTTCCAGGCCCAACCGAGGTCGTACCAGCTACGCGGGTACTCGAACGGCCAGAAAATATCGTGAATGTGTACGACCACACCGGGGCGCAGTCGCGGCAGGATCTCGAAGAACAAGTGGTTCACATCGGAGCCGATTTTCGACACGTGCGAGGAGTCGACGAACAGAATATCGTTCGCTTCCAGGGCATCGAATCGCTCGAATGGCACATCCTGCACGCGCTGTTCGAGCACCGTACACGTCTCGCGGTCTGCGGGCGTGAGTAGCGTATTCAACCGCGTGGGGTATGGCTCGACGAACGTCAGTTCGGGCTTGCATTCGAGGAATCGATCGCGCACATCGAGCATCAACGCCGACGAGAACCCCGAGCCGATTTCCACGACGCGCTTCGGTCGCAGATCGCGCAACATCGCGTACAGAAACAGCGCATCCGAGTACGTGAAGAACGCATTCTCGAAGGAGTATCGCTGCCCCAGCGTCGGGTTTTCCACGAAGTGTTGCTCGGCGAATAATCGCTGGAACGACGCGAGGCGTTCGAGTTGCTCAGCGACGTTCAGATCGATTCCCGGCAAGCTCGCCGTGGTGGTATCGCTCAACCGCGGGTGGTCGCGCCGGAGTTCGCTCACGTTCGGCAGCGGCGAGCAAAAGTGGCCCGGCGGGTACGCGAGGAATTGCCGGTTCGGGTCGCGCCATAGCCGTAGCAATCGGCGCAGCCAGCGTGCGGAATAGTAGATGCGACCGCCGCCGGGGATCGCGTTCATCGCCGATTGAAGACTGGGCATATTGCGTCCGGTTAGGCGTAGCGATTGCGGATCGTGGGGATGAGGTATTCGCCGAACGCGGCATCGAAGCCGTAGCGCGGCGCGTGGCCCCAGTCGTGGCGGGCCGCACTGTCGTCGACATCCGCCGGCCAACTGTCGACGATTCCCTGCCGTTTCGCATCGATTTCCCACGTAATCTTCGCACCGGGAAACGCACGCATCACCACGGCCCGGACTTCCTCCGCCGACGGCGCGAACGCCCCGATGTTGTACACGACTCGCTGCAACTGCGCCTGCGGTGCGTTCATGAGATGCTGAATCGCGGTCACTGCATCGGGCATCGCCATGAACGGAATCCGCGTATCGGGGCGAACGAAACAGGCGTACGGTTCGCCTTTCGCGGCAGCGTGGATCATCTCGGGTGCAAAGTCCGACGTGCCACCCGATGGCGCGGTAATCGCCGAGATCAGGCCGGGAAAGCGAATGCAGCGGAAGTCGATCTTCCCGAGCGCGTTCGCCGAAAGTTGCTTGTAATGCCGCCCATAATAGCGCCCGAGGTGTTCGCAGTACAGCTTGTTCGCGCCGTACATCGTCGTCGGGTGCAGGTGATCGTCTTCCCGGACTTTGCCGACCGCGAGCTTGGTTTCGACATCGGCGAGGCCATATGCGGCAATGCTCGACGGGTAGAAAAATACGACGGGTCGCCCGTGCGATTCGCCCGCCTTCTGCGCGAACTCGAGCAGGTTCAGCGTCCCTTCGACGTTGACTTTGTGCGCGAGTGCGGGGGAGAATTCGCTGCGGGTCGAGAGCAGTGCGGCGAGGTGGTAAACGCGGTCGATCTCGTATTCGGCGTGGATGCGTTCGAGGAGCGAATTGTCGAGAATCGAGCCGACGAACTCCTTGCGAACCTTCTTGCCGTGCTCGGGTGCGAGCGCGTTCAGGTCGAGCGTAATCACCGGTTGCGGCCCCGCCGCCAGCCGTTCGATCAGGCTATGCCCGATCTCGCCAGACGCCCCCGTAATGAGAATCGAAGAAATTCGCGACATCGTAAGTTAGGCCACCAAAACCGGAAAAGGGATATGCGATGTAAATTACGAACTGCCCGAAGATGTGGGAAGCCTGCCTTGTTCTCACTGCGCCGACAAGTCGCAAGGGCAGGTTACCGCTCACCGCCCGATGAAGTTCCTGCGGCGGCGTGTCTTTACTCGGCAACGGCAACCACCCGACCAATGATGTCGGTGGACGATACCCACCCGTCCGACCGCCCCGCAGTGGTGCCGATCAGAAATCGGCCCGGTTCGATGCCGACGATTTGGTGCAGCACCAGCAGCCAGCCCCGCACACGGGCCAAAACTACATCGCCGACCGCCAGTTCGTCGGGCAGACAGGGAACCAGGGTGACGAGTGAGCCGTCGTCGATCCGGCCTCGCATGGAGTGCCCGCGTGGCCGCACCTGGACCGACTCGCCGCGGGCCAGCGCCTCGAACGCGACGGTCGCCCACTCGCGCTCGCCCACTCGGAAGCCCTCCACCGCCGAACAGGTGCTGATTTGCTTCGCTAGGACCGTCCCAGCGACTTTCGCGAATCGACTGTAACGTATCGTGCGAAGCACGAATAGGCGAGCGGGGTGCGTAAGCACCCTGATCCAACCTGTGTCAGAAATAATGTCAATTTCAATGAGGCAATCTCCAACCATATACATTGTAAATGATGGTGGCTGCATCAGGGTGCTTACACACCCCGCTCGCCAAGAATGGCTATAAGTACACTATCATTTCGATTGATGAAACTCATGCATAGACGCTCATCACTGAATTGGTACGGACTTCACGAAGTGGCCAACGGTCAAACATTTTGCCTCGTGGTTGGGGTTGTGTCCGAACTGGAAGAAAACCGGCGGGAAGGTGCAGTCGAGCGCGACCCGCAAGGGGAAAAATCGTGCGGCAACGGCGTTGCGATTGGCGGCGTGGTCGTTGATGCGCAGCAAGAGTTATCTCGGGGCCTATTTGCGTCGGCAGCGTTCGCGGCTGGGTGCTCCGAAGGCGATCACGGCGCTGGCTCACAAGCTCGCGAGGATCTTTTACACGGTGATGCGGTACGGTGTGGCGTATCAGAAGCGGAGCGAAGAGGATTTTGCGAACGAGCATCAGAAGCGGATGGAGCAGAACTTGCACCGTCGCGCGAAGGAGTTGGGTTA
>JAYVXI010000016.1:0-26266 GCA_043785305.1 Limnoglobus sp. | reverse complement strand
GGCAAAGTCACTACGGGGTGGTTACGTATCACCCGACCCCTTGCGGGGAATCGGCTCAGAAACACCGTGCATCGCGACGGAAAGCGCAACTTCAAAACTGGCGCGCTGGCGCGTCGGGCTAACAAATACGTATCGAATCGCCCCGCTCGAAGGATCGCTGACCGCTGATCGCAAAAGATCTCATGGGTCGTTCGCGTCTTTTTCGATTGGCTCTTCGAATCGCTGATAGATCGGCAGGAAGCGATACTCGACGGTGAGCGCGAGGATGGCCATTGCGGTGCAGTAGCTCGGGCCGAAGCGGGTATCGTCGAAGCCTCCACCTCCGTACCATGCGCCGTCGTTGCGTGGCGGATTTGAACGTAACAGCAGGGCGTGCAGTTGGGTGCGGTACGATTTCCAGTAATTGTCGCCGAGTTGGAACATCCCCTGCGAGGTGTAGTAGACGCCGTAAAAGAAGTGGTGCGAACCGGCGTGCAGTGGGCTTTTCAGCACGTACGAACCGGCCTTGAGGGCTTCGGGCGAGCGGTGATATTCCTTGCCGCAAAGCTCTAACGCGAGGATGCCGGTGCCGGTGCAGGGCACGGTCACTTGCGAATTGGTCATGTAGCGATAGCCGCCGGAGATCGGGTCGTGGCAACGCTGCACGTATTCCACGGCGGCCTTGATGCGGTCGAGGGGCACATCGCAACCGAGGTTGCGCGAACCGCGAAGTGCCATCAACTGCCAGCCCGTGACGCTCAGGTCGGCATCGAAGCCTTCGACGCGGTATCGCCAACCGCCGGCATCGCGGCCCGCATTCGCTTTCCGCTGCCCCGCCAAAATGACGGTGATGCCTGCTTCGAGGCGTTGGCGGAGTTCATCGGCGACTTTGCCTTCGGTCATCCCGGCGGCTTCGGCGAGCATCAAGCAGCAGATGCCGTGAACGTACATCTCGGTACCGCCCGATTGCGGTGAGGCGAACAAGCCATTATGGCCCTGCGTGCTCATCACGAAGCGGATGCCTTGTTCGATCGCTTTGCCATACTTTCCTTCGCCGGGGACGTGCCCCGCCGACATAAACGCCATGACGGCGAGCGAGGTGACGGCAGGGTCGCCGCTGCCGCCACCTCCACCGAAGTTCTGCCGCCCGAACCCGCCACCCCCGCCACCAGCGATCGGCCAACTGCCGTCGTTTTGCTGGTTTTGTTTGAGAAACACGAGGCCTCGGCCGATGGCTTCGTCCATCGGTTCGCGCGGCGGCGCGGCGACGAGATTCGTGGTAAAGATCAGTAACGCGAGCAGGCACAGCATCGGTTTCACGTTATTTCCGCTCCGCGAGTTGTTCGAAGTACAGCTTGATAATGCGTGCATAATCCTCTCCGTACTTCGCCTTCAAGTCCTGGATGATTTTCGATTTCACATCGCCCGGCAGTTCGCCCCACGGCTTGCCCGCGTATTGTGCGAGATCGGGGGGAAGGTCCGCCTTCGTAACGGGTGCCTGTGCGGAGCCGTCGTTCCCACCGGGTTCTTTGCCGGCTTCGCCCTTACCCGGTTCGGGCTTCTCGCCTTTGCTATCGCCCGACTCCGCGAGTTTCTCGGCGGCCTTGTTGACTTGCTCGGAGGCTTTATCCATCGCCTTGGCGGCCTCGGCGTTGTTCTTTTTGCCGAGCTGCTTGCCTGCTTTATCCATCTCGCCTTCGGCTTGTTTCGCGGCTTTTCCGGCTTCCTGTGCGGGCTTGTCCGCCTGACCTTCGCCCGGCTTCTTCCCGGCGGCCTTCTGAGCGTGTTCCTTCGCACGTTCCATCGCGTCGGTGGCTTTTTCGCGGGCGTCGTCGGCGTTCGGCTTGCGACCCGCTTCGTTCTCGCGGCCGGCGCGTTCCATCTGCTGTTGCGCTTCCTTCGCGGCCTCGGATGCTTTCTTCAGCGATTCCGGATCGTTCTTCTTCGCGTCGTCCTTCGGTTGTTTCGCGGCCTTGTCGAGTTGCTCCGCGAGTTCCCCCGCTTCCTTCGCTAATTCCTTCTGGCGGGCTTGCTGTTGGGCGGCGGCCGCGCCGGCGTTGTCGGCTTGCTTGGCCATCTCGCCGTTGAGTGCCTTTTGCTTCTCGGCTAGCTCTTTGGACTTCTTGCCGTTCGGCGTGTCGCCAGCGTTTTTCGCGGCCGCATCGAGTTGCTTTTCCGCTTTGGCACCGTCGGCTTGCGCCCTTTCTGGGGCACCCGCCTTCAACTGATCGGCGGCCTTCTGTGCGGCATCGGCGGCTTCTTGGCCCTCGCCCGGTTGTTTCGCCAACTCGGCGGCCTGATCGGCGATCGCTTGTTGTTCTTTCGCGAGCTTATCGAGTTCGGCGTTGTCGGTCGGCTTCGTGCCCTTCGCGGCTTGCTCGTTCGCTTTGCCGAGGCGTTCGCGGTTCTCGCGTTGTTCCTTTGCGAGGTCGCGTGCCGCCTGTGCATCGGCTTTCGATGGCAATGCGCCGTCGGCATCTTCGCCCGGTTGCGGTTTGTCGTCGGGGTTGCCGCGCTCGTTCTTCGCCATCGGCTCGGCGTCTTCCTTGAGCTTGTCCGCGAATTGTTTCATCGCCTCGGCGGCGTTCTTTTGCAGGCCCTGTGCGCGTTCGGGGTTCGGATTCTTCTTCAATTTATCGAGCGCATCCGCAGCGTTCTTCTTCGCTTCCTGGGCATCGCCGGCGCGGGTGTTTTTCAAATCGTCGGATTGCCGTTGCAATTCCTCTTGGGCCGCCGCCGTCTCTTCGGGTGTGGTCGGTTTGCCTGCGTTCTTCTTGGCTTGGTCGGCGCGTTCCTGGCGTTCGGCGGCTAATCGCTCGGCGCGTTTCGCATCGGGTTCGACCCCCGCCAGTTTGTCGGCGAGTTTGTCGAGTTCGCGGGCGGCATCTGCGGTCTTTTTCTTCAAGTCTGCGGGATCGTTCTTCTTGATCGCTTCTTCGGCCGATTGTGTAGCCGCCTTCGCCCGAGTCAGTTGTTCGGCGTCTTGCGTATCCTTGATCCCGCCGAGACGTTTCGCGACATCTCGCTCCATCTCTTGCAAGTCTTGTTGCGCATTCGCATCGGGCTTGCCGTCGGCTTTCTGCACTTTGTCTGCGATCGCTTTTTGCTTCTTCGCAAGCTCGTCCGCGAGTTCGTCGTCGGGCGTTTGTCCATCGATGGCCTGCTTCAGGCGGTCCATTTGCCGTTTCGTATCGCGTTGCGTGGCGGGGATGTCTTGGGTGCGGCCTTTCGCCAAATCGTCTGCGGCTTGCCCGGCGGCCTTCGATGTCTTTTCGCGTCGCGCTTCCAGCCCTGGCGTGTCGAGGCGGTCGAGTTTCTCCGCAAGTTCCGCTTGCTTTTTAGCCGCGTCTGCGAGTTTGTCGGCGGCCTCTTTGCGAACCGCTTCGTCGGGGTTCTTTTTGTCGAAAGCTTTCAACTTGTCTTCGACATCGCGTTCCAGTGCGGCGCGTTCGCGTTCGAGCTTTTGCAGTTCCTCGCGTGCCGCCGTCAGTCGTTCCGCCCGGCTCGGCAGTTTCTCCGCGAGGTTCTGAAGTGCCTCGGCCGACTTGGCCATTTCCTCGTCGGCTTTGGCAGGGTTCTCCGCCATCGCCTTCTTGGCTTTTTGCAGTTGGTCCAGCGCTTCTTTCTTCGCCTGATTCGCGGCTTCGTTTCCCGGTGGCGTCGCGAGCTTTTCCGTCGCGCGGCGCACCGCGTCTTGTTCGCCCTGCATCTGTTTTTGTAAATTCTCCGGCAGCTTGTCGAACGGCTGATCTTTCGTTGCCTCAGCGGTCCGCTTGCGAAGTTGCTCTTCGAGTTTCGCGAGTTGTTTCGCGGACTCTTTCGGATCCTTGCGGTTCGCAACGGCGCGTTCGAGCGCCTCCGCTAGGCGTTCGAGTTCGCGGGCGGCTTTCTCCTGTTCTGTCATTGCCTCGACGGCATCGTTCTTAGCGAGTGCATCCGCCGCTTTGTCGAACGGCTTCTTGTCGAGCGCGTCCGCGTCGGCGACCTGTGCGGGGCGTTCGGTTTTCTTCGCGAGTTTGTCCGCCTTGTCGGCGATTTCCTTCTGCTTCTTCGTGGCTTGTTCGAGCGCTTTGCGTTTCGCGTTGGCATCGAGTTCGTCGCTCGCGCGATCGAGGTCTTTCTGCTTGTCCGCGAGTTTTTTCGCCTCGTCTGCAAGCCGATTCGCCTCTTCGTTCTCGAGGCCATCGAGCGCCTTCTTGAGCGTGTCGTTACCCTTTACCACGTCCTTTAAGTCCGCATCCAGGTCTTGCTGTTTCTTCGTGGCATCGTTCGTGGCTTGCAGGTTGTCGGGGTTCTTTTTGAGTTCCTCGGCGAGTTCCTTTTGCTTGTCCGCGATCTCTTCGAGTTTCTTTTTATCGAGCCGGTTCTGCGCGAGTTTGTCGTTCTTCGCGATCAGTGCATTCAGCTTCTCAACAGCTTCATCGAGCTTCGCGGCCGCCTCGGTAATGTTCTTGTCGCGCGGTTGCGGTGCGGGTTCGTTCTGTGCCTTCCGCAGTACGTCGTCGGCCCGTTGCAGCGGCAAATCGGCGACATCGCGAATCTCTTTCGCCAACCCGCGCAGTTCGGGCGTCAGCCCCACGACGCGGGCGAGTTCTTCGAGTTGCCTCGCGACGTCCTTGGCTTTGTTCCTCGCATTTTCGAGCTTCGCGAGTTGGTCGGCGGTCAGGTTCGGCTTGCCGAGCGATTCCTTCTTGACGCTCTGGACATCGTTGTCCGCATCGATGGCGTCCTTGAGCGCGGCTTGCAACTTCTCCTTGATCTTGTCGCGCTTGTCGAGCACATCTTGTTGGGCGAGCGGTTTCGCGGTCGAATCGATGCGGATGACAGCCCAGCCCTTTTCGGGGTACACGACGCTCTGTGGGCCGATGCCCACTTCCGGCACCGAGCGATTATCGAACGCCCGAATGCGATACTGAATCGTGTCGCCTTCTTTGCCCTTATCCATCAAGTCGAAGCTGTAACGCCCCTCGGCACGCGGCGTTCCCAGGTCTTTCAGCATGATCGGTAGCGTTCGCGTTTTGTTTTCGCCGCTGAGGGCGTATTCGAGTTCCACCGTCGCGACGCGAATATCATCGAGCACGGCAAGGTCGATCACGACCCGTTCGCCGGGGCGGACGTCTTTCGGTTTCTCGCTCGCATTCGTGACCTTTTCGAACTTCGGCGGCGCATCGAGAATCGCTTTCGTCGCCATCGTGATTTCGGTGCGGACGTTCTGTTCGCCGACCAGAATCAGTTTCAGCGTGCCCTCGGCAATCAGTTGCCATTCCGCCGTGCCACCCGTTTTGTCGGCATTGAGCTTAGCGAAGAACTGTTCGGTGCCGACCTTCGCCTCGGGGTTCGCAGGCGTCCATTCGAACGAAGCACTCATTGCGGCGCGGTTGAACTTCATGTCGAAGCGAACTTTGCTGTATTGCAACGCCTCGAATTCGTGCAACCCTTGCTGAACGAGTTCCGCGTGAAGTGGCTTGGCGTAGGCGGGCGGCTGGATCGTGAACGATGTACCTTCGATGAGTTCGACGGGATCGACGACGGTGACGAGGCACCACTCGCTGCGGGTATCGCCGGCTTCGATGCAATACTCGAAACTCGCCGTCACGGTGGGTTTCGTCACGGTGAACGCGGCTTTATCGTCGCCGGTCATCGGCAGTTTTTTCTCGATCTCGGTACCCGGTTCGCGGTGCAACAACACAGCCGTTTCGGGCAAAACGACGTTCGCTTTCAGCGGCTCGAAGAACCCTGTTAGCGTCGCCGACTCACCGCGTTTGACGATTGGATTCCCCGACGACACGGTAATTTTGAACGATGGTTCGATACGCGGCGCATACCACGGGAGCAAGAACCGCCGGACGCGCTCGGTCGACCCTGGCAGGAAAAACATCGGCGAAAGGACGAGTAATGTGACGGCGGCCGCAACGATGCCGATCCGCAAAACGGAACCGGTGGGCGCGGCACGGAAGAAGTTCAGCTTTTTCGTTCGCTGTGCGGTGTCCCTCGCCAACACCTCCATGAGCGCCTTCGAGCCGTTCCCCGCATCGGAGTGTTCGCTCAGTTCCACGAGCGTCGAAAGTCGTTCGGCAAGGCTCGGGTAATGCTTCTCGATCGCCGCCGCCAACATCGGCACCGGCACTTCATTTCGCAGCGGTCGCACGATGAAACGCCACGCCGTAAAGCCGAGTATCGTCATCCAGCCACACAGCAACAACCCGCGAACGGCACCCGACAGATTGAGTTTCGCATCGATCAACACCGCCGCCAGCGCCAGCACGAAGAACACGAGCGCGAACCGGCTGATGCCGCGAATCAACCAGAGGCGACGCACCTGGCTCGCGAGTTCGGCAAGTTTTTCTTCGATGACGCGGGGGAGTTTGACAGCGGACATGCGAACCCCATGAGAGAATGCCGTAACAATCGGCAAAACGATTGATGCAATTATAAATCACGCGAGACAACAAGTACAAGCATTCCTTTTGGAAAAGGAGAAGCACATTTTGCACGGGCAAGAAAATAGTTTCGGAATCGTGGCGGACATTGGAGACGGACTCGACTGTTCTCATTAAGCGGCGTTCGATGCCAGTCCACGTCGGGCTATTTGAACACCGTGTTGAAGTCCATTCTGGAGTTCCCCGTATGTCTCGCTATTGGATCGGCAAACTGTTCGGTAGCCCAAAACTCACGGTCGTTCGGCCCAAATCGTCGCGGAAGCGGGGTCCAATGCGGCTCGGCGTCGAATCGCTCGAGTGCCGCGACGTGCCGGCCTTTCTGACCCCCACGAGCTTCAACACGGGGTTCACGGTCAGCGCCGCCACGGTCGCCGACATGAACGGCGATGGCAAGATGGACATCGTCTCGGTCGGCAACATTAGCGGAAAGGGCGTCGTCAGCGTCTCGATGAATAATGGCGATGGCACCTATACGCAAGGCGGACAATACTTCACGGGTAACAGCCCCGTTGCGGTGAAAGTCGGCGATTTCGATGGCGACGGCAAGCAAGACATCGTCACACTCGCCGCGTATTACACCGGCGCGCTGACGACTTTGAACGGCAACGGCGATGGCAGTTTCCAGCCATACGTGTCGTACACCGTGCTGACCCCGCCGACCGATGTGGAAGTTCGCGACGTCAACGGCGACGGCCACCCCGACCTCATCGCGGTGAACGACTTCTTCGGCACGCTGAGCGTGTTTACGAACACGGGCCTCGGCAAATTCGGGCCGAAGGTCGATTTCGCAGCAGGCAGCCAGCCATGGTCGGTGGGCACCGCGGACTTCAACGGCGACGGCAAGGCCGATGCGCTGGTGACCAACTTGAACGGCACGGCTGGCGGTCTCGGCTTCTTCGCAGGCAACGGGACCGGCGGGTTCGGGCCGCGGGTCGGCGTGGCAGTCGGTACCGGTGCCGGTGCCTCCGCACTGACGATCGGCGATTTCAACGGCGACGGAAAGCAAGATGTCGCCGTGACCAACACGAGCGGGTCCACCTCCATCAACGTTCTTCTCGGCAACGGCGATGGCACGTTTCAGGCGGGCGTGAACTACAACGTCGGCTACTCCCCGATCGACATCAAACAGGGCGACTTCAACCACGACGGCAAAATCGACCTCGTCGAGCGCACGACTGCGGGATACGTGATCGAAGCCGGCAACGGAGATGGCACGTTCCAGGCCGCGATCATTGCGGCGGGCGGGGCGGGCAATTCCTCGCTGATTGCCGACTTCAACGGCGACGGCGCGACCGACATCGCAAGCACCAGCGCCGGTACGGTGATGGTGCAAATCAACGCGAACAACGGGCTATCCCCTGCGATCGCCGGGGCCGGATTCAACATCAGCGCCCCGACGACGACCCCGGCCGGCGTGCCGGTTCCGGTGACCATTCGCGCAGTCGATGCAACCGGAGCGACTGTACCGACGTTCACGGGAACCGTAATTGTTAGTGCGAGCGGGCCGCTCGGCAGCAGCACGGCCTATGCGTTCACCACTGCCGATGCCGGCGTCTTGACCGTCAGCATTCCCGTTAACTCCGTCGGTGCGCAGACGATTACCGCATCTGCTCCGCTGCTGTCGAGCGCATCACAATCGATTACGGTCACGGCGGCCCCGGCGACCCGTCTCGCCGTCACTGCGGTGCCGAACGCGGTGGCGGGTAGCCCGACGACGTTTATGGTGGTTGCCACTGACATGTTCGGGAACATGGTGGCGAATTACACGGGTACGGCGCACTTCACGAGCAGCGACCCGCAGGCCGACTTGCCCGCCGACTACACGTACACCGCCGCCGATGGCGGCAGCCACACGTTCACGGGCACGCTGAAGACCGCAGGGTATCAAGTGTTCAAGGCCGCCGACGCCACCGCGCTGACACTCATTGGCAACTCGAACGGTGTTCTGGTCACCCCGATCGCAGGCGTGTCGCTCAGTACGTCTGGCGGCGGCGGGTTCATCGGCGTCGCGCACGCCGTGACCGTCAACGCCCGCGACATCTACGGCAACGTGGCCACGAGCTATAACGGCACGGCCCACCTGACGAGTTCCAACCCGACCACGATCGTCGGGGCCGATGCCGTCATCGTGAACGGCGTCGGAACGATCAATATCACTCCGATGACACTCGGCACCCAGACGCTGACCGTCACGGGCGCGTTAATCGGCGCTACTGCCAGTATCACCGTGACGCCGGGCTGGCCGGTCCGGTTCACGATGACGGCCATCCCTGCGACGATCGCGGGCGTCAATCAGTCGTTCTCGGTAACTGCGTTCGACGCCTTCGGCAACGTCTCGAACGTGTACACCGGCACCGTAGTCTTCAGCAGTTCGGATATCCAGGCCGGGCTGCCCGCGAGCTATGCCTTCACCGCAGCCGACGCGGGATCGCACACGTTCAGCGTGGCACTGCGAACCGCAGGCTTGCAGTCGTTCACGATGCGAGACTCGCTCTTGGCGGCTGTCTCAATCACGCAGTCCGGTATCTCGGTCGGGTCTGCGGCACCCGTCTCGATGTCGGTAACGGCACTCCACGCCGTCGTTGCAGGGACCGTGCAAACTGTGACCGTGAGCGGGAAAGATGCGTTCGGAAACATCGCCACGGGCTACCGTGGGACGATCGCCTTCGGCAGCAGCGACGCGCTCGCAGGCTTACCGGCGAACTACACGTTCACCGCAACCGACGCGGGAAGGCACGATTTCAGCGTGATTCTCAAGACGTCCGGCCTGTCCGTTGTGACCGTGCAAGATACGACGAACGCATACATCTTCAGCCAACGCGACATCCCCGTGACGCCATCAGTCGCCGTCGGCTTCGCGTTGCGGGCACCATCGAACGTCACCGCTAATGTCGCGTTCCTCTTCACGGTTCAAGCCGTCGATGCCTTCGGGAACGTCGTCAACGGGTACCGGGGTAAAGTCCACTTCACCGGGCCGAGCGGCGTCCCGCTCGACTATACCTTCACGGCCGCCGATGCCGGTAAGCACGTCTTCAGCATCACGTTGACCGCAACGGGCACGCAAACGATCGGCATTCAGGACACCCTCAACGGTGCCATGAAAGCCCAGACGAGCGTGAATGTCGTCGCGCAAACTACCAGTGGCGGCGGCGGCACGGGTGGCGGCGGCAAGAGGCCATAACGTATGCTTCGATGCGGTTCGGGTTTGGCCCGAACCGCATCGCTTCGGCTATACTTCTGGAAGTCCAAGCGATGGCCCTTCCGAGATGATCGATGGTTTCCCCCGAACGGCTCGACTCGTTACAAATCGCCTTCGCACGGTTGCTCGCCGAGTTCGGCGTCGAACCCGCCGTCGCCTATCCGCACTTCGACCACCTCGTGGCGATGCACTCGCAAAGTCATCGCCATTACCACAATTTGGAACACATCGCCGAGGTGCTGAAGGTCGCGGGTCGATTGCGTAACTTCGCCGAGAATCCGAACGCGGTGCAGTTGGCCGCGTGGTATCACGATGCAGTTTACGACCCGAAGCAACGCGATAACGAGGCAAAAAGTGCCGACTTCGCCCGAAATGTTCTCGAACAACTCGGCGTATCGTCGCCGATGATCGCTTCGGCAACCGACCTGATTTTGGCCACGACACACGGGACGCCACACGAACTGACGACAGATGTGCGCGTCTTGCTCGATGCCGATCTCGCGATCCTCGGTTCGGGCGAAACGCGCTATCTGCGTTACGCCGCCGACATTCGCCGCGAATATGCGTGGGTGCCAGATGCCGAGTACGCCACCGCACGCATTGCCGTCCTCGATGGCTTTCTCGCGCGGCAACGGATCTTCCACACGGACGTGATGTTCCTCGAAGGCGAGGGGAGTGCCCGCCGGAACATGCTCGCGGAACGCGCCACGCTCATGTCACCGTGACGACGAGATTGTCGCGATGCACGAGTTCCTGGTACGGCAATTTCCCGAATCGGCTGGCGATTCGCTCACGGCTCATGCCGATGATCCGCGTCGCATCGTCCGCACCGTAGTTGATTAAACCGCGTGCCAATTCGATGCCGTTCGCGTCGAATATCGCCACGACATCGCCTTTGCCGAACGTGCCTTCGATCTGTTGCACGCCGACGGGAAGTAGGCTTTTCCCCTGCTCCACAAGGGCTTTTCGGGCACCGTCGTCGATGCGGACTTTGCCCTTCGGCTTGGCGGTGAAGCCGAGCCAGCGCTTCCACGCCGTTACCGATCCGCCGTGCGGCAGGAACAGCGTGCCGACGCTTTCACCCGCGAAAATCGCATCGAGAATGCCATCGGTCGCGCCGTTCGCCATGATGACCGACCCGCCTGCCACGGTCGCCAACCGTGCCGCAAGAATCTTGCTTTTCATGCCGCCCGTGCCGAGGTCGCTCTTGGTGTTCCCCGCCATTCCTGCGATCGAGTCGTCGATGTGCGCGACCGTCTCGACCAGCTTCGCCGTCGGATCGTGGCGCGGGTCCGCGGAGTACAAACCATCGACGTTCGTGAGCAAAATCAGCAGCGGCGCTTGTAGCAAATTCGCGACCATCGCGGCGAGTTGGTCGTTGTCGCCGAACTTGATTTCGGCAATGCTCACCGTGTCGTTTTCGTTGATGATCGGCAGCGCCGAGTATTCGAACAACGTGATGATCGTGTTCCGCATATTCAGGTAGCGCGAACGCGAATCGAAGTCACCTGCCGTCAAGAGTATCTGTGCGGCATGGACGCCATGCGGGTTCAAAAACTCCTGATAAAGCTGCATCAGTGCCGACTGACCGACGGCGGCACACGCCTGAAGGTGCGGTAAATCGACGGGCCGTTTGCCGAGTTTCAGTTTGCCAACGCCCGCACCAATCGCCCCCGAACTGACGAGCGCCACCCGTCGACCGCCGACGCGAATTCGCTGTACCTGATCGACGAGTGCCGCAATCCGCACGCGATCCAGCGCACCCGACGAATCGGCAAGTACATTCGTCCCGACCTTGATAACGACCGGGTCCGCCGCCATCACCACGTTCCGCCGTGCGTCGTGCCCCATACCGTAGTCTCTCGTGTGCGAATGCCCGGATCGTGTCCGATGCGATTGTTTTACGAACCGTCACAATTCCGTAACGAATCGTTGACTGCGGTGCTACTGAGCGAGTACATTCATATCGACAGTCGCCACCCTCCCGACGACGATTCCTGGATCCGCACCGAGATCGTAGGGGTTCGTAATGCACGTGAGATTCCCACTATCGTTCATCGCGATCGGGTACCTATCGTCGTCGCTGTTTGCGGCACCCGACAATATTTCCGCCAAACCGAATGTCGTTGCCGATGCGACGACGCTCAAGCAATCGGCGGACACCGCGTATCGAGGCGGCTTGTGGGCCAGCGCGTTATCGCAGTATTTGCGGGCGTATCTTGCGGGGGATCGCTCGGATTCGGTGAAGGATCGCATCGGCGAATGCCAACGTCTGGCCGCACAGCAAGCACGTCAGCGCGACCCCGCATTTCAGCAATTCATCGTCGGCTTGCCTGTTGCGGAGGCACTGAATCTGTATGCGGAAGCCGCCGAAAAGCTCGGCGCAAACTACATCGATAAAGATCGCGTCACACCCGCACAACTATTCGCACACGGCATCGAAGAGTTCGATCGCGCGCTCAGCGACAAGGCGTTTCGCCGCGAGCAATTCGCAGGCGCGACAGACAGCCAAGTCCGCAGCTTTCGCAAGTTCGTGCGCGAACTCGGCGAAACGCGATTGCCGAAATCGGTACGCGAATTGCGAACAGCCGCGATGGAACTCACGCGAGCGGCACAAAGCGAACTCGGCTTTCTGAACCCGTCCGCGATCGTGCTAGAACTCCTCTGCGGAGCCTGTGCGGGCCTCGACCAATACACGCTGTACGTCACGCCGAGCGTTGCCCAAAGCGTGCTCGCAACGGCGGCCAGCGAACTTGCGGGGTATGGCATTTCAATCGCGATTCGCGATGGTGCCGCAATCGTCGAAGGGGTGACTGCGGAATCGTGGGCGGCGACGAACACGACGCTTCGTGGTGGGGATCGCATCGCGCGAATCAATGGGCGAAATTTAACTTCGGCGACACCGACGATGCTCCTCGAAGCGTTGCGGTTCCCGATCGATGGCCATCACGAAATCGAAACGGCAACTGCGGAAGCGATGCCGATTCGGCTACCGACGCCGTTGCCGACGGTCGTTGGCATCGACATGATTGCGGGGAAAGATGGCATTGGCTACGTGCGTGTGTCGTCGTTTCAGGATTACACCGTTGGCGAACTCGACCGTGCGGTTCAACGACTAAAAGCACGCGGCTTACGTGCGCTGATTCTCGACTTGCGCGGCAACGCGGGCGGGGCGTTTTCGGCAGGCATTCAAATGTCGCAACGCTTCGTGCCTGCCGGGATTCTTGCGACTACCCAAGGACAATCGCCGGAGTTTGCGAATCGCGTGTTCTCCTCCGATAGTGGCATGTCCGCGTACGATTTTCCCGTGGTGATGCTCGTCGATGGCAAAACGATGTCGTCGGGGGAAATCGTGGCGAGCGCGATGAAAGACCACCGGCGAGCCACGCTCGTCGGAATGCCGACATTTGGCAAAGGCGCGATCCAGTGTCCGATTCGACTCCACGCCGCCGACGGCATCCAAGAACGCTCGGGCACGGTCATTCTCACCATCGCGAATGTCTACTCGCCGCGTGGTGTGGCACTGCACGGTAACGGCGTCACACCCGATATTCTGGAAGCCGACCCCCAGCGACAACTCCTCATCGCGATCGAGCGGGCCGTCGCCATCGCGAACGAGATGATGCGCTAAACCACAGAGAATCATGGCGAATTTTACGAGCGTAGAGGAAACCGCGGCACGGAGACTGATCGCACTCGCCTACGACGAGGATCTCGGCACGACCGGCGACCGCACGACGCTATCGCTCATTCCCGAAGCCACAATGGCGACGGCGGCGTTCGTTTCGCGCTCCGGTGGCACGATCGCGGGCTTGCCGGTGGCGGCTCTCGCGATTGCCGAACGCGGCCCAAAGTTGCGATTTCAAACCTTCGTTCACGATGGCGATCGGGTGGCACCGGGAACGTGCATCGCGCACGTCTCTGGTTCGCTTCGGGAAATCCTCATCGCCGAGCGTACCGCCCTCAATTTCCTGCAACGCATGACCGGCGTTGCCACGCAAACGCACCGCTACACCTCACTCGTTCGCGACCTGAATGTCGCGATTCTCGATACCCGCAAGACGACGCCGGGTTGGCGGTTACTCGAAAAGTATGCGGTGCGAATGGGCGGTGGCACCAATCACCGCATCGGCTTGTACGATGCGATTCTCATCAAGGACAACCACATCGCGGGTGTTGGTGGCGACGTTCGCAAGGCCGTCGAACTCGCCCGTGCCTACCCCGGCAACGCGGGGCTTTCGGTCGAAGTCGAAGTCGATACGCTCGAACAACTCGAACGGGTTCTGCCAGCGAAACCGGAAATTGTACTCCTCGATAATATGTCGCTCGAACAGTTGCGGTTCGCGGTGGCACGCCGAAATGCGGTCGCACCGGCCACGAAACTCGAAGCGTCCGGCGGCGTCAACCTTGCCACCGTTCGCGGCATCGCCGAGACCGGCATCGAGCGAATCAGCGTCGGTGCGCTCACGCATTCCGCGATGGCTGCGGACATCGCGCTGGACTATCTTTCGTGATCGAACCGCGCGAGATTTGGATGCTAACTCACCCGCACATCGGCCACACCGTTCGCGTATACGAATCGGTGCCGAGTACCAACGACCTCGCTGCGGCCTTGTCGTCAAGCCCGATTCACTACGGCACCGCGATTCTCGCGGACGCACAAACCGCAGGTCGCGGCACGCACGGCCGCACCTGGCACAATCAGCCCGGCACGTCGATCATTGCTTCGATCATCATCGATCCCGTACTTGCCCCCGCACTTCCCGTGATCGTCACCGCATGGGTGACGGTCGCCGTCGCGGAGACGATTCGCGAACTCACAGGGTTGCGGGCGCGAATCAAATGGCCAAACGATGTACTGATCAAGGGCAAGAAAGTCTGCGGAATCCTGATCGAGCGACAAACTGCCATCGTCGTCGGAATCGGGCTGAATTTGAATCAAACTGCCAGCGACTTTCAGAACGCAAACCTCCCCGACGCGACTTCACTGTCGCTCGAATCGAGCGAAGTTATTTCACGCGACGCCGCCGCAAAGGTGCTCCTTCAAGAACTCGACGCTCGCTACGAACAAGTCCGCGACGGCAATTGGAACAACCTCGAAACCAACTGGATCGATTGGATGGCACTCACCGATAAATGGGTAGCTGTCGAGCATGCCGATGGTTCGACACGATCTGGCAGGGTCATCCATCTCGCTTTCGATAGCATCGTTCTGGAATCCCTAGACCGCAACATCGAACGGATACTTCCCGAGCGGATTCGGCAAATCCGCGTAACCTAGCCCGTAGGGGAATGCCCACATATCATTCGGTTACCTCTGGCTGCGAACATCCTACCGCATCGAAGGATCGCAAATGATCCCCTCGCTTCTTCTGACAATTGGACTTCTCACAACCTCTGCACCGACGACTTCGGGCGATTGGCCGCAATGGCGTGGCCCCAACCGCGATGGCAAGTCCAACGAAGCGGGCTTGTCGCTGGTGTGGCCGAAGGCTGGCCCAAAGATCGTCTGGGAAAATAACAACGTCGGCACCGGTTACGGCTCGGTTGCAGTCGTTGGGGACCGCGTGTATCTTCTGGGCGGCAAGGACAACAAACCCGGTTCAGCCGAGTTTATCCGTTGCTTAAATGCGGCCGATGGCAAGCCGGTCTGGACGACGCCACTCGATACCGCAGCGGGCAACTTCAACGCCGGTTGGGGTGGCGGCCCGCGCGCGACGCCGACCGTTGCCGATGGGTACGTCTATTGTCTCGGGGCGACGGGTGACATCGTCTGCGTGACTGCGAAAGACGGTGCGAAAGTCTGGAGCAAAAACCTCGTCAAAGACTTCGGTGGCGCGATCCCGTCTTGGGGCTACAGCGAATCGGTACTCGTCGATGGCGATAATGTCATTTGCACGCCCGGCAAGAAGACGGGGATGATCGCGCTCAACGCTAAGACGGGCGAGACGGTCTGGAGTTGCACGGAATTCAAAGACGGTGCGGGATATTCGTCGATCGTGCCGACTGAGATCGATGGCGTGCGAATCTACGTTCAGCAGACGATGGCCTCGGCACTCGCCGTGCGTGCGAAAGATGGCAAACTGATGTTTCGCACCGGTGAAATTGGCCGCCTGATAGCAGTGATCCCTTCGCCGATCGTGGCCGATGGGTATGCGTTCTTTACGGCGGGTTACGGTGCGGGTTGCGAGTGTTACAAGCTGGCATCGGATGGCAACGGCGGCGTGCAAGCGACCAAGGTTTACAGCAAATTTAGGACGTTCGAGAACCATCACGGTGGCGTGATCCAAGTCGGCGACTACATTTACGGCCACAGCGAGCGGGGCGGCTGGACTTGTTTTGCGTTCAAGAACGCGACCGATGAACCCGTCTGGAAGAGTGGCAAACTCGGCAAAGGTTCGGTCAGTTTCGCCGATGGTCATCTGTTCTGTTACGAAGAGAAAAACAAAGGCACAGAACTTGCGGTGATCAAAGCCACACCAGATGGGTGGAACGAAGTCGCCCGGATGAAGTTGCCGCAAAACACCCTGACCGACAAAAAGAATGGCGCAGTCTGGGCGCATCCTGTCATCGCAAACGGCAAGTTGTACCTCCGCGATTTCGATTTGCTGTTCTGCTTCGACATCAAGACGCCGTAAGCCGCACGAACTTTTCCGGCCAGCCCGCAGCGCGAGCAAGGCCGCCCAGGGGTACGACGAAGCGTCTAACCCTGGGCTGTGAGATCGAACCCCGTTGGGGTAAGAATTGGCTATGCATTTACCCCAACGGGGTTTCATCATTTAGCCCAGGGTTAGACGTTTTACGTCGTACCCCTGGGGTGTATTGGTTTGCACTGTGGGATGGCATAACGCCTCAAATGACACGGTTCTTATCTCGTTTGTAAGGTTTCGCTTCAGTATCGGTATCTGCACGCGACATTCGACTTCGGAGTTTCCGGTTGGACGAACCACGATCATCATTTGAAACTCCCGAAGAGCGGTCGCGGTCTGGACTGCGCGCGATCCTGCCGACGAATCGCTTTTATGCCGCGAAATTTCACGCCACGAACCCCGCCGACCCGATTCAGACTTGGCCGTTTACGACAAAGGCCGAACTCGCCGACGACCAATTGACGACCCCGCCATACGGTACGAACCGGACATACGATCACAGCGAATACGCGCGGCTACACCAGACTTCGGGCACGACAACGGGCAAACCGCTGCGATGGCTCGACACGCCGAGCGACTGGAAGTGGTTGCTGAGTTGCTGGGACTGGATCTTCCCGAAGATCGGCATCACCAGAAACGATGTCGCGTTCTTTCCGTTTTCGTTCGGTCCGTTTCTCGGCTTCTGGACGGGATTTGAAGCGATCACCCGGCACGGTGGCTTGTGCCTGCCCGGTGGCGGGATGTCGAGTACGACGCGGTTGCGGTTTGCGCTCGAACACAATGTCACGGTGATGTTTGCCACGCCGACTTACGCGATGCACCTGATCGAAGTGGCCGCGAAAGAGGGCATCGACATCGCGAACTCATCGGTACGCACGATCGTCGTGGCCGGGGAACCGGGTGGCGGAATTGCGTCGACGCGGGCGCGGATAGAAGCCGGTTGGGGTGTGAAAGTCTACGATCACTACGGCATGACCGAGGTCGGCCCCGTGGCCGTGCAAACGTGCGACGACGACACGGGGTTGACAGTCAACGACACGGATTTCTACACCGAAGTCATCGAACCGGGTGGCCACAACGCGACGGCAGCGGGCGAAATTGGCGAGCTAGTCGTGTCGAATCTGGGTCGATGGGGTTCGCCCGCGATTCGCTACCGAACGGGCGATTTGGTGCGGGCACCGGAGCCGGGTCGTACAACAACGGTGTTGCGGGGCGGCATACTCGGTCGCGTCGACGACATGATCTACGTTCGCGGGAATAACATCTTCCCGAGTTCGCTCGAATCGATCATCCGTCGCTTCGATCGCGTCGTCGAATATCGGCTCCGGGTCGAGCGTTCGGGATCGCTCGCCGATCTGCGAATCGAAATCGAGCCGTTGCCCGGCGTCGATGGTTCCGAGATATCGCACGCGGTGGCGAAGGCGATTCAGGACGAACTGTTGTTCCGCGTCGAAGTGATCGCCGTCGAACCCGGAACGCTGCCACGACACGAAATGAAGGCGAAACGGCTGATCTTCGTACAAACATGATTCGCGATTAAGTCACTTGTATCTGGAGTCAACGATGAAGCAACGTGTGGCCTGGGCGGTACTGATACTCGCTATGACTGCGATCCCGACGCTTGCGGGGGACTGGCTGCACTGGCGCGGCCCGGAGCAGAACGGCGTCTCCAAAGAGACCGGCCTGCCCGATACCTTCGGCGTCGGCGTCGTCGGCAAAGACAATCTCATCTGGAAGAAGCCGATCGGCGGACGCTCGGCCCCGCTGATTTACAAGGGTAATTTGTACCTCATCACCGCAAGTGGCTCGGGACTCACCGAAGGCGAGCGCGTCGTTTGCATGAGCGAAACGACCGGCGAACTCGTTTGGGAGAAGGCGTTCAACGTCTTCCATACCGACATCGTTTCGAGCCGCCTCGGTTGGACGAGCCTCACGATCGACCCCGTTGCGGGCAGCGTGTTTTGCCACGGTACCCAAGGCCACGTTTACTGTTTCGATGCGAAAACCGGTGCCGTGAAATGGCTACGGAACCTGACTGAAGAGTTCGGTCGCGTGACGGGCTACGGCGGGCGGATCGTCTCGCCGATCTACGACAGTGGCCTCGTGATTGTCGGCATGATTAACTCGTCGTGGGGAAATCACGCGCGTGCGGCCAACCGCTTCGTGGCGTTCGATTCGACTACCGGCGAAGTCGTTTGGTGGGCCGAGTCGCCGTACCAGATTCGCGGCACGTATTACTCGAACCCCGTCGTGTCGGTCATCAATGGCCAACGCACCTTAATTACGAGTGGCGGCGACGGTTACGCGCACGCGTTCAAAGTGCGAACCGGCGAACGGCTCTGGAGTTACCGCTTCAGCGAAGGCGTTGCGAATCCATCGCCTGTCGTCGATGGCAACTTCGTGTACGCCGCCCACGGTGAAGAGAACCCTAGCGGTGGCCCGATCGGTAAGATCGTCTGCCTCGATGCCTCGATTGTCGATGCGAAGACGAAGCAACCTAAGCTCGTGTGGGAAACCAAAAAGATTCAACTCACGAACGGGACGACGCGCCAGGGCATTCGCTTCGGCCTCGCCTCCCCCGCGATTGCCGATGGCATTCTCTACGCCCCCGATGATGCGGGCGAACTGTACGCCTTCGATGCCAAAACGGGCAAAGGACTTTGGACGTACAAGTACGGCACCGTCTCACGTGGGGCACCGCTCGTCGTCGATGGGAAGCTGTACATTTTCGACGTGAATGCAAAACTTTCCGTCCTGAAGTTGAACGGCCAAGACGAGCCGAAGGAACTCGAAGTAATAACATTTCGCAGCGTCCTGGGTCAGGGATTCGTCGAAACTCACGGCACACCGGTTGCCGTAAACGGGCGGCTATTCTTCTGTACCCGCGAGTTCATGTATTGCATCGGCAAAGCCGACGCGAAGCCAACTATGCCCGATTACAAACCGCTTGCAGCTGAAACCGCGCTGGCCGAAGATGCTGCCCCGACCGCGATCCGCATCGTCCCTGCCGAGGTCACAAGCGCACCGGGTAAAACAGTCGAATTCCGCGTCGAATTCCTGGACGCCAACGGGCGCACGGTGAAGGCACCCGAAGGGGCCAAAATCGAATGGGCGATCCCGACGCCACCCGTGCCGATGGGTGCCACGGCAGGTCCGCCTGCACTCAACGGCGAGATCAAAGCCGACGGGGCAAAGGCCATCGTCACCATCGGCAAACTGCCGAGCCAACAAGGATATGTCTCCGCGAAACTCGGAGCGATCGTCGCGCCGATGGCACGCGTTCGTGTCGCGCCGCAACTGCCGATCGCCATCGATTTCGAGAAAACACCCGAGGGCGTCGCACCGGGTGGCTGGGTGAATGCGAACGGGAAGTTCCTGGTCAAGAAACTCGACGATGGCAACAAAGTGCTGTCGAAGATCAACAACGATTCGCGACCGCCGATTGCCCGCGCCTACAGCTACATCACGCTGCCGACCTCGACGGGTTACAGCATCGAATGCGACTTGCAAGCGAGCACAGTCCGAGGCAAGATGCCCGATATGGGCATCGTGAATAGCCGGTACTTGTTGGTGATGGACGGCAAAGACGACCCCGAGTTTGCGAACGAGCGCACGTTGCGAATCATCTCGTGGGAAGCGCGTCCGCGTATCAACAAGGGCGTCGCGTTCCCGTGGAAGGAAAAGGTTTGGTATCGCATGAAGTTCGTCATCGACATGGATGGCAAGGAAGCGATTCTTCGCGGAAAAGTGTGGGATAAAACCACACCCGAACCCGAAGCGTGGACGGTCGAGTTCCGCGACCCAGCCCCCAACACCGAAGGGGCGGCCGCGCTTTACGGGTACGTCACGAATATGCTCGTTACCGAAGACAAAACCTTGCCCGGTTCGGAGATCTTCTACGATAACCTCCTCGTGAAGCCGAACGCCAAAAAATAATCGAACGACACCCACACACCGAGAACTTCTGATATGAACGCAGCGAAAGTGACCCGTACCGCCGTGGCCGCCTTACTATCGGCCAGCATCGTCGGCGGGGCGATTTATTACGGCATCAAGAGCCAGCGCGTCCCCGTTGCCGACAAGGCCGCGGAAGTCGCCAAAGTGGCCGACAAGCCGATCGAAGTGGCGAAAGTCGACGACAAAAAGCCCGAGGTAAAAGTACCAGCGGTTATTCCACCGATGCCGGTCATCACACCGAAGCCGGAAGTGAAACCGGTACCGATGCCCGAGACGATACCGCCCCCGAAACCCGTTCCGGTTCCGGTGCCAGAAACGAAACCCGTCCCCGTTCCAGAAACGAAGCCCGTTCCCGTTGCGGTCAAGCCGGTCGTGGCGGGTAAGTCGGATCACGTGATGTTCGGCGGCACGCCCGACCGGAACTTCGTGAACTTGGTCGACAAAGGCATTCCCAGCACGCTTTACGACGTCAAAGAACAAGTCGCGGACCCGAAAGATCCGAGCAAGAAGATCGACAAAGTGACTCGTGTGAGCGATGCGAAACCACTCTGGCAGGCCGAACTCGGCTCGCGCGCTTACGGCGGGCCGACCATCGCGGGTGGTAAAGTGTTCGTCGGTACGAACAACGAGAAGCCACGCAACAAACGCGACCAGAAGAAGAACGAAGATGGCGAACTCGAGCCGATGGACAAAGGCGTGCTGATGTGCTTCAACGAGAAGACCGGCGAATTACTCTGGCAAGCGATCCACGACAAACTTCCATCCGGCCCCGTGCAAGATTGGCCCAGAGAAGGCATCTGCTCGACGCCCGCCGTCGATGGCAATCGCGTGTATTACGTCTCCAATCGCTGCACGATCGTCTGTGCCGACGTCGACGGTTTCGCGAACGGCAACGACGGAATCCAGACCGAAAAGTACAAAGACAAAACCGACGTCGATATCGTTTGGGAATTCGACATGATCGCGAAGCTCAACGTGTTCCCACACAACATGTCCGCCGGTAGCCCTCTCGTCGTCGGCGACATGATCTTCATCACGACCGCGAACGGCGTCGATGAGAATCACGCGAATATCCCTTCGCCGGAAGCACCGAGCTTCATCGCACTCAACAAAAAAGACGGCACGCTCGCCTGGAAAAGCAGCCTGCCCGGCAAGAACATCATGCACGGCCAATGGTCGAACCCCGTCTACTCCGAGATCGCAGGCGTCAAGCAAACGATCTTCACGGGGGGCGACGGCTGGCTGTATAGCTTCGAGCCGATGAAGGGCGAACTGCTCTGGAAATTCGATGCGAATCCGAAAGATGCCATCTACGAACTCGGCGGCAGCGGCACCCGCAGCGACTTCGTCGGCACGCCCATCGTCTACGATGGCAAAGTCTACATCGGCGTCGGCCAAGACCCCGAACACTTCACGGGTATCGGGCACTTCTGGTGCATCAACCCCGCCGGTGCGATCGGTGACATCTCCGAGGAACTCGTCGATAAGACCGAAAAAGACAAAGAAGGCAAACTGCGAATGACCGGCAAACCGAACCCGAAGTCCGGAGTGGTTTGGCACTATGGCGGGGCCGACAAGCGTAAGTTCGTGCCGCGCGACTTCGTCTTTGGCCGAACGATGAGCACCGCGTGCATCGTCGATGGCGTGTTGTACATCAGCGAATTGCAAGGTTACGTTCACTGCCTTGATGCGAAAACGGGCAAGAAGTTCTGGCAGTACGACCTCAAGGGCGCGATCTGGGGTTCGGCGTATTACGTTGATGGCAAAATCTTTGTCGGGACGGACACCGGTAACTTGTTCAGTTTCAAGCACAACAAGACGCCGAAGGTGATCGACGAAATCGACATCGCCGACGCAAAGGACGAGAAAGATTTCCGCACGAAGATGTTGGCGAAGCGGAAGGACTTTGAAAAGGAAAACCTGATCGCCAAAGTCGAGTTTGAAGCCCCTGTAAAAAGCACCCCCGTCGTCGCGAATGGTGTGATTTACGTGATGACTGAAAAGACGCTCTACGCCTTCTCTGCGAAGTAAATCGGATTTGAATCTGGCCGCGAGATCGATCCGTTGTGGTCGGTGTTGATCTCGCGGTCCTATCATTGCGACAACATTCCCTCCTCAGATTGAAGGGTTATTCCCGTGCAAGACACACCCGGCAAGCCGATACCCGTCACCGGTGCGACACTCGCCGAAAAAATCGCGAACGCCAAAACGCAACTGGACACGCAGTTCCGCGAAATCGTCCAGTGGCACTTCAACCCCGCGACCGGTACACCGTTCTGGTTGGACAAAGCGAAGTCGTTCGACTTCAACCCGCTGACGGACATTCACACGTTCGACGACATCAAGAAGTTCCCGATTTTTGAAGACGATTGGCTCCGTGGCGGCCCCGTGCGTCGCTGGGTGCCGAAGGCGTATGCGGACCGTGGCGTATACGTGTTCGAGACCGGCGGCACCACCGGTTTGCCGAAGTCGCGTATCGTGATCGACGACTTTAAAATCGATTACGAAATGATCTCGGACACCTTCCCGGAGAAGTCGTTCCCGCGCGGCTCGAACTGGCTGATGCTCGGGCCATCGGGGCCACGCCGGTTACGGCTAGCGATCGAACACCTCGCACAATACCGTGGCGGTATTTCCTTCTGCGTCGACCTCGACCCGCGCTACGTGGTGAAGTGCTTGAAGGAACGCAAGATCGCCGAGGCGCAGGCGTACAAGGATCACTGCATCGATCAGGCGTTGACAGTCCTCGCAGGTGGCCACGAAATCCGCTGTATGTTCACGACGCCGAAACTGCTTGCGGCACTCGACGAGGCATTGCGTGCGGGTCGCCTCGAAGACAAATATCGTACCCTCGGCAAGGCTGTTCCGAGCGGCGGGCTGCGTTCGATTCAGACGGCGGGCATTATCGGTATCTTCAGCGGCGGTACCGAGTTCACGCCGCAATTCACGCGGGAGGCCTATGAGGAAATGCTCGACAACGGCGAAGTGTACATGACGCCGACGTACGGCAACACGCTGATGGGGTTGGCCTGTTCCAAGCCAATCGGGCCGGAAGATGGCTTCAAAATCAGCTACTACGCTCCGCAACCGCGTGCGGTCATTCAAGTCGTCAACCCGGACAATTACGACGAGATCGTGCCGTACGGTGAAACGGGTCGCGTCATGCTGACGACGCTCACGAAGGAATTTTTCGTGCCCCGCTTCCCGGAGCGCGACGAAGGCGAACGTGAAAAGCCATTTGAGAAGTACCCGTGGGACGGCGTCAGCGGAGTACGCCCGTTCGCCGAACTCGCAGGCAGCACCGTTGTCGGCGTGTATTAACGCGGTCCATTCGCTCCCGGCGGAATTCGATTCCCCGGGAGAGGCTTCGCACCTCCATCGGATTTCGTGTCGGCACATCCAGCGATGAGTATCAGCATCGCAACTATCAAGTACAAGTTTCGCATTGGCTGACCTCAGAAGTGCTTTCCCGTTTGGTAAGCCGTGACGGAGAAGCCGACACTTTCATGTGTGAAAATCGGATTTCGCTCGGTTGCGAACGCCACTCGCTTGACAGGTACGATTTCATCTCGATAACGTGTAACTATAGCGAATTGCTGTCCAACGTGAAATTCCCTCTCCGTGCAAAACCGATGCAACTGATCGCACCCGACATCTTGATGGAAGCCAAAGGACTCTCGCTCGGAGCGGCGTTCTTCACGCTGCTGGTCGGCTTCTTACTCTGGGCGTTTGGCTGGCGTTGGCACCGCTTCTGGGTCGTGTTTGGCATCACTACTGCGGCGGGGGTTCTCGGTCTCAGCGCGGGTAAAGCAGCGGGGGGCCAGGTTCTCGTCATCGGCGTGCTGCTCGCGTTTGCGGGCGGGGTGATGGCACTCGAAATTGCGAAACTACTCGCGTTCGTGGCCGGTGGTGTCGGGGCGTGGATCGCCGTGCAATCGGTGTTACCTCACGCCCAAGAGATGTGGGCGGTGTTCCTGGCTGGCGGCCTGTTCGGCGTCATTCTCTATCGTCTCTGGACGATGATGATTGCGAGTTTCGTCGGCGTACTCATTTCGTGGCATGCCGCATTCTTCATCGCACAAAGTTTGGGAACCTACGATGCCGTCAAATGGGTGGGCGATCACAGTACCGCGCTCAACGGCGGCGTCATCGTCGCCACGCTGCTCGGCATCGCGATGCAGGTCTTGACGACCGAAAAACCGAAAGCCGACGAGAAGAAATCCAAGAAAGCCGACAAGCACGACGATCATCACGAGGAACCGACGGCCACACCTTGGTGGCACAAGTTACCCGGCTTGAAGGCCGCCTAAAGCTTTCCGCCCCACGGTTTTATCGACCCCTATTCCTCGAACGGATGCAGCGGTTTGCGGCGGTGCTGGTGGTTGAGCGTGACCATGTCGGCGGTGGTGGCACCGGGCGTATTGACGCGGATGAGGTGTTTGCTGATCGGCGCGTAGGCGGCGGTCGGTGCGTGGACGCCCTTCGCAACGATGGCGTGGAACTGTTCCGGGACGACGCCGAACGCGGTCAGTTGACGCAGGCTGAACGGGGCCGTTCGGCGCGTCGTCAGCATCACGGTCAGCCCCGAATCGGTGGTGACGATGGCTGTGCGGCCTTGATCGAACGAGCGAATGCCGCCATGCCGCACTTCGGTTTCCTCGAATTTGCCATCGTGTAGCGAAATCACTTCGACGATGGCTTCAATTGGTTCGCCGTGCAGCCGATCGCATTTGCCGCCCATGCGTAGCGTCACGCGATGCCCCACGCCGAGCGATTCTGCATGGTGTACCGATTCCGGATCCTGCAAAATCACCAGGCTCTTCACGCCCGCTTCGATCAATGTGTGGGCCAGAATCGTGCTATCGCCGGGGGAGCCGCCACCGACGTTATCGCCCATGTCGAGTAAGCAAATCGGGCCATCGTGGGTTTTGACAAACTCCATCGCGTCGGCCACGCTTCGCATTTTGCCCGCGAAATCGTCGCGGCGTTGCCACCATTCCGCAGCGAGTTCGTCTGCGAGTTTCTGCGCCAGTGCGGGGTCGTTATCGGTCACGACGACAACCGACGAACCCATCTGCGGCACGTCGGCATACGGGAAGCCATACAGCAAGCTGTTCGAGAGCACGCCGGGCAACGCCAACTGCGCGGCTTGCTTGTCCTGAAGCGGTCGCCAATGCGGTTCGGCGCTCGCTTGGCGTTCGATATTCGCGGCCAGTGGCGGAAACGCAGCCGCCATCGTGGGGCGGATTTCGCCGCGAACGGTGCGTGCCATCAGCGTGGCGGCTTCGATACCGCGTTCCTTCTGGTCGAGGTGCGGATTGGTGCGATAGCCGACGATCGCATCGCAGGCGGCCACCATGCGTGCGGACAGGTTCGCGTGCAAGTCGAGCGTGGCAATCATCGGCGTCTGGCGGCCAATCCGCTCGCGTAACAGCGTCAGCCAATCGCCGTCGAAGTCCGCATGATTCGCCGACACCGTTGCCCCGTGCGGTGCAACGAGGTAGCCATCGAGCGGGCCGTGTTCCGCCACGGAATCGAGCAATCGTTCGAACAAAATGTCGGCTGTTTCGGCGGAAATCGTGCCGTATGGCAACGCCCGTGCCATGAAAATCGGCACCGCTTCGATCCCTGCCAACTGCAAACCTGCGAAAAGCCCGCCGACTTCGTGCAAAGAGTCCGCCATCTTTTCGCGAACGCTCGGCCCGCGTAATAGCAGATCGTTCTCGAAATGAACGAGTGTCGTTTGCTCGGCAATGAACGTGTTCGATTCGTGCATCAGCCCGACGATTCCAATGCGGTGGCTCACGATGATTTTCTCTGCCACAATGCGATCAGTCAGCCTGACACGATACTCGAAAACGCGGTTTCAGACATTTCAAATCGACGTAAGCAACTGAAATTTAATAACTGTCCCATTTGGCAGGAATGGCACGGTAGTTCCATGCGGGGAGTTCTTCGTCGAAGCGGATCTTCATCGTATCGCGATACTCCTCCGGGTAGCCTTCTTTTACCGGGTAGTCGCCTGGCATCACGTGGACGGT
>JAYVXI010000015.1:0-2789 GCA_043785305.1 Limnoglobus sp. | reverse complement strand
GGAAGAGCGGCTGTTTATCGCGCGCGAATTGCAAAGCGACGGCGGTTACAAACACGATTATTATCTCGGTCACACGGGTTCGGTCGATGCACCGATGGTGGAAACGGGCGAGAGTCTCTCACCCGACCCCTTGCGGGGAATCGGCTCGGTGATGTCGGATTATGCACGTTGTTTACGAGAGTTTCCGCCACGCGCTTCGCTGCGCAAAGCCTACGCGGCGCGGCAAAACAGCGCAACTTCAAAAAGCGCAAGCAAGGGGAATCCTCGCAAAACTCGATGCCGTCACTCGAACGTGGAAGTGGGCGGTGAACAACGAAGCTGGAGACCTCATCCGTCGCGATTTGGCGAGCGCACGCACGACTTGGATCGGGGAAGCGTCAAGCGACCGGGAACGCGATGACCGGACGGCATCGGACTTCCTGACCTACTACCGAGATTCTGCGGGCCGCGTGGCCGATTTCCATTCGCTTCGGCATCGCTTCATTACGGAATTGGTGAAGGCCGGGGTGCATCCGAAGGATGCCAAGGAACTCGCCCGGCATTCGACAATCACTTTGACGATGGATCGTTACGCCCACGTCGGGTTGCGCGATACCGCCGCCGCACTGTCGAAACTCAAACTCGGTTCCCCCGCAACGTCGCCAGAAAGCATCGGTCTCCGTGCAACAGGAACCGATGGGACGGCGAACCATTCCGCGAACCTTCCCCCGGCGCGTGGGGGAAGTTGGGGAAAATCGAGTAATTATGAGAAAACGACCGACCTTCCGGCAGTAGCCGGGAAGATCGATCCGAAGCGGGAAAACAAGGCTTTTGTAGGCGAAAAAGTGAGTTCTACCGAATTGCACCCGACTGGGGTCGAACCAGTAACCTTCGGTTTCGTAGACCGATGCTCTATCCAGTTGAGCTACGAGTGCATGTGGAAATAATACGGAGGGTATCGCGTGCTGTCAACTGCGGCTTGTGGGTTGCCCTTTCGCGGACGATGCATAATCCTGTTATCTGCTAGATATTCGACCCTTTTGCCGAGTGAGCGATGAGCCATACGACGATTCAGACGATTCGTGCCCGTGAGATTTTGGACAGCCGGGGTAACCCGACGGTGGAAGTCGATGTCGTGCTGACCTGCGGCACGTTGGGCCGCGCAGCGGTGCCGAGCGGCGCGAGCACGGGGGCGCACGAAGCCGCCGAGTTACGCGACGAAGACAAGAATCGCTACCTCGGCAAAGGCACGCTGAAAGCGGTGGCCCACGTCAATAACGACATCGCCAAGGCACTCATCGGTAAGGATGTCTTCGATCAGGTCGGCATCGACAAGGCGATGATCGCGCTCGATGGAACGCCGAACAAGTCGAAGTTCGGGGCGAATGCCATTCTCGGCGTGTCGATGGCGGCGGCGCACGCGGCGGCGAAAAAGTGCGGGATGCCGCTGTATCGCTACGTCGGCGGCACGAATGCGACGGTACTTCCCGTGCCGCTGATGAACATCCTGAACGGTGGCAAACATGCCGATAGCACCGTCGATTTCCAGGAATTCATGATCGTGCCGATCGGTGCCCCGACGTTCCGCGAAGGGTTGCGAATGGGTGCCGAGGTGTTTCACAGTCTCAAGAAAGTGCTTCACGACAAGCATCTGAACACCGCCGTCGGCGATGAGGGCGGTTTCGCACCGAACATCGCGTCGGCCGACGAAGCACTCGCGATCATCAGCATCGCCGTCGAAAAGGCCGGGTACAAACTCGGCGATCAAGTCGCGTTCGCACTCGATGCTGCGTGTACGGAGCTTTACGAAGAAGCGAAGCACAAGGGCAAGGAAGGCTATTGCTTCTTCAAGAGTGCCCCGGACAAGATCATTAGCTCCGACGAGATGATCGACTTGTGGACGACGCTGAGTAACAAGTACCCGATCGTTTCGATCGAAGACGGCCTCAGTGAAGACGATTGGGCGGGCTGGAAGAAGCTGACCGCGAAGCTCGGCTCGAAGATGCAACTCGTCGGCGACGATCTGTACGTCACGAACACGACGCGGTTGAAGCGGGGTATCGACGAGCATTGCGGGAACAGCATTCTGGTGAAAGTGAATCAGATCGGCACGCTTACCGAAACGCTCGAGGCGGTCGAGATGGCGAAGCGGAACAAGATGACGGCGATCCTCAGCCATCGTTCCGGCGAGACCGAAGATACGACGATCGCCGACCTCGCGGTGGCGACCGGCGTCGGCATGATCAAGACCGGCGCTCCCGCCCGTTCGGAGCGGGTCGCAAAGTACAACCGCCTGCTGGTGATCGAACGGGAGCTGGGTATCGGCGCCCGTTACGCCGGCGCGGACCGCCTCGGATCCGGGTGAAACCGGACTCCCGGGCCGTACACGCGGGCCACGAGCCGAAATCTCGGGCGGCGCTCAGCCCGCCCATATTCCAGACCGCCGTCTACGTCTACGACACCCTCGAGGACTATGACGCTGTGGCTCGGGGGGACATCCCCGGGTACTACTACTCGCGCAACTCCAACCAGAACACCGACATGCTGGCCACCGCGGTCGCCGACCTCGAGGGCGCGGCGGCGGGAGTGGCAACGAGCTCGGGCATGGCGGCCATCGTCGTCGGCATCGCCGCGCTGGCACCGAGCCCCTGCCCGATTGTGGCCCCGATGGATCTGTACGGCGGCACCTGGGCCCACCTTCGGCAGGACCTCGCCCCGCTGGGTTACGAGCTCCGCGTCGTCGACTTCCGTGACCTGACGGCGGTCGATGCCGCCCTCGCCGGCGCCGGCCTTGCCCTTTGCGAGACGAT
>JAYVXI010000014.1:0-2799 GCA_043785305.1 Limnoglobus sp. | reverse complement strand
CGGCACTCCCGGTAAGAGAAGCCGTACATTAAACGGAGGCCTCACCCTCGCGCAACGCGCAAATATCGTGCCGAACGCGATAGGGATGAACCCGGTGGGTTGTAGTCCCTACTTGTCGCGGCGCGTCGACCACTCGGCGATCGTTTCCAGGATGGAACGGCACTCGGAGGGCGGGAGCACTTCGAGGTCTTGTTTGGCTTTGCGAATGTATTCATCGGCGCGGCGGCGGGCGAATGTGATCGAGCCGGTGCGTTCCATTGCGGCGAGTGCGGCCATGCCTGCATCGGGGCCGCCGACTTTCAGTGCCGTTCGCAGGTCGTCGGCGGCGCTCGCGGGCAGTTTCCCGAGGCAGTGGATCAGCGGTAACGTCAGCTTTTGCTGTTCGATGTCAGTACCGAGCGTCTTGCCGGTTTTGCCTTCGTCGCCGGTTAAATCGAGCAAATCGTCGGCCACCTGGAACGCCATGCCGAGGTTGCGCCCGAAGCTCGCCATCCGGTTCACCACCTCCTCCGATGCCCCTGCGTACAACGCGCCCAACCGACCGCAACATTCGGTCAGTGCGGCGGTTTTGCCGTCGATGATCGAATCGTAAATTTCTTCGGTCAGGTGCAAGTTCCCGCGCTCGCAGACCTGGCGAAGTTCCCCCGTACAGACGCGGTTGGTGGCATCGCCGATGATCTCGCAGGCCCGCCGATCGACGCGGCTCGTCAGGTGAAACGCATGGGTAAACAGCATATCCCCGAGCAAGATGCTGATTTTGTTGCCCCAATCGGCATTGACCGTGCGAACGTGGCGGCGCGTTTCGGCTTCATCGAGAACGTCGTCGTGAACGAGCGTAGCAGTGTGGATCATTTCGACGGCGGCGGCCAGAATGTAGTGCGCGGGTTTGACGCCACCACACGCTTTCGCCGTCAGCAACAGCAACGCGGGCCGGAGGCGTTTACCGCGATAATGCTTCAGGTGTTCGATCAGCGAAGCGAACGGCGTGCGATATTCGGCCAACGTACGGGCAAAAACGCGATCCGATTCTTCGATGTCGTTGAGGACCGGTGCAAACGCGAGGCTAGACGGGCGGAACGCCGGGATCGGGGTGGTGTGGATGGGCGTGAATGTTGCGTTCATCGGCGGCACCGTTTTGTGATGCGTCCCGCTGGAAGTCGCCGGACTTTCCGCCCGTTTTCACTTCCAACTGGATGCGATCGATGGTCATTCCCCGATCTATCGCTTTACACATGTCGTAGATCGTCAGGGCTGCCACAGTAACCGCAGTGAGTGCCTCCATTTCAACACCCGTGCGCCCGAAAACCTTGGTTGTTGCGGTAATTCGTACGGTTTGCGCATCCAGAAAGGCGAATTCGATGGCTACCGAGGTCAGCGGTAACGGGTGGCAGAGCGGAATCAAGTCGCTCGTTTTCTTCGCGGCCATGATCCCGGCGAGGCGTGCGACCTCCAGGACATTGCCCTTTTTGGATGCATCCCCCGCCCGAATCCGCGCCATCGTTGCTGTCGCCGTCCGCACGAGCGCCGTTGCCGTCGCCGTGCGATGCGTCTCGAATTTATCGCCGACATCGACCATGCGCGTCGCGCCGTCGGCATCGAAATGAGTGAGCGTTTCCATGATGGGGATTAACGTATAAGTAGCGGAATCCAATCGTTCAGGTATATTAGAAGTGAAGCGAGGAACGAACGATGCCAGATATCGACGACGAAAGTCAGGATGCGGACGTGCCGGCGATGGCAATTCAAGGGTTAATCGCTGCTCAGGAACGTGCGGTTGCGGCCGGCTACCCGATCGTTCTGGTCCGCAACGGGCAATTAGTGCGAATTGTCGACGGACAAACCACCGTGTTGAAATCCGTTTTGCCGCGTGAGAAAGTGACCGCGCGAACAAAGATCGCGAAATGATGCGCGATTTCATTCCCCGATTGAGAATGTTCGCCGGTCCGAACGGTTCGGGAAAGACGACCGTCAAGAACGCACTTCAAAAACCCGCTTCGTGGTTTGGGGTTTACATCAATCCCGACGATTTGGAACAGGAGATTCGCGCGAACGGTGTTCTCTCGCTCGCGCCGTTTGAAGTATCGACCAGTACTGAAGAAGTTTGGAGCTATTTCGCATCGTCCGAGTTTTTGTCGAGCCAAAACCTTGTCGCAGCCTCTGATTCAATCACTTGCCGGGACGAAAAACTCAGTTTCGGCAACATCGATTTCAATTCGTATCATGCTTCAGTGCTCGCGGACTTTCTGCGTCGCAAAGCGATGGAAGCAGGGAAGTCTTTCACTTTCGAGACGGTGATGTCGTCTCGGGATAAAGTTCTGTTGCTTGAGGAAGCGAGGGAGCGTGGATTCCGGACATATCTGTACTTTATGGCGACTGAAGATCCTGAAATTAACATTCAGCGGGTGAAGAACCGGGTTGCCAATGGTGGACACGATGTGCCCGAGAGGAAAATCATCGACCGTTACCATCGCTCGTTGGCATTGTTGACGGAAGCACTACGTCACACGAACCGAGCCTACCTTTTCGATACCAGTGAAGACAAGCCTTGGTTTTTTGCAGAGATCACCGACAACACTGCAATAGAATTGTCGGGTGAGATACCACGTTGGTTTTCGCCCATCTGGAAACAATTCGATATGGAATCGGCGGAAAGTTCATCGCCGCCGAAACCGTGATACACAGGATGTTTACTTCAGCCCGGTGACGGCGAGTGCGAACGATTGCTTCTCGCCGACTTTCAATTGGAACGCTTTCACTTCGATCTTCCACTCGCCGGCGGCGCTCGGTGCATCGACGACT
>JAYVXI010000013.1:0-9175 GCA_043785305.1 Limnoglobus sp. | reverse complement strand
CGACATAAAATCGACCGAGCACGACACAAAATCGACCGAGCACGACATTCTCACGACACTTCTATGTCATTTCGCGACGTTTCTATGTCACTCCGTGCACGACACGAATTCCGACTTACGTCGGATCGTCTGCGATTTTTTGACTTCGCGAATTCGTGTGGGTGATGCCGAAATCGGGATTCGTTTCGCCGCGCCGCGAAGGCTTTGCGCAGCGAATCGCGAGGCGTGAACACACGTGAAAATCGCGTTGCGATCCGATACATCCTGCCCACGCGCTTCGCTCCGAAGACTACGCGGCGCGGCTAATGGTCTCCGGAAGAGGAAAACGGAGCGGTCGTCAGTGGGCGACCGTATTGCGCATTGCCGCGTGACGCACGATTTCAGCCTGGACGGATTGTTCGAGCGATTGAAATAACGCTCGAAATGATTTGCGTTACAGAAAGCGGTGGTTACAATCCGGCTAGGATATGCTGCCGATAGTCGGCAGAATAACTGGTTCGGCCGCAGAGGGCTTCGGAGGTGGCGATGCGGTTTCCGGTGAACGCCACAAGCCAGAAGCGATGTCCAGTCTGCAAGGCAGTCGGACCGGGCACCAACCCGCCAGCCACCCCGCGACCGGAGGCCGCCAGCCTGTCATTAGCCGTCTGGCATCAGTCGGCCAAACCGCAAGAGGGGCCAGTGGTTCTCGGTGGCGACTTGTCCCTCGGCTGGGACGCCGGGGTGTGCAAGCACCGCTTGAGCCGTGCCTCCCTGGGTGCGGCGGTGAGCGTCGCCAAGCTCCAGGCACCACGGCCCAACGAGGGACTCATCCAGTTGCAGTTCTGCTCCATCGCCTGCCTGCGGCAGTTCCTGCTGGCGGCGGTGGACGAACTGGAGCGGCGGGCGGAGGCGGTTGCCCCGCAGGTACAGGCTGCGCGGGAGCGTGCAGAGGCGGTTGCCCCGCAGGTACAGGCTGCGCGGGAGCGTGCAGAGGCCGCCCCAGGAACGTTAGGCGAGCCTAACTCGTGATTCTTGTTGGATTTGCGTCGCTATCCTTCGCTCGATACATAGGTCTCTCCGCCAGCCGTCAGCGAAGCCGCGTTTTCCGCTCACATTGTCAAAGATTATACCGACGAGGCGGACACTCACTCCGACGACTCCGACAGCATAGTCCGCCGCACCCACGTTCCCGGCCTGCAGGCTCGGCTCCGCCGAAGAGGAGTGCCCCAGGAACCTCATCGGGCGATGGACGATAACCCGCCCTTGTGACCGGAACTTTGCGTGGCCTTCTGCCTGCACCGGTTGCGTTGGCCGTTGGTTGTGTCCCTCTCACATCACCCGAACACATCGTCCAAGTCGGGGTTGTGGCGCATATCGGTGGGCGTTGGCGCTGCGACAAGGTCAACGAGCGGCACTCCGAACGGGGCGATCAGCGATTCGGCGGCGGCTCGCAATTCTGCAAGATGCTTGTCCGCCAACGCCACGAATTCCGGCCCGAATGCGGCCGCCTTAGTCGGATTGATCTTCTCCGAGAGTAACGCAAATCGCCGTCGGATCAACTCGACTGACAGTTTCACCTTCGGCTCGATTTCCAACAGCTTTCGCGGATCGCCGACCGCAAACAATGACTTCGGCGGCGTGACTTTTTGCGATGGGGATGCTTCCGCGACACGTCGTATCGCCTCGGGGTTGGGCCGTGTCGGTACATTAAATATGTTTGCGAACTTTTGTACGGGTTCGATCTTGAGTGCCGCCGGTTGCATCCCGAACGCGATGGCCACTCTTCGTAGCGTATCGGCTTCGAGTTGATTTCGCGTCCCGCACGCATCGGCGATCTTCTCGGCGGCCACGTATACGGCGTACCGTTTCTCCGAAGGCATGCAACGGACGACATCGGCAATGGCAACGGCTTCGGTCGGGATCGCTTTCTCGGCGGCTTCCATGATGGGGTCGATGTGCCGCGCCAGAATCGCATTGTGGCCAAACAACGTTGCGAGAAATTCGCGCACCGCAATGCGTTCGGCGTTCGCGACTTGCCCATCGGATTTGGCGATCATGAGTCCGAACCGTGCGAGCGTTCGGATCGTCTGCAATTCGGGCAGTTCGTTCGAGATTGTGCGGGCGGGCGCGTTCGATGCGAGTGCCTGTGCGAACAGATCGATCGGTTTGGGCAGCGATAGGGGATAAGCGATGGGAGGCAGCCGATTCGCAACTGGCAGTGGCGGCGACGCGGCCAATTGATAAACGTCGGGTGGAACGTGACTCTGCGGCGGCGGTTCGATCGGAGTCGTCAAGACGATGTTGTTGACGGTGGAACATCGCGGGCAGGTAAACTTGTATTCCAAACGAGTTTTCCGCGACGAAACCTGGATCCGCACCCGACACGATTTGCACTGGACGGTGACTGTAAAACGGATCGGAGCCGAAGGTTCGCTATCGGGCTGTTGGGGCGTCATCGTTATCGCACCGAAAGGGAATCTGCGGTTACAAATTCATCGCAAAAGCATTATCGTCATCAGATGCGACATGTCCAGCAGGAATTCACCTCGAACAGTGATACCGAACAGCCCAAGCTCGAGGAAGGAACTTCATGGGTATGACTGGAGCCGGCGCGTTTGGGCCAAACGAGTTGCGAAGGCCAACACGGCCAAGAGATCATCGCGTTCGAGATCTTCGTAATCGGCAAGTATCGATTCGGTTGTCATGCCCGAACTGAGTAGTTCTAAAAGGTTTTCGACAGGATAGCGGAGTCCTCGCACGCACGGCTTACCGTGACAGATCGCCGAGTCGATTGTGATTCGCGACAGTAAAGGATTCAAAATGAAATCAAACCAGACCGGGACATGTCATGCGATATTTCGCGGTTTTTAGCCGAAGGCATCAACCTCAAAACGCTCGCGAACGCCTCGAGCCGCGCTGGCGGCGAAGTGGCCGGTTTGGAGTAGGCGACATTTCCACAGTTGATGGCGCTTGCCTCTCGATGCGATTCTGTCATAATTTGGTGACACGCTCCACCCAACGAGATCGCGATGTCACATTTTCGACGCTTATTCGCTGCGGCCCTTGCGGGTGCGGTTACGATGTTCGGTTCGGTACAATCAGCCGATTGGTCGCGGTTTCGCGGCCCCAACGGCGATGGTACCTCAAGTGAAACCATCCCGCTGAAATGGTCGAAAACCGAAAACGTTGCGTGGGTGAAGCCGATACCCGGTAAGGGGAACTCGTCGCCGATCATCGTGAAGGGACACCTCTTCGTACAGTCGGCGTCGGCCGATGGCTCCAAGCGGTTCCTCGTCTGCATGGATGCCGCCACGGGCGATACGAAATGGACGAAGTCGCTCGGCGGCCAACCATCGAAGACGCACGCGAAGAGTTCGCTCGCCTCGTCGACGCCGACCTGCGACGGCCAACAAGTCTACGCGATATTCTGGGACGGCAAAGCGGTCGCGATCCATGCCTTCGACATGGAAGGCACCGAGAAATGGCACGCTTCGCTCGGTAGTTACACGAGCCAGCACGGCGCGGGGATGTCGCCCGTCGTTCATGCAGGCAAGGTGTTCGTGAACTTCGACCAAGACGATGCCGCCGAGATCGTGGCGTTCGATGCCAAGACCGGCGCGAAGGTCTGGTCGAAGGAACGCAAGGCGTACCGCGCCTGTTATTCGACGCCGCTCGTTCGCGAACTGCCAGGTGGCAAGTCCGAAGTCGTCGTGTTCAGCACCGCCGGGGCCGCCGGTTACGACCCCGAAAATGGCACGCTCAACTGGAACTGGGCGATCCCCTGGCAGGCGGGCGAGATGGCGCTGCGATCGGTCGCGTCGCCACTGTTGGCGGACGGCTTGCTAGTCTGCCTTACGGGCGATGGTTCGGGTACGCGGTACGCCGCCGCGATCAAACCGGGTGCCACGCCGACTGTCGCATGGGAGAACCGCAAGGGGAAGGGTGTGCCGTACGTGCCGTGTCCCGTCGTGAAAGGCGAGCATATCTACTGGGTGACCGATCAGGGCGTAGCCGAGTGCGTCGAGTTGAAAACGGGCAAGATCGTTTGGTCCGAACGCGCCGCAAACCGCGCGGTGTCGGCCTCGCCGATCCTCGTCGGCGATAAGCTCATCATCATCGACGAAGGCGGCAAGTGCGTCATTTTGAAGGCCGACCCGAAGGGCTACGACAAACTCGGCGAAGGCGACATTAACGAAGCGACCTTCGCATCCCCGGCCATCGCCGACGGCAACTTGTACATCCGCAGCACGACGAATCTGTATTGCATTCGAGCGAAGCAATAACTACCGCGTCGCTTGGACGTGTAGGCCGCGGCTGAGGTACTCGTCGCCGACGGGGTAATTCGCGAAACGCATCGCGTAATGTTCCTCGAACCACGGCTCGACGTGACGCAGAATCGTCGGGTCGTAGGCCGGTTCGACGCAGATTGCGGGGCCGTACGGTACGCGGCGAATCTCGCCATGTTCGACGATCAATTCGCCCGCTTTGAAGACGAATCGCGGCAACGCGAACATCGTCTGAACGTCGCTGTTCGGCGTGTAAACGGTAATGTCCGCATCGGCCCCGATACCTAGATGCCCCTTGTGCGACAGACCCAGCATTCGCGCCGGTCCCGCACGCGTGATGATCG
Organism: Limnoglobus sp.; assembly: GCA_043785305.1. Classification (GTDB taxonomy): domain Bacteria; phylum Planctomycetota; class Planctomycetia; order Gemmatales; family Gemmataceae; genus Limnoglobus. Next base: position 4,566 of record JAYVXI010000013.1, on the reverse strand, counting down.
CGATTTCGGTCAGCGTGTATTCGCGTTCCAGATCGTGCAACGTGCAGCGTTCGCGGATGCGCTCGGGCAAGCGCTTCAGCATTTCTCGCCGTAAATCGCGCGACATCAGTAGCGCAATGATCTCCGGATACGCGAGGAACGACCCGCCGTTCGGGTGGTCGGTACTCATCGCGATTCGCCACGGATCGTTGACCAGCAAGTACCATTCGAGGCCGATCGCCCATTGCAGCGCGTGGACGAACGACTTTTCCTTGTAGGTAATCGGCACGATCCCGCAACCGGCTTCGCACTCGGTATCGCCGTTGAACCACTTCCGCCCCGTCACCTTGTGCAGGTAATATCCGAGCGGGCCGTCGCCGGTCATCGAGGTCGTTTCGCCGAACACGACTTGGCCGACATCGACCGTAATGTTCGGGTGCGAATTCACATATTCCGCCAACTGTGGCACCTTCGAGCAGAACGTGCCTTGGTCGTCCGGGCCGCCGCCATAACTGTGGAACTGAATGTGCGTGAAGTGCCCGCGACTGCCATCGACGGCGGCCATCGTGTCCAATGTCGTCGTCCAATTTCCCGGCATCCCGAGTTGATTGCAGTGGATGTGCGCGGCATGGGGCAACTTGAGTTCGTCGGCGGCGCGGGCGATGTTTCGCACGATGTCGCGCGGCGTGACGCCGAAACCCGGCACGGTGTCCTCGAAGCCCGCCATGCCGTTATGGCCTTGTTTCCAAACCTCGACGCCACCGGGGTTGACGACTTTGAGCGCATAGCCGCGTGTGGCGTGCAACAGCCAGCCGCAGAAGTGCCGTAGCCGTTCGGACTCGCCCTTCGCGATCTGCTGCATGATGTAATGGTTGTTCCCCGTGAGGACGAAGAAGCCTTTGTCGATCACCGGGGTGTCGTGAAACTCTTCGTGCGTGTGCCGCGCACCGAGTGGCGGAATCGCGGCATCGAACACCGTGGTGTAGCCGAGGCCCGCGTAAAGATACCCGGTTGCGAACGTCGTCGGCGTGCTGCCGAGCGTGCCCGAACGCAGCAAACTGGTGCGGCGAAGTGGCGGCGAATCGCGGCGATCTTCGGGGCGGAGTTTGCGAGCGACGTTGACTTTCGGCCCCGCGATGTGCGCGTGCATATCGACGCCGCCCGGCATCACGACGAGGCCCGCAAGGTCGAACGTGCGATCTGGCACGGTACCAATTTCGGGCGCAGTTGTGAACCGACCATCGCGAACCCAAAGATCGCAGACCGTGCCCGCAATCCCGTTGGTTGGATCGTACACGGTGCCGTTAGCGAAGCGAACGAGTGCCATGCCCGAAGTATATCGGCACGACGATCGACGAGCCACCGGGCAAGCGATGGTTGCGAGTGGAACATCGCCGAATTGCGGTTATACTCCAGACATGTCTGATGTGAGTCGCTTACTCGATGCGGCTGCGGCGGGGGATCGCCACGCAGCGGCCGACCTACTTCCGCTCGTTTACAACGAGTTACGGAAACTCGCCGCCGTACGAATGGCCGCCGAGTCGCCCGATCAAACGCTTCAACCCACGGCCCTCGTTCACGAGGCGTATCTCCGGTTGCTCGGCCCCTCCGACGAAATTCGTTGGGACAGCCGAGGGCATTTCTTCGCCGCGGCGGCGGAAGCGATGCGGCGCATTCTGGTCGACGCGGCTCGCCAGAAGGCAGCCGTCCGGCACGGAGGCGATCGCATTCGGCTCGAACTCACCCCCGACCTCGCTGCGACACTCGAACCGCACGAAGACCTCGTCGCACTCGACGAAGCACTCGATCGCCTCGCAGCCGAGGATCCCCTACAAGGCACAACTCGTTAAACTTCGGTACTTCGCCGGCCTGACTCTCGCCGAAGCGGCGGCAACACTCGGGCTATCGGAGCGGACGGCCGGTCGTCATTGGGCCTTCGCTCGGGCCTGGCTCCGGCGGGAAGTCGAAGAGCCATCTGAAAAATCTTGACAATTCTTGGCCGACTCGTTCGCCGGATTCCGCATTGGTACTGAGATCGTCATTCGTGCGTCGTGCAGAAAGCGTGTCCACTATGTCCGAAGAACAACTCTTTTTGGCCGCACTCGACCAGCCCGACGCGAGCGCCCGGGCTGTATATCTGGACGAGACGTGCGGCGTAGACACCGGGCTTCGCCGGCAAGTCGAAGCCCTGCTCGCTACCCACTTCCGCAGCGGCGAGTTTCTCGACGTTCCGGCGGTCGAGCAGATTCAAGCGGGATCGACTGGCGATAATACGATCACCTTGCAAGGAGATTCCATGGCATCCGATCGCAACGCGGACGACGGACTACACTTCCTCACACCGTCCACCCGCCCCGATTCGCTCGGCCGCCTCGGCCACTACGAGGTGCTGCAAGTCCTCGGCAAGGGTGGGTTCGGGATCGTATTCCGAGCCTTCGACGACGTGCTTCAACGGGTGGTCGCGGTCAAGGTGATGGCACCGGAGATTGCGACGTTGTCGCCCGCCCGCAAACGGTTCGTGCGCGAAGCCCGGTCGTCGGCGGCCGTTCGACACGAGAACGTGGTGCAGGTCTACGAGGTCGGCGAACAGCCGCTCCCCTATCTGGTAATGGAGTTCATTCCCGGCGAGACGCTCCAGCAGAAACTCGACCGGAACGGCCCGCTCGCTGTGACCGAGGTATTGCAGATCGGCCGGCAGATCGCCGAGGGGCTGACCGCGGCACACGCGACCGACTTGATCCACCGCGACATCAAGCCGGCGAACGTGCTGATCGAAGGTGGTACGCAGCACCGGGTGAAGATCACCGACTTCGGACTGGCCCGCGCCGCCGACGACGCCAGTATTTCGCAGAGCGGCATCATCGCCGGCACGCCGATGTTCATGGCCCCGGAGCAAGCCCAGGGGCAACCGCTCGACCAGCGTGCCGACCTATTCAGCCTCGGCAGCGTGCTCTATCAGATGGCGTCCGGCCGAGCGCCGTTTCGTGCGAATAACATGGTCGCGGTGTTGAAGCGCGTCGCCGAGGACACGCCCCGACCGATCCGCGAGATCATTCCGGAAACGCCGCAGTGGCTCTGCGCGATCATCTCGAAGCTGCACGCGAAGAACCCCGACGACCGCTACCAGTCGGCGCGGGAAGTCGCGGATGTCCTCGCCGACTGCGAGGCCCAGCTCAAAGCCCACTCGAAGGTCAAGGATCTCTCGCGCATCCCGCGCGGCAAGACGTCGAGCACGGGGCGGCGGAAATGGATTGCCGCGGCACCGGCGATCGTGATGCTGGCGGTGTTCGGCGTCTACGCCTTGATCACGTTCGGCGTCCACGCCCTCACCGAGCAGGTCGGACCGGACAGACCTCCGACACCGCTGGAGCCGGTTACTTCGTCGCCCGCCCCAGCTGCAGACGGCTGGGTGCAACTCTTCAACGGGAAAGACCTGACAGGGTGGAAAACGCACCCGCTGTCGGCCAACCCGACCGACTGGTCAGTCGAGGACGGTGCGATAGTCGGCCGCGGGCACGGCACCACCGCATTCCTGTTCACCGAAGCTAGCGGGTACGAGAACTTCCACCTCCGGGCCGACGTGAAGGTGAACGAGACCGGCGATGCCGGCATCTTCTACCGCGTCCCGTTCGACCTCCGGCCGCAGAACACGGCGACGAAGGTGTTCGTTCCCGGCGGATACGAAGCGCAGATCGCCGTCCGCGCGAACTGGGCCGTCCACACCGGCTCCGTCCTCGACCAGGGGAAAGATGTCCTCCAACACGCCCCGCAATTGGGGCACCGCCCGAACGAGTGGTTCGTGCTCGAGCTGATCGCGGAAGACAACCGGTTGCGGACAAAGGTGAACGGCAAGGTGACAGCCGACTACCGAGACGACGCTCGCCGGTACACCCGCGGCCACCTCGCGCTTCAGAGTTGGGGGAACGGCATCACCGTGACCCAGTTCCGCAAGATCGAGATCAAGGAGATGCCGGCGGACCCGGTCGCGGCCCCAGGGGCGCTGCCTCCCACGTTCAAGAACACCATCGGCATGGAGTTCGCGATCGTGCCGAAGGGCAAGTCGTGGCTGGGCGGGGGCAAGGACAAGTTGGGCGACAAGGAAGTGGTTATCCCGGCCGACTTCTACCTGGGCAAGTATGAGGTCGCGCAGGAGGAGTGGGAGCGGCTCATGCCGGGGCACCGCAGCCACTTCTCGCGCATGGGTGAAGGCAAGGACGCGGTGAAGGACATCCCGGATGCGGACCTGAAGCGGTTCCCAGTGGAGCGGGTATCGTGGGAGGACTGCCAATTATTTGTGGAGAAGCTGAACAAGCTGGAGAAAGAAACGGGCTGGGTCTATCGGTTGCCAACAGAAGCGGAATGGGAGTATGCGTGTCGGGGCGGCCCGATGTCGGACAAGATGGACAGCGCCTTCGACTTCTACTTCGCCAAGCCGACGAACACCCTGTTGCCGGAACAGGCCAATTTCAACGCGGGACTGAATCGGACGTCTAGAGCCTGTTATGTACTTTCGCTCGCCAAATTGGCGATGCGGCGGAGCAACAGCCCTGCGAACGCGACCCAGTGCCAGCCGGCCAGTGTCTCGGT
>JAYVXI010000012.1:0-9199 GCA_043785305.1 Limnoglobus sp. | reverse complement strand
GTCGAGTATTGACGGATTGTTGTAACTCCAATCAATACCACATCTTAGGCCGCCGCGCTACTCCACTTTCGCAAAAGCGATGAAATATCCGGGTTAGCGATTCAATTCGCCGTTATCAGGCGCGCGTTATTGAAACGACCGCACAACGAATTGCGACCAACTCCCATGGTTCCACCATGGGCTACGTGAGCGGTCCCTTCAGGACGAAGATCAGCGACGCGCCATCCCGTCACGCTTCGCCCGCTTGTGTCGCTTCCTCTTCGAGTTGCTTCGTGATGGGCGACAGGGCTTTGCGCATGATTTCGCGCATCTTGGCCACGTCGGGAATCTTGTCCGTGAATAGCTCGAACTGCCGGGCTGCTTGACGGACGAACATATCGACGCCGGTGATGATCTGGCAGCCGCTGCCCTTCGCTTCGCGGATGAGGAGCGTCGTCTCGGGGGTGTAGACCGTGTCGAAGACGATTTTGCCCGAATGCATCGCGCTGCGGTGGAACGGCGACTCGTCGACTTTCGGGTGCATTCCCACCGGCGTGCAATTGATGACGACGTCGTAGTAGACGTTGTGCCGCCCGTGCCAATCGAGGAACTTGCAGTGAACTTCCTCGGCGAGTTTGCTCGCTTTTTCGTCGGTGCGGGCGACGATTGTGAGGTTCGCGCCTTCGCGGTGCATGGCGTGTGCGATCGCCCGCCCCACGCCGCCTGCCCCGAGGATCAAGATCGCAAGCTGGTTGATTTGCGGAGCCTCTTCGCCTTCGGTCGCCTGCGCGATCAGGTGCGCCTTCAACGATTCCACTGCCGCAGAATAATCCGTATTTGCGGCGAAAAACGTGCCGTTCGGCCGGCGAACGAGCGTGTTGGCGGCCCCCGAGAGTTTCACGAACGCTTCGGATTCGCCCGCCAGTTCCGCCGCCGCTTGCTTGTGCGGAATCGTCACGCTGTAGCCCGAAACCGGCACCGCGTCGAACGCTTTCACCATCTCGGGTAGCGTGCCGACCGGTACGCGAAACGGCAGATAAATCGCGTTCGTTTTCGTTCGCAAATACATGTGGTTGTGCAAAACCGGGCTGTAACTGTGGCCGACGGGGTCGCCGATCACGCCGAAGATTTCGGTCTCCGCATTGATCGAACGCACGGGGTACGTCGTCTTGAAATCGTCGACCGATGGCAGACCGGGCGCGATGCCGCGTTCCTTATTGAATGCGGCATAAATCCACGGCGCGCCGAACTTCAGCGAGGTGTAGCGCGTCGGGATGCCGATCTCGCCCATGCCGAACGCCACGGTCGGCTTCGGTGCGGACTTCTGAATTTTGAGGATCTGCTCGATGTCGGCAGCGGTGTTCGCCATCACCGCGATCTTGTACACGTCGCCATCTTGGGCGAGCATCTTTTCGTAAATCTCGTCGAGGTTCGCGGGCGTTTCGGTCATGTTGTGGTAGCTGATGATCCGCTTGACCGCGCCGAAGCGACGAATCTTGTCGGCGATGTCGGTTTCGAGATCGACCCAATCGAAGCCGGAGACGATCGCCTGGCGAAGCACCGCCTGCCGGTCGTCTTCCTTGCCGGGCCAGCGTCCGCCGTCTTGGGGTCGCCGCAGTGTCGCCACCCACGGGCACTTCTTGTACGGCAACATCCGCTTGAAATCGACCGCTTTTGCGAGGAAATCGAGCCGCACTTCGAGGAACGAGTTGCCGCGTTTGACGGCTTCTTCGAGTTCGATGGCGACCATTTTGTGACGAGTACGACCGATCACGGCCAGAACGCGATCGAGGCCCGGAAACGGAGACATGCGCTGACCTCAAGCGTGCAGAATGAATGATATGTTTCTACGGTAACGGGCGAAGGGTGTCGTTGCAAGTGCCGCGCGCAGTCGAACCGCGAGCAATGTTCGCGGACGCCGTCCGGAACCGACTCGCGGCCCATAATGCCACCGGTTGCACTACAGCTTGCCGGCTTCTTTGTACATCACGTGCTTGCGCAGAACCGGATCGTACTTCTTGAGCGAAATCCGTTCTTTGCTGTTGTTCTTGTTCTTCTGCGTGAAGTAGCAGTGGTTGCTTTCGCTGCTGACGAGCTTGATGATGTGCCGCGCTTCTTTACCCTTCGCCATGACCCGATCTCCGCTTAGTATTTATTCTGAATGGCACATCTTACGATTCATGCGTCTGCCGTCAATCCGTTCCAGAATTCACCGCAACGCGGAGGCTTTGTAGAGCGGCGTTACGAATGTTCGTTGACACCGCAGGCTTCGTTTTCTAACATCGCTGAATCCTCTCTTCTACCGTGCTCGACTCCTGCCGGAGGTTCCCATCGTGCGCCGACGTCACTTACTTGCCGCGATTGCGGTTGGCTTGGGCCTGCCCGCCGTTTGTTTCACCGGCTTTGGCTGCAAGGGCAGCGATACCGCTACTCCGAGCGATACGGGTACGATTAAAATCGTGTCCAGCTTGCCGCGGACAGGGAGTGCGAAGGGGCAAACCGATACCATCGTCAACGGCATCAAGATGGCCTTGGAGGAAATCGAGTACAAATCCGGCAACTTCAAGATCATTTACGAAGACCTCGACGACGCGACGGCGGCCGAAGGCAAATGGACGCCAGAACGCGAGACGGCGAACGCCGATCAGGCGGTCAAGGACTCGGACGTGATGGTGTACATCGGCCCGTACAACTCCGGTGCGGCGAAGAACTCGATGCCGATCACGAACAAAGCGGGGCTGCTGATGATTAGCCCCGCCGTGACGTGGCCGGGGATGACGAAGCCGGGCAAGGGCGATCTCGGCGAACCGGAAATGTACCGACCGACGGGCAAAGTGAACTTCACCCGCGTCGTACCTGCCGACGACCTACAAGGTCCGCTCGGGGCCGCGTGGGCGAAGTCGATGGGCGTCAAAACCGCGACGATCCTCGATGATAACGAAGTCTACGGCAAAGGCATCGCGACACTGTTCAAGGAACATTGCGAAGTCATCGGTATCAAAGTCCTCGGCAAACAAGAGAGCATCGACATCAAACAGAACGACTTTAAGTCGCTCATGACGAAGATCGTCACGGCACCGGTGAAGCCCGACCTCATCTACTTCGGCGGTACGACGCAGACCAAGGCGGGGCAGATCGCAAAGGACATGGTCGAAGCGGGCCTCGGTGGCAGCAAGCTGATGGTACCCGATGGCTGTTGCGAACTCGCGTTCATTCAGTCGGCGGGGAACGACGTGTTCAAGACGCTGAAATGTTACGTCACGTTCGGCGGCCTGCCACCCGATCAAGTGACGGGCAAGGGCAAGGAGTTCGTCGAGAAGTACAAGGTCAAGTACGGCAAGACGCCCGAAGCGTACGCGGTCTACGGCTACGAGGCCGGCAAGGTGGCTCTCGAAGCGATCAAACGTGCGGGCAAGAAAGATCGTGCGGAAATCCTGAAGGCGTGCCTCAGCATCAAGGACTACGACGGCGCGCTCGGCAAGTGGTCGTTCGACGAGAACGGCGACACGACTTCGCGCACGATGAGCGGCAGCATCGTCAACCCGGCGAAGGGCGATTTCGACTTCGTGGCCCAACTCGATATTCTGCCCGTGAAGTAAACCCACCGCTTGGAGATGGCTTTGGACCTCGTTCTATTCGCGCAATCGTCCGGGAATGTCTACGCGCAATCGCTCATCAACGGCCTGACGTTCGGCGCACTCCTGGCGCTGATCGCACTGGGCTACACGATGGTTTACGGCATCGTCGAGCTAATCAACTTCGCGCACGGCGACTTGTTCATGCTCGGCACGTTTTTCGCGCTGACGGTGCTGTCGGCGCTGGGGCTGACTGGTGCCGGGGCGGCGGGGGCGAGTAGCGTGCAACTGATCGTGGCATTCGCGCTAATGATCTTGCTGACGCCGATATTTTGTGCCGCGCTCAACTGGTCGGTCGATCGCGTGATTTACAAACCGCTGCGGAACGCGCCGAAACTGGCCCCGCTCGTCTCGGCCATCGGCGTGTCGTTTTGCTTCATGAACGTCGGCATGTTCTGGAACGCGATGATCCCCGAAGACGGCAAGACCGTCCCCTCGGCCGCCGACCGCAACTTCCCTTCGCTGCTGTCGAACGACAACCTGTTGCCCGATAACGCCTTGAAGTTCACCGTAAAAGATGCAGTGGTGATCGGCGTGACGATCCCGATCATGGTCGCACTCACGTTGTTCGTGAAGTACACCCGGCTCGGGAAGGCGATGCGAGCGACGGCGCAAAACCCGACGGCGGCGCAACTCATGGGCATCCACGTCGATCGCGTGATCGGCGCGACGTTCGCCATCGGCGGGGCGCTCGCCGGGTTCGGCAGTGTCGTCTTCTCGCTCACGGTCAACACTATCGGCTTTCAGATCGGCTACCAGAACGGCCTTTACGCTTTCACGGCGGCGGTACTCGGCGGCATCGGCAACATTCCCGGTGCCGTACTTGGGGCCGTGATTATCGGCCTCATCCGCTCGTTCGGGAGCGTCATGATCGGCGAAAAATGGACGAGCGCATTGGTGTTTGCGATCTTGATCGCGATCCTCGTCTTCCGACCGACGGGCTTGCTCGGGTCGCGCGTTCGGGAGAAAGTATGACCCTCCGCAAACTCCCGTGGGATCTCATCGCCGTCGGATTATTGGCGATGTTGCCACTGATACCGGGGCTGGTAACGGGCATCGATCGTGCCTTGAAAGTGCCAATCGGCAGCGAACTGACGACGCTGTTCATCATGGCGATTCTCGCGCTCGGGTTGAACGTCGTCGTCGGATACACGGGGTTGCTCCACCTCGGCATCGGCGCGTTCTTCGGCATCGGCGCGTATACGACGGGCATTCTGATGGTGCCATCGTACCCGTTTCAAGTCAGCTTCCCCGTCGCGATTGTCGCGGCAACATTAACCGCGGCGGCGGCCGGCGTGCTGCTCGCATCGCCCACCCTTCGATTACGCGGTGACTACCTCGCGCTCGTGACGCTCGGATTCGGCGAAGTGGTTAAATTCGCGATCAAGAACCTCTACGAGATCACGAACGGCACGAAGGGGTTGAACCCGATCCCACCGCCGAAACTACCGGGCCTCGACGCCGACTGGTCCGCCGATTACCGCTACTATTATTTCTTGAGTTTGTTCGTGCTGTTCGTCGTGCTGATCGTGTTGCGGAACATCGAGAATTCGCGAATGGGCCGCGCGTGGGTGGCACTGCGGGAAGACGAACTCGCGGCGACATGCATGGGCCTTGACACGACGAAATTGAAGCTCGCCGCGTTCGCACTGGGGGCCGGGTTAGCGGGCCTCGCGGGTTGCCTGTACGTGGTGAAACTCGGCAACACCGCCGACCCCGAAGCCTACGGCTTCAACCGCTCGATCATCGCGCTCTGTTGTCTGATTCTCGGTGGCCTCGGCAACCGAACCGGCGTACTCCTCGGCGTGTTTCTGGTACTCGGATTCGATAACATCCTCGCGCCGGTTGCGGACAAGTACATGCAGTCGTTGCGGCCAACGGGCGCGGAAGTCAAAGACTACACGACCTTCAGCTTCTGGCGGCTAATGGTCTTCGGCCTCGCGCTGATACTCGCAATGCGGTTCCGCCCCGCCGGGTTACTCCCCGCGAAGCGTAGCCCGACAGCGTGAGCGATGGCGACCTCTTGTTAGCCCGACGCGCTAGCGAGGGAGTCGCCTCCGTCCCATGGTTACACCATGGGCTGAAAGAGCGACCCCTTCAGGGTCGAGGTTCGGGTTTTCGGTCCTGAAAGGATCGCTCACGTAGCCCATGGTGTAACCATGGGGGGCAGAGTCGGGTTGAGTCTTCGAGACACGACGGTTTGCGGGCGGAATGAACGTGTTGGCCACGTAACAAAATTCTTCACAGGTGACGCGGTGCCCGTACTCGAAGTCGAAAAACTGACGATGAAATTCGGCGGTATCACCGCCGTCGATGGCGTCGATTTTGCCGTGGAACCGGGGCAGATTTACTCCGTGATCGGCCCCAATGGTGCGGGCAAGACGACCGTATTCAATGCCATCACGGGTATCTATAACCCGAGCGATGGCCGCATTCGTTTCGAGGGGCATTCGGCCGAACGCCCGCTCACTTTTCGGGTGCTGTTGCACTGTGCGTTCGTTGGCGTGCTGACTGCGATTCTCGGCTTCTTCGCGGCCGTTGGCATCGAGCCGTTGTGGAATGCTGCGATCAAGCGACCGCTTGCGAATGGCGTCGACAAGTTCTCGTATGGCGAATCGGCGAAGGCGGCGATCGCGTACCTCAATGGCGAACTCGCGATTGAGAAACAGCGGCGCGGCAGCCGGTGGCGAATCGTCAGTGCGGAAGGTTCGCAGGAGTTCGCCACCGTAGCCAACGAGGCCGATGCGCGGGTCTTGCGCGATACGTTTTCCTCTGCACTTCGCGATCCGCAATCGCCAATTCCTACAGCCGACGCGCCCGAAATTGCCGCAAAGCTGGATGCGCTCCGCACGAAGATCCGTACCGATCACGCGGTACTGATCGGCGCGACACTCGGCGGGCTGTTACTCGGGGCGGCGGGGTCGTTCGTCATCTGGCGACGCAGTAAACGCTCGGCGGATTTCCTTTCGCTTCAGGGGATCGCACGCACGTTCCAGAACATTCGGCTGTTCCAAAATATGACCGTGGGCGAGAACGTGCTGATCGGGATGCACCGCTCGATTCCCGGCGGCTGGCTGTCGGCGGTGTTGCGGCTTCCGAAGCAACGACGGCGCGAAGCCGAAGCCGCGACGAAAGCACGCGAATTGCTCCAGTTCATGGGGCTGGCCGGGCGATTCGACGATCTCGCGAAGAACCTGCCGTACGGCGACCAGCGACGCCTCGAGATCGCCCGTGCGATGGCCACCGAGCCGAAATTGATCCTGCTCGACGAACCCGCCGCCGGGATGAATCCGAGCGAAACGACGGGCCTGATGGAACTCATCCGCAAGATCCGCGAACGCGGTATCACGGTGCTACTCATCGAACACCACATGAACCTCGTCATGGGCATTTCGGATCGCATCGCGGTGCTGGACTACGGCAAAAAGATCGCCGAAGGCGCACCCGCCGAGATCGCCCACAACCCGAAAGTGATCGAGGCGTACCTCGGCAAGGAAGAGGTCAGTTAAATGTCCGCGTTGTTGACGGTGGATAAATTGCGTGCGGGTTACGGGCCGATCGATGCGCTCCACGACCTCAGCATCGAAGTGCAAGAAGGCGAGATCGTCGCGCTCATCGGGGCCAACGGCGCGGGCAAAACGACGACGCTGATGAGCATTTCCGGCCTCATGAAGGCACGCTCCGGTGCGATTCACTTCAACGGGCAGAACATCACGCGGACGCCGAGCCACGAAGTCGTGCGGCTCGGCCTCGCGCAGTCGCCCGAAGGCCGCAAGATCTTCCCGCGCCTGTCCGTGCTCGAAAACCTCGAGATGGGCGCGTTCACCCGCAACGACACCAAAGGAATCGCCGACGACATCGCGACCGCATTCGCGATGTTTCCGATTCTCAAAGAGCGGAAAAACCAGCCGGGCGGCCTGCTTTCCGGCGGCCAACAGCAGATGCTCGCAATTGCTCGGGCACTCATGATTCGCCCGAAGTTGCTGTTGCTCGACGAACCCTCGCTCGGCCTCGCGCCGCAAATCGTCGTGCAGATATTCGAAGTGATTCGCGATCTGAATCAGAAGGGCATGTCGATCCTACTCGTCGAACAAAACGCCCGCATGGCACTCAAAGTGGCACACCGCGGCTACGTGCTCGAAACCGGCCGCGTAACGATGACCGACAAAGCGGCCACGCTGCTCGACGACCCGCGCATTCGCGCGGCGTATCTGGGGGAGTAGCGAGTGATGAGCGATGAGTGGATCTGTGATTTGTGGGTATTCCTCGCTTGCGCATCGGGCTAACAAGATCGGATTGTTAGCCCGACGCGCAAGCGAGGAATCACTCCACCCAGTGCGAGTTGAACGCTAGCGGTCGCCCGGCTTCTTTTTCACAACTCGCTCGAGGACGAGCACGGTGTGCTTGACCTTTGGCCCGCAGTCGAAACCTGTTGGCCACCCGGTCGGGTCGTCACCATCGAATAGTGGGGCGGCGATCACGAGTCGTCCGTCGCGGAACTCGTAACTCACTAACTTTTGCGATCCATCGGCCATTACCCAATCCATCCGCCGCGTTTTGGCGGTCGTGTCGAGAACGACCCAGGGATAGTCGGCATTGAGATCCTTCGACCGATATTTCAACCCGCCCTCGGTAAAGGTGAGATTGTAAGTCCCGGCGACCTTCACACCATAATCCACGCCCTTATGGGTAATCTCGACGCCGACCCACTCACCGCACAGGTTCGGTTCCCGCCCCGTGACGGGGTCTAGCAGGTAGAGTTTCGACCCGCGGTAATCCACCACGGCGGCATAATAGTCCAGCAATGCCGAGCCGACCACCCCATCAAACCCGTCCGCGTCCTTGGGGTCCGATCGGAGCACACCAGAAAGGTCGAGGACCAACCAGTCTTGTGGAACGAGACGGACGGTGCCGAGTTCGACCAACTTCGGTCGTGCGGCATGAGCGGCAATTTTCCCGTCGCCTACGACCGCTGCCGGAACTTTCTCCTTACCAACATCGATCTTCAGACCGGCCGCCCGGCGGGAGTTGATTAAACCCGGTGAGGATGCGCCGGTATCGATAACCAATTTGGCCGGTTGACCGTTGATCTTCGCCTCGACGAGCAGCCACGCCGAGTTCTTGTCCTTTACGAGGGGAACTTCCACATAGCCGCGCGCTTTGAGGGTCTCGGCGAGAGTGGGCAGGGCCGCTTTTTCCTGCGCGGCAACGGCACAGACGACGAACAAGACCCCACTCAATCCCAATAGACGAGTCAACCGCGACATGATGCCGCCCTCCACGATCTTGTTCGGATTCAGCGCTGGTTTCCAAACCGCATTGCGTCGTGTGAAACACGACGACCAGGCGAGCGGGGTGCGTAAGCACCCTGATTCAACCTGTGTCCTGTGTCGTGTGTCGCAGACAATGTTCATCACAATGAGACAAACTCCATCACCATACATTGTGCATATACATTGCAAATGACAGTGGCAGGATCAGGGTGCTTACTTCTACTGTATCTTCGTGCTTTCTTGCCGCAAGGAATTGTGGGATAATCGTTTGCATTCGCTCGCGTTTTACGGGAGTCCGTCATGGACGAACGA
>JAYVXI010000011.1:0-57845 GCA_043785305.1 Limnoglobus sp. | reverse complement strand
CGAGAAGGCACGACATCGCAGAAACGACAGTAATCCCTCGCTAGCGCGTCGGACTAACAAGAATGGATTGTTAGACTGGTAACGTGTCATTTCCGACCACGTGAAGTATATTCATTTCTTAATGATTGAACAGGAACGCGGGGCTGTTCAGCAGTGCCCACGTGAGGTCTTGGGCACCGAGAATGCGTGCGTCGCTCGGCGGCACTTTCGCGGCGTCGCCTGCTAACATTCTGTACTCGTTGTCTTGTGCCAAATAGCGGTTGCGAATATCGGCCACTTGTGCAGGCGTTCGCTTCTCGGGTGCGATCTCGAGCATCGCGGACAAGTCGGCGGGTACGGGCGATGATAGCCGGATGCCCTTGTCGCTCGTCACCGACAAGCGGAATCGGCCGATGTTGTGCGACGTACCGAAATGCTGGTCGAGCGTGAACGTCAACTGCGTGCCTTCCTTCGAGGCAACCGCACCTTGAATCGGGAACACCGCTGTGTGGGCGACGCCGAATTGCGGGGCGATGGCCCAACCCGTGGCCGGGTTGTTGTCGATTGCGTTCTGAATCGGGAACGTGTCTTGTGCGAACGTCGCCTGTGGGTTGGCGAACTTCACCGGCTTCGCTTTCTCATCGGCTTTCGCCAGCGATTTGTGCGTGGCTTTGAATTCCTGTAGCACGAAGTTCCCGTTCGCGGCGCGGCCCGGACCTTTCGCGGGCAGACTCGGATCGGGTAGCACTTCGAGGCGAACGCCGGAAATCGTCGCGAGCTTCGTATCGGCAACGATCGTGTACAGTTCGACCGTGTCGGTTTTCCCGCTGACGAGCAACGACATATCCGGCTGTTTGGCGAACGTCGCGTCGCTCTTCGCGGTGAACTTCGTGGGATCGAGGACGGTCCAGGTCGGTGATTTCTGATCGCGTAGGCTCGTCTCCCACGTCTTTTGTTTGTCGTCGATCAACTTCTTGTATGCCTCGAACGCCTCCGCTTTCTTGCGATGGTCCGCGATCAGTAACAGGTGGTCTGGCCCCGCGCTGCGCATCGCCACGACGCCGGTTTCGATCTCCGCCTTCGTCGGGTGTCGGTTCAGCACCGAGAGGTAGATTTCTTCGACGACCTTGGCATCGTCTTTTTCCTTCATCGTGTACTTCGCGATGTGGTTGTTCGGGTCGTGAACGGCATCGCCGACGACCGGCCCCGATACGAACGCCAGGATCGGTCCGAGCATCATGCCGCTCGAACGCTCGCACTCGCAGGCGCTCTCGCGTACCGGCTTGCCGAGCAGATCGAGGAACCCGCCGGGCAGTTCGATGTTGCTATCGAGAAGTTGCGCGGCCCGCGCACCGACCGGCATCCCCGGCAGGTGCGTTACGCTGCCCGTCGTCTTGTACACCGCGTCGTAGAGTGCCTCCGCAGGGAGTCGCCGTGCGATGGCATGGGAGAAGTTCGTTTCGTCGTCCTTGTTCCATTTATTCGACACGATCGACAGTTGATACGTCCGCGTTTTGCAGATCGTCTTGATCAGTTTTTGCACGTCGAAATTCGACTTCACAAAGTCGTCGGTCAACTTCTCGAGCAGTTCCGGATTCGTCGCCGGGTTGCCCGCACGGATGTCGTCGACTGGCTCGATGATGCCGACGCCGAGCATGTAACTCCAGACGCGGTTGACGTAGCTACGTGCGAAGTACGGGTTCTTGGGGGAAGTAATCCACTTCGCCATCTGGGCGCGGCGCGAACCCTCGGCTTTCACCTCTTCGGCATGGGTGAACGGGAACTTCGGCGGCGCGACGAGGTTCGTGCGGGCGTGTTTCACGTCGCCGGTTTTCGCGTCTTCGATGATCTCGACGAGTGGTGTGGCCCCTTCGACGGCAGTGCCCCCGATGCGTTGGCCTTTGTACTTCGGGTCTTCGCGGCGAGTGATTTGCGCGAAGTATGCACCGATCTGGTAGTACTGGTCTTGCGTCCATTTCTCGAACGGGTGATCGTGGCACTTGTTGCAGTTGAACCGAATCGCGAGGAACAACTGCGTGGTGTTTTCCATCACCGCATCGGGGTCGCGTAGCGTCTTGAAGTACGCCGCCGGCGGGTTGTCCAAGTTCGAGCCTTGGGCGGTCAGGATCTCGTTCGCGAACTTGTCGTACGGCATATTCTTTGCCACCGCATCGCGGATCCATTTGCGAAGTGCGATCGCGCCATTGTCGCCGAGGAACTTTCGGTTGACCTGCATCATGTCGGCCCATTTGTTCGTCCATTGCTCGATGTAGGCATCGCTGCCGACGAGCTTGTCGATGAGGGCTTCGCGCTTGTCTTTCGATGGTTTCGCATCGGCGAGGAAGGCACGAACTTCGTCCGATGATGGCGGCAGGCCGGTGATGTCGATCGTGACGCGGCGGATGAATTCGGAGTCGTCGCACAGGCCGCTGAGTTGGATTTTCATCTTCTGGAGTTTCGCATCGACGAGTTGATCGAGCGGGCTGTACACCGGTTGTGGCGTCCAAACGAACGAAGAGCGATCCCCCATTACGACGACGGTCGAAGCGGCATATGCCCCTTCGTAGCGTGCCAACATCGTCGTTTCGCCGCGGCGAATACTCGTTGTCAGGCCCGTTTTGTCGATGGTTGCGACTTCGGTGTTGCTGCTTTCGATGAACGTCTCGGCAGAGACGTCGCGGGTTTTGCCATCGGTGTAAGTCGCGATGATCGAGAATTGCTGTTTCATGCCGATAACGGGCAAAGATGGGTTTTTCGGGAACAACTCGATCGACGCGACTTTCGGTGCGGTCAGATCGAGTTTCACGCCGTCGGCAATCCACGCTTTGACGAGGTCGTACGTCGGGTCGCCGGGTTGCCAGACAACGCCGCCCACGTGCGGGACGGTGCCCGCAGGTTTCATCAGCATCAGCGAGCGATCCGGTGCCGCCCGATTGAACCGTCGCCCTTCGAGATCGTCGGTGAGCGAGCGGTGATCGAAGATCGGATCGTAGCCGCGCAGGCTCAGTTTGAAGCCGTTTTTACCTTGGGCGCTACCGTGGCAGGTGCCTGCGTTGCAACCGAGCTTCGACAGCACCGGTTGGACATCGCGCACGAAACTGACGTTCGGCGCGACGGTCTGATTCGCCACCGCAACGGGTACTTTCGCGGTTTGGCCGTTGAAACTCACGGTCAATTCGCCCTTGCCATCGGCCACCGGGCGGACCTGCCCGCTCGCCGATACTTTGACCGCAGTGGGTGCGGTCACTTTTGCCAATCGCGTGACATCGACCAAGTCCCCCGATTGCAGATGTGCCGTCACGTTGAGTTGGGCATACGCGAACGGGTCGCTGAGCGCGATCGTTGCGGGCTTGGTTTCGATCTTGAGGACCGTTGCTTTCGCGGGCAGTTTTTCGGCATTGTCGGCTGCGCTCGACCACCCCGCCATCGTGGTAAGTGTGGCCATCGCGAGGAGGAAAGTACGTCGCATGGTGTCGTTCCAGAGAGGTCGTGTGTGGGGAGTTCGCGATGACTGTTGCCTACTTCGAGGCTTTTTTCTCGTCGATTTTCGTGACGGCGAACTCTTTCAGCAGTTTGCCGGTCGTCGTGTCGTGCAGCCAGATTTTGCCGTCGAATCCCGCAGATGCGAGAACTTTGCCATCGGCTTTCCAGGCAACGGTGTAAGCGGGTGTCGTAGCGTTTTCGAGGACGATCTTCTTGCCGGTGTCGGTGTCGAAGATGCGGATTTCGCCTTTGCCATCGAGGCTACTCGCGGCGGCGAAGCGTTTGCCATCGGCGTTAAACTTCGCGGTCGAAATGCGGCCGGGCATCGCCTCAAACTGCTTGACTTTGTTGGAATCGTCGCCGATCTCGCGCTTCACTTCTCGGTGCATTTTGTAAAGCCGCGTGATGCCATCCGAACCGGCCACGAGCAATTCGTCGTAGACGTTCGGCTTCGCACCGGGTGTGTCCGCAGGGATCTTTTGCATTGTCTTCGTGAGCATCGGCCGGCGGTCGATCGCCATCAGGCCACCCTTCAACGCACCGGGTGTGATGCTCGTGATGTTGTCCACGAAGCGTTGCGTGGGGACGTCGGTCAGCTTCATCGTCATGTCGCGGCCGATCGACGCGAGGTGCAAGCCATCTTGCGAAAACGCGGTGCCGAGAACCCAGTCCGAGTGCGTGCCCATTTGCAAGACTTGCTTGCCGGTAAGCGAATCGATGGCTCGTACGGTGTTGTCCGCACATCCGAAGGCGACGATCTTGCCATCGGGCGACCAACTGACGCCGAACAGCGTGTCGAACGTGAGCGGGCTGGAAACTTGTAGTTTCTTCTTCGCCACGTCCCAGATCTGGATTTCGCCGAAGCGGCCTGGCGAACCGCCTGCCACCGCCAGCCGCGTGCCATCGGGCGAAAACGCGAGCGACTGTACCCGTTCGGATTCGCCGACGAGCCGCGCGATCGCACCACTACCATCGGCTTTGTGAACGATGACTTCGTGATAACCCGTTGCGGCGAGGTATTGGCCATCGGGCGAAAACGCGAGCGATGTCACCACGGGCAGTGCGAGGTAAACCGGCGGGTGTTCGGTGTCGACGAGGACCGCCTTCGCCGATGCGGGCGTGTCGTCTTTCGCGCCTTCCTTCACCCAACGCTCGACGAGTTGAATCTGAATCGAGGGCAGGGCGTCGCGGCCTTTGGGCATTTCGTGGCTGCCGTCTTTCAGCACGCGAATTTCCTGAACGAGGTAACTCGCATCGGGGTTGCCGGGCACAATCGTCGGCTTGCCCGTTTCTCCCGGCTTCAGGATCGACGCATACTCGGTCATCACGTAACCGCCCTGCGTCTTGGCCGGTTGATGGCAACCCTGACAGTTCTGTTGCAAAATCGGGCGAATGTCTTTGAAGAAGCTAACGGGGCCATCGTTGGCCACCGGCTTAATCGGCTGTCCCGAAGCGATAGAAGTCATCACTCCAACGAACGCCACAGAAAGAGTTAGACAGTGAAATTGCATCAGTGACTCAGCAGGGGAAGAGGCAGGCGTTTTATACAATCCGGCAGAATCATAGTTTATCAGAACGACGGGAGGCGAATCAAATGGATTTTGCGAAATTTCGACTTTTGAAATCTGTTGGGAAGATTGGCACGACTCGCAAGCAAAGGGAACCCGCACCCACACGATTCCCCGAAGTCAAAAAATCGCAGGCGATGCGACGTAAGTCGACTTTTATACCGTGTCGCGAAGTGTCGTGAAACTGTCTCCAAGTGTCGTGAGAATGTCGTGCTCGGTCGATTTTGTGTCGTGGTCGGTCGATTTTGTGTCGTGCTCGGTCGATTTTTGGACGGTACTTGCGCCGAATGCCAGACGAATGATCCTCGACGCAACCCACAGTAAATGTTCGAGTTAAGGCAAAAACCCTCGAAACAGATCAGCGATTTGCGATCGAAAAGTGGCATTTTGAGACAAAAAAACACCCCAAAACACGGTTTTGGAGTGTCCGCAATTGTGACTTACGTCGATTGTGAGAGCAAAAACCGCCTGGCGATTTCAGCCGTTCATCGCGAAATTGCCGTTCACCAGCAGTGCCCACCAGGCGATTTTGCAGGCGATATGAATCGCTTGATCGACGTGAATGTTGAAAAACTTCTCGCACTTTGCCAGATCGACGAACCAGTGAATGACCGTCTCCGCAATTGCGAACGTCGTGGCTGCGACCATGTCGTAGCCGAACCAACGGATGACGACGCCGACCGCCATGCCGTGTAAAAGAGCATGTGCGCTCAGCCAATAGAACCACGGAACCGACTTTTGCAGCGGGTGATTGGCACGTCGACACTTGCAAACCGCCATGGCATCGCCCTGAAGGGCGTAGTCCATGAGAGCGTGACAGGCGATGAGAAAAAACAGCATGATGGAGTTCATCCTGCAATGATAATTGAGCGATTTGATCGGTGTACCCGATTCCACTCGAAGATGCGAGTGGAATTTCGGTCGATTTGCCAATGTACGTGTCAAGCGATGGGTCTGGCAGGACTTTCGTTGCAAAAGCAAGGCTGCGACGCTTTCATCGCAACCTCGGACAAACGATTTACTTCTTGTCTTTCTCAAGTTCGACGAGCTTGGCGTCTTTCGTGCCTTTCTGGATTTCCTTGATTGCAGCCTCTGCTTCGGCTTTGGTCTTGAAACTGCCGTTCGAGGCACCGACGACGTTGCCGTTCTTTGCTTTCAGCCGGAATCGCTGTTCTTTCTTATTGTCTTCGTACATCTCAAAAGTGTACTTGGAGATGTCTTCTTGGAAATTGCCGACCATCTTCGTGCAGTCGGATTTCTTGCCGTAACCCTGGCCGGAAGTGGCGACGATCGCTCCTTCGCCGTCCTTCAAGCGCCAGCGGAACTCGTCCTTGGCATCTTGGTAGACCTCGAACGACATCTTCTTATCTGCGGCCGTACTCATGCTTGCCACGGACAACGCAACCACAACCGCCAACCAAACGCGACGTGTGAACATCAGAGCCTCACGGAGAACGGGAGTAGGGATTGAAACCACTTCGATCGTACTCGTAATTTCTGAACATTACAAACGATCTCCCTCGGAATCACTCCTTCTTCGCTTCCAGATCGACCTGTGCCGCGTCTAATACTTCGCCGGTCGAATCGTTTTGCACGAACGCGACGAGCTTCAAGTTCTTGAGTTCCAGTGGGCGGTCGGCACGCGGTAACTCGTTTTCCTTGCTGAAATCCTCAAGGTACTTCGTTAATTTCTCGCGAATGTCCGCAGCGTTGATCGTCACCGAATGTTCGGCAGTCGCTTTCGTCAGCGGGAAGCCTTTGCCTCCCGGCAACGAGCGCACGATGTGCTGATGGTACCGCATTCCGTTGCCGCCGAAGTAACGCACGCGATCTTCAAACACGGCGAAGCGAAGGAACATTTGCTCGCTCGGTTTTTCGAGTTCGGCAATCGCCGCCTTCGCCACGAAACCTTTCGGATCGGCGGCGACCGTCAGCGTCAGTTTGACTGCGGTCGGTTTTTCGAGTTCTTCTTCGATCTTCTCGCGAAGTGCCGCGTAAATATCCTTCGCGGATTCGGCTGATGTATCATCGGTAATGCGCACGGCGGGCTTGCCGTTGACGAATGCGAAAGTCCCCGTTTTCACTTTGGCAACGTAGAAGTTGACGCGCAAAATCGTGTCGGGGTTCGTGAGCGGATCGGATGCGTTCGCTAGGTTCATGTGGTATGTGAGGGCAATCGCATCGCTCGGTTTGTACGCCCGCAGCACGCCGTCTCGAGCAAGATCGAACCCCGCACTCTGAGTTAATTCCGTCGACGAGAACAGTTCGACGAGCGCGACGCGGTTGCTCTTCGCCTTGCGTCCTTTGAATTCCTCGATCTTGTATGCGGGGTTTTTCTTCGCGTAATCCTGATAATCGCGGAGTTCGAGTTTGGCGATTTGTGCCAGGTACGGCTTCGCTTCGTCGGCCTTGTTCGACTTCGTCAACGAACGAGCCAGCACGTTGAGCACTTCCAGACGGGCCATCGATTCATCGTCGTCGGTCAGCATCCGTTCGGCTTTGCGAGCTTGGGCCAAGGCGATTTCGGCGTAACCCTCCTGATCGGCGAGCAACCCCGCGAACTTCAGGGTCGTGGCGCGTTCCCAGCGCGGGCCGTAGCTCGCCGAGAGTTTCATGACGCGATCGACCATACCGCGAACCTCGTCTGGCTTGAGTTTCTTCGCTGCGGCTTGTGCCAGCACTTTCAGCGACGCATCGTAAACCTCTTGCGGTTCGTCAGTCTGAGTCAGCGTCTCACGAACCAAGTTGAAGCCATCGATTTTCTTTAACGTACTCGGTCGCAACTCGGTCAGTTCGAGTGCGGTTCCCTGATTCAACGAGCCGGTGATTTTTTTGCCATCTTTTGCGACGATGCCATCGAAACTGAACGCGATGGCATCGATCAGCAAGGTGAATTTCAGGTTGTCATCGACGACTTTGACATCGCTGAACTTCGGTTCCTTGTTGAACTGCGCGGTTGAGTCGATGTAATCCGCCGCCCATTTCCCATCGGTTTGCGTGAAGGAAATCAGCACCAAGATCGGCTGACGCTCCGAGCGTAGTGTGAGCTTCCACGAACCGGCTGGGGCATCGGCGGCGAGTGTTGCAAGTGTCGTTAGAAAGAACAGCACGAAACCAGTCAGAAGGCGCGGCATCGGGTGGCCCTTTCAGGAAAGCGGCGGGAATTCGGCACGAAATCGCTCTGCGTTACGGTACGTTTTCGCAATCGCACGGGCAACCTGTTGCCCGGCCAGTCGGCCGCCGAGCATGATGGGATGATGCAGCATCACGATGGCATCGTGCGCAATACTGGCGCACGACAGCGAGCCAATCGCACGGAATCGCGACGGCGCACGACTGCGGTGCAGCGCCTTGAAACCAGCATCGAACGCGACGCCTTCCGCACGCATCGCCTTCACGAACAAATCGCGAGACATGCCAAACGCGACGGCATCGAACTCGAAGCCGATTTTGTACAAGCCATTGCCCGGCAACATTCGCAGCCCCGGCACATCGACCGCGAGCACCTGCATTCCGCTCAGTCGCGTGGTCACTTCCGCTGGTAGCGATTCCAGTTGTGGCAGCAGCACGGCGGCCTGTAATTCACTCAGTGCCGCCCACTGTTGCACGCCGCGGTTTAGCCAAAGTTTCGCCCGCTGAAACGTTTTTTCATTCAGAAACAGCATCGCGCCACCGCGCCCGGCCGTCAGGATTTTCGATCCGCCGAAGCTCAGCGTCCGAATGTCGGCCACGATCACTTTCGGTATGTCGGCATCGTTCGCGGCTGGCGATTGTGCGGCATCTTCAATCACCGCGATTCGCTCGTTTTTCGCCCACGCCACGACGTCATCTATCGGTGCAAACCCGCCGTGAATGTGCGAAACGAGCACGGCTTTGGTTGCTGCTGAACGTGCGGCATCCAGATGTGCGGGGTCGAAGTTCGCGTTCGTTTTGAAGACGTCGACGAGCACCGGCTTCGCGCCGATCGAGATTATGCTTAAGAAGTTCGATTCGTACTCGTACGCCGCCATAATGACTTCATCGCCGGGGCCAACGCCCACCGCACGCAGGGCGGTTTCCACGGCCAGCGTGCCACTCGCACAAGTGAGCGCGTGGGGTACGCGGTATCGCACGGCTAACCGGGTTTCGAGGTCAGTTACACGTGGGCCGTGATACTGCCCCCAGCTGCCGTCGGCGTACGCGGCCAACAGCGCGTCGCGCACCGCGGGGCGTTCGGGTGGCCAGGGTGGCGGGCCGTTGGCGAATGTCGCGGGGCCGCTGAGGATCGCCGGTGTGTCGTCGTTCATGCGGAAACCGAGTGAGAGTGATCGAGATGGGCGGTATCACCCTTCGACTATGATTATCCGTAGTTTGACCGCACGACACGACAATGGGAGAAATGATGAGCACAACACATACCTCGGCGAGCGGGCACGATTTGACTCGTCCGTCTGCGGAGCAAATTTCACTGCTGGCGAAGGGGCTTTCGCCCGAAGAGCGTCGCGTGCTGTTGCACCAAGGCACCGAGCCTGCGTTTTGCGGCGGGTTGCTGAAGCAGAAAGAAGTGGGCGTTTATCACTGTCGGCTGTGCAATCTGCCATTGTTTCGCTCGAACGCGAAGTTCGAATCGGGCACGGGCTGGCCGAGTTTCTTCGCCCCGTACGATACCGAACACGTCGCGAATATTGTCGATGATAGCCACGGTATGGTTCGTACCGAAATTCGCTGTGCGCGTTGCGATAGTCACCTCGGCCACGTCTTCCCCGATGGCCCGCGACCGACCGGCCAACGCTACTGTTTGAACTCGGTTTCGCTCGCTTTTGTTGCGGGAGAATCGACGTAAGTCGGAATTGCGGACGTTCCAAAATCGCTTTTTTGCCATTTTCGCGTCTCAAAATGCCACTTTGAGATCGAAAATGGCAGTTTCATTTCGAGGGTTTTTGCGGTATCTCGAACCCTTGTCGTGGGTTGTGTCGAATGGCATCGATTCGACACTCGCCGCAAGTACCGTCCAAAAATCGACCGGAGGCGACATAAAATCGACCGACCACGACACAAAATCGACCGACCACGACATGAAATCGACCGGATGAGACATTTTCCGGTCACACCAAGCACGACACGAATTCCGACTTACGTCGGATCGTCTTGGATTTTTTGACTAACCGCATTCGTGTGGGTCGCTCGACCCAATTAAATTCAGCGATCATCCGCCCATGACTTTCGCGAGGACTTCCTCGCCGGTCATGCGGAAGGCAGCTTTGTGCGGGCAGGCGCGCACGCAGAACGGGTCGGTGTCGTCGGGCACCAAGTCCTGGCACTTGTCGCAGTTGATCGCCTTCGTAGGTAACGTGTACAGCGTCTGCGTCGTCTGCTTCGGCGGCAACTGGATCGAGCCATACGGGCAGTTGCGTTCGCATAGCCCGCACTGGATGCAGTGGTTCTCGATCTTGATTTGTAGCGATGTACCCGAACGGTGGATCGCATCGACGGGACAACCGTCCATGCAGTACGGCTTGTTACACGACCGGCACGATGCCGCCACGAGGTAGTCGCCGAAGCGATTGCCTTCGCGGAGGAGCCGGGAATATCCGTCTCCGTGAACATCGGCACAGGCCTTCGTGCATTCGTCGCAGCGCGTGCAACTCTTGAGGTCGAGCATCATCAGGAAGCGGCCCTGATACAAGCCTTGGTTCAGGAAATCGCCGAGGATGTCGCTTTCGATCGGCTTCGGTGTCCGGTTTCGCGCGAGGTGCCGCGTCCGGGCCTCTTGCAGTTTGCGTTCGACGCTCGGGAACAAATTCCGCATCTCGTTGAACAGGCTTTTCGGTATCCGGATCGCTTCGACCGTGTCGAGTGCCGTCACGGTGGCGGTGCGGCGACCGTCCTCTTCGAGCATCGCGATTTCGCCGAAATACTCGTCTTCCGTCTGGCGGTTCAACACGACTTCGCGACCGTCGATGTCTTGCGTAATCTTCACCGAACCGAGTCGGATGATGTAAAAATCTTTCGCTCGTTCGCCTTGGCCGACGAGTCGCTCGCCGGGTTGCGTACGCCGTAACGTGGCGCGATCTTTGCCAGCCGGGGCATCGACGAGTAACCGCGTCAGCGCTTCGCGGTCTTCGCGTTCGACGAGATCCTGGAAAAGCGTCGGTGGTTCGTTTTCCTTGGCACGCCGTTGAAGGCACGAGCGGATGGCGTTGCGCGTGTAGATGAGGTTCAGCACATCGCGAGCGGACTCGGAACGTTGAACCATATCGAGGACGTTCCGCGTCACTTCGTACACGACGGCGGTGTCCGACTCGACGCGAATCGATGCGGTGCGTCGCTTGTTCGCCATGCAGGCGAGTTCGCCGAGGATCGTCGCCCAGGTGCCGAGTTCGACAATTTTCGTACCGAGTTCGCTGGGGTCATCTTCGCGGGGACTGCGTCCGAACAGTCTCCCGAGGAAGCCGGTTTCGACTGCTTTCGCCTTCGTATCGCGGCTATAAATGCCGAACTGGCCTTCGCCGAGGAAATACGCGGTGTTCGCGTAATGCCCCTGCAAGCCGAGCACGTGGCCTTTTTTCACAACGAGCCGCCGTACTGCGCCTTCGTTCCAGCGCAAGTAGGAAAGCGGCACTTTCTGAAACGGCGAGAACGACCGCGTCGATTTCGGCGTCCCGAACTCGGGGATGAAATCGAACGACAGCTCCTGCATTTCCTCCGCCGAAAGGAAGCCACTTTCCGCTTTCCCAGAGCGCGTGGCATAGAACACGACATCCTTTGCGATGACCGTATTCGGGCTTTCGAGTTGCGCGAGTAGCGGGCTTTCACCTTCGATTTCGAGTGCGTCGCGGAGTGGCTTCGGCACGATTCGCTTGTTGAGTTGCAGCGCACCGGTGGGGCACGAGTTCATACACTCGCCGCACTGCACGCAGTTCGATTCGGCCATGATCGAATCGAGGTCGAAGCTGATTCGCGTCTTGTAGCCTTTGCCGGTGTGACCGATCACCTTGAATGGCCGAACTTCGTTGCACGCACGTACGCAGCGGTCGCAACCGATGCAGCGATCGTGATCGACCGCCACCGTTCGCGATGAGTACGGCAACAACGAGTTCACGACTTTGTGCGCCGTGTGTGCGAGCGACATCGGCAGCGGCACCGTGGGTCGCGAGTTCGCGTGGCGATCGACGTTCTTCCCGGTGGTGTGCGTAAGGTCTTTGTGGCGAGTCGGGATGCCGGGCCGTGGGCCGGTGAGTTCGAGGTTATCTGCGACTTTCTTTAGCTCGTTGTCGTAGACTTTCGTTTTGCCCGCGTCGGCTTCGGGGTGGTAATTGTCCGCCAGCAGAAACTCCGCGAGCAGCGTCACCGACGATTGCACTTCCTTCGCGTAGCCTGCGTAGGCAGCATAGTCCTTGAAGTTCACATCGGGTCCGACTCGCGTCGTGATCTTCATATCCGGCTGAATTTCGTGATGGCACGACGGTACGAGTTTGTCGCCGGGAGCTTTTTTGCCGTCGCGTTTGCGGACGCGCACGACGTGTACCGAGCACATCCGGCAGACGCCGACGGGCTTCAGGTGTTCGCGGTGGCAAAGTACGGGAATGCGGCGATCGAGTTCATCTTGCGTCCACGTTCCCTCGCGGACGAGTTGCGTGCCTGCGTCATAAATCGTCGTGCGGCGAATGACCGGCAGGCCTTCGAGGTTGTAGCGAATCACGCCTTGCGCATCTTTGACGACGGTGGCAAGCGGGATGTCTTTCACTTCGATGCCGTCGATCGCGATGGTGATTTTTTGCTCGAGCTGCGCATACGTGGCGGCGACTTGACGGATCAGGTTACCGTCTTCATCGCGCGAGAATACGCCTTCGTTTTCCTTACCGCCGCCGAACGAATCCCACAGGTCTAATGATATGGGCATGATGCCAACTCCAGCGGTGTGAGATCAAGAACCCGAGCGCACGTCATCGGGGAAGTATTGCAGTACCGTCATCAGCGGGTTCGCGGCCACTTGCCCGAGGCTACAAATCGATGTCATCATCATCGCATACGACATGTCGGCAATCACTTGCGAAGTCGCTTCGACCGTTGGTAACTCCGTACTGCGTAAGCCGCGGCGTTTCGTGAGATCGGTGCCGATCTCGACGAGTTTCTGCGAACCGAGGCGGCACGGCACGCATTTGCCGCACGATTCGTTGCGAAAGAACTCGGTGTAATTCTTCGCATGATCGAGAATGTTCGGAGCCGTATCCGAAGCATAAACCGCCAGCCCCGCGCCGAGCATCATCCCGAGTGCGCGACTGTCGCCGACGCCGATCAGCCGGCCGACCGATTTGAACACGTTCAAGTCGAGTGGCAGTTTCAGCAGATCGAAATGGCTACCGCTCGCGTTCAGGCCGCTATCGAGGATGCGGTTCAAAAAGTCCTTGTCGTCTTGTTTGTCGAGGTCGTCGATCGCGCGGCTACGGCGCTCGGCGAAACCGGCGGTGAGCGGAATCTGCGGCGGGATCAACCCGCCCGATGGGCCAGAGGTGGCGAGTGCCTTTAGCGTACCACCGACGACGCCCCCCGCAAGTGCGATCAGGTCGCCGAGCGTGTCGCTGATTGGGACTTCGTAAACGCCCGGTTTCGCGACATCGCCGCTGATGGAGAACAAGCGGCGGCCACGGAAATCGCCGACGCTTTGCTTCGGGTACCAGCCGCCTTCCTTGAGCATGATCGCGGGGGTCCACGAGATCGTTTCGACGTTGTTCACAACGGTCGGCTTATCGCGTAGGCCGTTCGTCATCAGTTCGGGTGGGCGGTTGCGAGGCTGGGCACGGCGATCTTCCATCGCCTCGATGAGCGCGCTTTGTTCGCCACAAATATAACCGCCAGGGCTGACGAACACTTCGACGTCGAAGTTGCGGCCGGAGCCGAAGATGTTGTCGCCGCTCGCGTTCATCGCCTGTGCGTCTTTGATCGCCTTTCGCACCGCCGCGATTTGCTCCAGATACTCGTGCCGAATGAAGATGTAGCCCCGCGTCGTGTTCGTGTACAACCCCGCAAGCAGCACGCCTTCCACGACGATGTGCGGGGCCTTGAGCAAAATCTCGCGGTCCTTGAACGTGCCCGGTTCGCTCTCGTCGCCGTTCATGACGATGTATTTTTCATCGCCCTCCGCTTTCCACACCTCGAACCATTTGCGGTACGCCGGCACTCCCGCGCCGCCCATCCCGAGCAGACCCGCGACATCGAGTTTGCGCATCCACGGGTGCTTGTCGTCGATGAATTTCTCGAACTCTTTCGGTCCCCATTCGCGTTCGATGTCTTTACCGTTTCGCGTCTCTTTGATTTTCGGCAACGGGCTGGGTAACGTCACTTGTTGCGGGTGGTCTTTGACGAATCGGCGCACGGCTTCGTACGGTTTCAACGGCGGTTCTGCATTCTTATAGACATCGATCAGCCACTCGTTGCGGTTGAGTTTGTACGTGTAGTCCCAATCGGGAATCGGTGCGGTGCCACCGGAAGCGATCGTTGCGAGGACCGTGCTAAAGTCTTGCGTCGAGCGTCCGGCGTACACCCATTCGTGGAAGGTGCCATTGCGGTCGCCGTGCGCGTAAGGGTTTTGGTGAAGTTCCTCAAGTTCCTTCTGTTCTGCGACGGACAATTCCTCGTGATGCTGGTCGGGCTTGTGCCGCGTGATGCACATCGCGGGTGCGCGATCGCAACGACCGAGGCACGAGACGCCTTCAACGACGACGCTTTTTTCGCCATCGCGTTCGAGTTTCTTCAACTCCTTGATGACTTCCGGCGCACCGCGAAGGTGGCAGGTCATGTCGCGGCAAACGGCAGCCGTCACGTACGGCGGCGGTTGCCATTGGCGGAAGTGCGGGAAGAAGCTCGCGACTTCCTGAATGCGCGGTAATGGAATACCCGAGTCCTTGTGGAACTGGATCAGTTCCGCTTCGGGCAGGTAACCCCACTCTTCTTGAATGTCGCGGAGGCGCTTGACGATAATCATCCGAATTCGCCGTCCGGGTTAGGGTTTGCCAGGCTTCGTGCCGAGCATAAATTCGATCGTGCTGAGTCGCGGTTCGCTCGGGTCGCGGGCGGTTGCGCCACGCCCTTGGAAGGCGTGTTCACCATTGTGGTACTTATGGCAATCGGTGCAACCGTGCCGAACGCCACCAGTTGTGGAGACGCCACCTTTCGGTAAGGTCATCATCACTTGCGGCGCGTGGCAGACACGGCACGATTCGACGCCGAGGATTTTAATCTTGTTGTCTTTGTCGAAGCGTTTCACGTCGGTCGGATCGTACTTGTCTTGGGTGCCGGGGTGGCACTCTTGGCAGTTCACCGCACGGTGCGAGACGTGGTTGAACTTCGCATGTTCAAACCACACGGTCGGGATCTTTACGGGCACGATGGTCCGTTTCGCGGGCGGTTCGTTGACCCCGTTGAACGCATGACACTCGGCACACGTGCTGCCGTTGAGGGCGTTGTTCGCTCGCGGATTGACATCCGAAACGAGCTTCTCAAACGCTTTGTTTCGCGCCGCTTCGATCTCTTTCTGAATCGTCTCCGCTTTCTTGCCGATAGCAGGTGCGTCCTTGATCGCGGCATTTTTCAACAGCAACTGCCGTCCGAATTCCGCGTCGAGATACTCGATCAGTTCCGCCGGTTGTTTGCGGTGCGGCAACACGAACGGGTCGATTTCGACTTTGAGAATCGTCGTCTGTTCGGGGGATTTCAACGGGTGGCACGCCTTGCAATGTGCGTCGAAGTTAATCGGCAGATAATACGCGCCTTCGGCTCGCGGTGGCTGGATCGCTTCCTTCGGCTCGCCGGTGAGGTTCACCCCGCTCGCGATTTCGCCTTTCAGACCCATGCGTCCGGCATCGAGTTGATGGCACGACGCACACTGCAACTGCACTGGTGTCATCGCACTGTCACCGGCTTTGAAAAAACGACTCTCGACACCGGCATCGTTGCCGTTCAGCTTCGCGACTGCAGCCTTCGTGAGGTTGCCGCGTTCCGAACCGGGGGCAGGGGGGATGCCGAGCGTCATGTGGTGATTGTGGCTGAACTGGATCGTCCGCTTAGCACCTTTGCCGTTCGCTTCGTCGTCGAGTTTGCGGAAGTTCGGGTGATCGGCGAACGAATGGATGGCCGGTGCGTATTTCAAATTGCCATCGCCGACGGCTTTCGAGGCATCGTAGCTGCCGGGTAAGTTCGCGTGGCACTTCGTGCAGTGGTTGTCGTCGATTCGCACCAGCGAGTTCGTGCGGCCCTTGTGGTCGTGGTGGCAAGTCCAACACGCGGCATCGCTTTCGCCCGCAGGCCACTTCGCCGTCGCATGGTGAGCGGGGCCGGCGTGGCACTTCTCGCACGTCATGTCGAGCCAGCGTTCGTGCGGTTTGATCGGCGATGACGTGAACAAACTGCCCGAGTCGTAGGGTCGATGGCACGCCTCGCAATTGTTGTCGAAGGCCGCGTGCGGGTTCGTGAGTGGGCCGTGCGTGTACTTGTAATCGTTCTCGCCAGTGGAGTTATCCGCGAAGCCCCAACCCAGCCAGATCAGCGGGGCCAGAAACACCGCGATCGCCCAGAGGTTGCGGCGGAAGAATTTCTTCAGCGCCTCGACCCAGTTTTGGGACGCGAAGTACCGGCGGCGGTCACCGGGGTAACGGTCCACGAGGTCGCGACTGTCGGAACGCGGAGGTTGCATGGTGCCAGGTTACCAGTATTTCAGGGCTTTCACCGCATGAATACACATGCAGACGAACATCGACAACGAGAGCGGGCCGTGAATCACGAGCCAATTGCGGAGCCAGAAGTTCAGCGTCACGTGCGTGTCCCACTGACGGCGAATGTCCGCGAGCCGTTCGAGTTTGTTCAAATCGTCGAGCGCGTCGTTCGGTATCGCCGTCCGCAATCGCGCGAACAAATTCTCCGATTCTTTCCGAGACCCGAGCTTGTTGGAATGTCGGCCATGCTGCAAATACGGCACGAGTAGGTTGTTCACGAAGGTCGTCAACTGCTCGGCGGAGCGACCGATAACTTTCGGCTTGAACCCGAGTTTCGCGTCGGGGGCACTCCCGAGTTCGGTGGTCATCTGGTCGCGGATCCGCTTCGCGTCGCCGACGTGTTTTTGGATCGCAAATTCGACTTGCGAGGCAACGGTTTCGTTCGGGATGTCGTTGAGGATTTTTTGCGGCAACCACTGCTGCATCGCGAGTCCCCACACGCCGCTAACGATCACGATCAGAAACAGCACCATCGTCGTGGCACTGAGCCGACCGCCCCAGTCGAACCCGCTATGCAGCACGATGATCGGCAAGCAGACGAGGCCGAGCACGATGTGGCACCACATCCACGGCCTCGCGCGACCGAGCCAACGGAACTTGCGCAGCAGGGCTTTTCGCGGCCAAAACAGAATTTCACTGAGAATGATAACGAAGCCAACCAGACCCGTGATGACGCCGAACCGACCGTCTGCCACCGGCCAGGCCCAACCGAGAAGTGCGGAGCCGACGTACCAAACGAGAATCGGGATGCACGCCACAGCCGATGCAATGAGTACGCACGCCACTCGCCTGCTCGATGTTGATTGACGGCCGAATAGCACGATGTCCCCTCAAACGTATTCCTACGTCCATCAACCAAATTCAAAATCATGTGGGCGGCTACCAGAAAAGCTATCAGATCGCCTACCCCTCTGTCAACGACCTGCCACTATCGTTCAGTGAACGATGCTACGGTTACGGTAGTATAACCGAACCTGCCGAAAATCCGTTGCGAATCGAGCGG
Source organism: Limnoglobus sp. (assembly GCA_043785305.1). GTDB lineage: Bacteria > Planctomycetota > Planctomycetia > Gemmatales > Gemmataceae > Limnoglobus. Next base: position 40,062 of record JAYVXI010000011.1, on the reverse strand, counting down.
ATGGAACTTGCAGAGTGCGTGGGTGTTCGCGATGATATTAAAGAACTCCCCAAATAATTGATCCTCAAGCTTCGCGTACGGTGTCACGTATGATGTCTCGCGTTTGGCGATTGTTCGCTGGAATTGCACTGGTTTTGTCGTGTGGCGTCACGTGGGTGCTTTCGCAAAATCCCGCTGCGCCGTTGCCTGCGCCGAAAACCGAACCGATTGCGGTCGCTCTCGTTCCACAAGAAAAACCTGCTCCGCACATGATCGGGCGTGCCGGTTGTTCCGCCAACGGGTGCCATGGTCAAGTGGGCGAAAGTTCGGCGAAGACCGGCTTGGACACGTGGCGAAGCAGTTTCACGATCGACATGGCGAAAGATCCGCACACCCGCGCTTACGCAGTTCTAAATGGTGAACTCTCCACGAAAATGATGCGGCGATTGAACCGGGTGAGTGCCGATGCGGTGCTCCCCGAAGAGCAAAAAGCGACGCACGATTATCGTTGTCTTGCCTGCCATTCCAACCCGTCGCTGGCGGAAGAAGTGCGTGCGAAAGTCGCGATCCCGCAATCGCTACTTGCGGAGGGCGTGAACTGCGAGGCGTGCCACGGCAGCGCGGAGAAATGGCAGATTTCGCACGTGAGTTGGACGAAGCCTGCCACGCGCGCGGCCGATTTCGCGAACGGCGGGATGCTCGAATTGAACGACCTCGGCAACCGCGCAGTGGCCTGTGCGGGTTGTCACATCGGCGCACCCGCGGATGCGGAACATGGCTTTGCGGTACGCGATATGAATCACGACATGATCGCGGCCGGTCACCCGCGATTGAAGTTCGATTACGCAGACCGATTGCAACGACTCCCCGCACACTGGCACGAACGCGACCGCAACACGTTCCCCGGCAGCCCACGCAAAGATTATCACCTCGAAGCGTGGTCGGTCGGTCACGCCGCCGTCTCGGAAGCGTGGTGTGCACTCTCCAAAGATCGCGAGATTCGCAAGAATCCGTGGCCCGAACTTTCCGAGTCGAACTGCACGCAGTGCCATCACGATCTCACATCGTCGGGGAAGAATCACCCCGAAACATGGGTACGCAACCGAAACGGCAAGACGCTACTGGAGTCTGCGATGCCGTGGACGTCGCGCGATCTCGTCGGCGAGCCGGATCGCAAAACGCGACCAAAAAACATCGCGGTTGCCATCGCACAAAAGCTGCGAAAATACGAAGCGAAGGTGAGTGCCAGCCCGCTCGACCGCGAAGATGCCGCGGCAATCGATGCGTCGTTGCATTCGCTTGAAGCCGCGTTGGGTGTTACAAAATTCGACACCGTTTGGGACGTGAAACGCTTTGCCAGCGATACGAAGATCCGAATTCAGACGCTGATCGCGTTACTTGAGAACCGCCATTAGATACTCGATTGACGTAGTCGAAGTCGTGAGACTCGGAAAGCGGGAAGTCACGGCGTCAGAAGTCTCACGACTTCCGCTACGAAGCGGTTCTGACGTAGTCGAAGTCGTGAGACTTCGGGAAGTGGGAAGTCACGGCGTCAGAAGTCTCACGACTTCCGCTACGAAATTCGTTGAATCGGCCTGTATCAGTCATCGCGTTTGTTTCGCGGCTTGTGGTGACAGGTTTCGGAAGTTCAAATCTTTCGCTGTTGAACAGACACTGTCGGCGTTGGAAATTGAATGCTCGCGATGTTCGCCCCAACATCACCGATCGACACCCTGCGAGTTTTGGTGACACCGTGCATTACCGCGTGGCCGTTCTATTCGTTGCCTTCGTCACTGCCGGACTCTTCATCGCACAAGCGACGAAATCCGCGGCTCGCGCACCCGTCCCGGAAACGGCACCCGCACACGAACAGCCGTATGGCATGATTCAGCCACACGGCATGTACTCGGTGGCAACTTCGTGCTCAGCCGCGAGTTGCCACGGCAGCGGCATCGTCAAGCAGGCCGGTGGCGAATACACGACATGGATGGAAGGCGATCCGCACACGAAAGCCTTCGGCGTACTTTACAACGAAGTCTCTGAAAGAATGATTCGGAATCTCGGTCGAAAAGAACCGGCGTATCGCGATGCGAGTTGTTTGAAGTGCCACGCGGTCGACGAAGACAAACAGTTTAACGGCGAGAAACTCGACGATCGCAACCACTCCGAAGCAGTTAGTTGCGATGCCTGCCACGGCCCGTCGAAGAACTGGATCGCCATCCACTATCAGCCGAGTTGGAAGGCGATGTCCGACAAAGACAAATTCGATCGCTACGGTTTCGTTCCGTCGAAAGATCTCTCCGCGAGGAGCCTCAACTGCGCGTCGTGCCACGTCGGGTCACGGGATCGCGAAGTGAATCACGACCTGATCGCCGCCGGTCACCCGCGACTTTCGTTCGAGTATACGCGGTATCACTTCAACGAAAAATACGCGAAACACTGGGTCGAGAAACTGCCGAACCCGGACTTTGAAGTGCGTTCGTGGTTCGTCGGCCAAGTCGCGAGCCTGCGTGCTGCCGTGGACTTGCTCGCGGTTCGTGCCGAGCGTGCCAGCCGACAAAACTCACCGTGGCCGGAGTTCTCCGAGTCGAGTTGCTACAGTTGCCATCAGGGTTTGAACCCGGATTTCCCACGTAGTGCCGGTGCGGATCGCATTCGGCCCATCGGAGTTCCTGGCTGGCAGGTCTGGTATCTGTCGCTCGCGAAACTCGTCCCGCAAGCCTCATCAATGCTGTCGCAAGGCGACACGATTTCTTCCCTCTCCGCACTCGAAAAACTGCGAATCGCGATGGAAACGACGAACCCCGACCCCGCTAAAATCGCGAAACTCGCCGAGACCGCAACGGCGGAACTCGACGCGATTCTAGTACGCTTCCAACGCGGTGGCTTCTCCGAAAATCTGTCCGCCGACACACTCACGCGACTCGGTGGGATGATCGCCGAAAGTGCGTTGAACGCGAATCGCACGGCACTCAAAGATTCCGATTGGGACTTTGCCGCCCAGCATACACTCGCGCTGACGGCGATCTATCATGGCAGTGGCGGTACATCGGGGCCGCCCGCGATTGCCGCGTGGAAACCGGTGCTGCTGAAGTTACGCACCGCGATTGCATTCGATTCGAAGTCGAAAGATCGTTACGATAGTCCGAAGGATTACGACCCGAAGAAAACGTACGAAGCGCTCCGGGCAATGTACGATCTGACACACAACGCGAAGGGCGACCAATGACCGTACGCACGATACGAGGAGCATGGATCGTCGCCACGGTTGCCGTGGCATTGGTGCTGTTGGCACGCAGCGGCGTCGGCCAGCCGCCCGCCGAAGCTGCTGCGAAGCCGATGGTTGTGGCCGACATTCACAACGCATCGGCCAGCATCGCCGAATGCAAAGCGTGTCACTCCGGTGCCGACCAACGCGGGGTGCGCGATTTCGTCAACAAGTTCAAATCGCACGAATTTATTCGCCTCGACGAGAGCATCGTATGGGAGGAAAACGACCCGCACGGTAAGGCGTTTGCGGTGCTCGATCCGACCGCGAACCCCATCGCGAAGATCATGCAGAAGAGTCTCGAGTTCGGCAATCCGGAGTATCGCGTTCAGAACGACGTGCGTTGTTTGACGTGTCATGCCACCGACATGAAGCCGACGCAGAAGACCGGTAAACTCGCAACCGATTTCGCACGCAACAACGATGTCGGCGTCGGCTGCCTCGGCTGTCACGGCGTCGGTGCTGAGTGGCAAGTCGCACACTATAAGAGCGATCCAACCGGTAAGAACGAGATCCCGTGGCGCTCGATGACGCCGAAAGTGAAGGAAGAAAAAGGCCAGCGGAACCTACGCGATCCGCTTGCGAAGGCCGAGATGTGCGCATCGTGCCACGTCGGGAACCCCGACGAAGGCAAAGTCGTCACGCACGAAATGTATGCCGCCGGGCACCCGCCGCTACCGCCATTTGAACTCGCGTCGTTCATCGAAGGCCAGCCCAAGCACTGGAACAATCCGGCGAAGATACCGTACCTCGTCGCGTTGGCGAAAAACAAGCCGACCGATGCCTACGACTTGTTCCAGTATCGCACCGAAGAGAGCGACAACTACACCGCCCGACACATCGCGGCGGGGGCGATGGCTTCGATGCAAGCCGAGATGAAGTTGCTTCAAGCCGATGCCTCCGAGCGAACGAAGAACCCCAGCCACACGCTCGATTTCGCCCGCTTCGATTGTTACGCCTGCCATCACGATTTGAAAATCCCCAGCGACCGCCAGGAACGTGGCTACGAGGGCGCACCCGGCCGCCCGCCGCTGAAAGCGTGGGTGTCGGCACTACCCGCGGTGATTGCAGCGAACGCGGGGCAGGGGACCGCGTTCGATGAAAAATGGGGGGCCGTCAAAAAGGCGTCGCTCGCCAAACCGTTCGGCGATACCGCAGCAGTACTCAAGGCATCATCCGAAATGATCGCGTGGTACAAGCCGAATGGCAAGGAGTTTTTGTACTCGATCGAAGCAACAACCGCACTTCGCGGCGAGATTGAAAAGGCCATCGCCGACAAGAAATGGCGTGGCGACACGGAAGCGATCATGCACCTCACGTGGGCGTATCGTTCGCTGCGGTCGTCGACGAAAGACGAAGCCAAACTCGACCCACTCGGCGTATTTCTCCCACAGAATGTGCGGGAACTGTCGAAGGAACAAATGGATAAGAAGGTTCCGGTCACAGCGGGCGAGGTGCTTGCAGACCGACAGAAAAAGTTTGCCGCATTCGATTGGACGAAGTTTCAGGAAGAGTTCGGCAAGCTGACGAAGTGAACGTTGCGGACTGATCGCATCGCGTCTCGAAGCCCCCGTCCCATGGTTCCACCATGGGCTGACAGAGCGACACCTTCAGTGTCGGGGTACTGATCTTCGGTCCTGAAAGGATCGCTCACGTAGCCCATGGTGATACCATGGGAGGGGGTCGCACCCATTGTCATTGGGACTGATCGCGTCGCGCAGCCGTAACGACGGACACCACGAACGGTAACCTCGTCGCACCCATTGTCATTGGGACTGATCGCGTCGCGTCTCGAAGACTCGCCACGACTGGTTTTCAAGGGTATTTGCCCCCGCGCAGGCAAAAGGTATATGAGCACGTTGGAAACGTGCTCCACTTCGTTACTTCTCAGCTTTGTTCACCTTCTCGGTGTCGCGTTTCCCAGGCGGTGGGAACTTGCCTTCGATCAAATCCTTCAAGATCGGGGTGACCACCTCGGCAGGCAGTGCCCAGGTTTCGACGCGGCCCGCACGGGCGATGTTGATGCCGAGAACCTTGCCGTCGAGGTCGACGAGCGGCCCGCCGCAATCGCTCGGTTTGATGACCATGTCGTGCATGATCACCGACGGGAAACCCGTCCGCCGACCCGATAGCAAACTGCCCATCGCGTTCTGGAACGCCCCGCGATCGACTTCGCTACGGCTGCCGAGCTTCACGTTGAATTCTTTTTCCTCATCCTTGCGTAGGACCAACATTTTGATCGTGTCGCCGGGCTTGTACTCGTCGAGCAACTTCTTCATTTCCTCGAACTTTTTGACCTTCTTACCTGCAATTTCGAGGATGATGTCGCCCTTGCTGAGCTTCGCACGGAAGGCCGATCCCTTCGGGTCGACTTCGCCGATGACGACTTGTTCTTTTCCTTCGCTCGGTAAGCCCGCGATGATGCCGAGGAAGCCTTTGTTGCCGTTCTCGACGAACGATTCTTCGCGATAGAGTTTGCGAACGCCGGCGCTGATGATGCCGACGCCGACCGGTTCGGACTCGAAGCCGACAGCGGCGACCCAGTTGCCGACGGTGGCGTCTTTGCCCGGTGCAAATGCCGCAATCGTGGCCATATCGGTGGCGTCGATCTTCAGTAATGCGAGGTCCGAGGGTTCGTGATAGCCGACGTAGACGGCATCGTACTCGGAACCATCGCGGAGCCGGATGCTGATCGGCCCCTTGAGTTCGCTGCCCTTCGTGAGGATGTAACCCTTCTTGTCGACGATCGTGCCGAGGATCGTGTCCTTGTTGTTGCAGCGAACGCGAACGGTCGCATCGGTGGCCTTGGCGACGACATCGCCGAAGAGCTTGACGAGCGATTTCTTGCCCTGTTCGTTGGCATCGATGGCGTAAGCGGGGCCGTTACCGGCCACGAAGGCGATGGCTGCGGCGGGTATCCAGTGGCGAATCTTCATAGTGCGAACTCCCAGATAATGTGTGATGAAGGTGAGCGTTATTTCTTCTCTCGTTTACTTGCGCGCTTGCCGAGTTTGACTTTCACTTCGAGAATCTCGTCGCCGCGACTGATCTCGAGCGTGACCGTTTCGCCGGGCTTGCGGGCGGACATCATGCCATCGAGGTCGTCGGAGGTGTGAATTTGCTCGCCGTCGAACTTCAACACCATGTCGCCGACCTTGATCCCCGCTTTGTCCGAAGGGGAGTCTTCGGACACGCTATCGACTTTTGGCAAATTCTTGCCTTCGCGGTTCAGAATCACGCCGAGTACGGCATCGGATTGCTTGCCTACGACATCGCCGCGAACGAGTTGCTTCCATTCGTCTTGGAAAGCGTGCGTGGGCACGTGAAAGTTCTCTTCGAGGTACATGCCGATGCGGCTGTGGATGCCGACGACTTTGCCATCGAGGTCGAACAGCGGGCCGCCAGAATCGCCTCCAACTAACGTGCAATCGGAGATGAGCGTCTTTTCCTTCGCGTTGGCACGGACCATCTGGCCGAGTCGCACGGGGGCACGGCGTTCGGGTTTCGGCCCGCCGGGGTGACCGAGCGAAACGACCCACTGGCCTTTGGCGAGCGCAGCCGAACTGCCAATCTCAACGAACGGCCATTTGCCTTCTTTCGCACCGGGCCACGTCGCATTCTTGGGAACGGGGTCGGTGATTTTGACCATGCCGCTATCGATGCGCGGGTTACGACCTAAGATCGTGCCATTCACGACGATGTCGCCAGGCAACACGATGCGAACGGTCTTACCGAACTCCGACGCAATCCCGACGCCGGAACGAAACACCATCGGCTCGATGACGTGTGCCGCCGTAAGAACGAGGCCATCTTCGCTGACGATCACGCCGCTACCCGCCCCTGGCCCCAACAGCACCGCCACCGTCGCCGGCGTGACTTTGTCGACGACCGACTTCACGCGTTCTTGTAGCAGTTTGAGTTCCTTCACGTCTTCTGGCGAAGTCGTTCGGACGGGATCCCAACCGATTTTCTTGGCATCCGCGAACGACGGATTCGCCAGAAACGGCAACGCGAATAACGTGAGTACTAACGTTGAGCGTGCGAACATGCGTGACAAGCTCCAGTGTGTGAGGATCGGCGATCCCGCTAATTGAATAATAGCACCGGACATTCCCGAATGTTACAAAACGATAGAGATAGATTCGCTAGTTCCGCGCGCCGATGCAAGCGGAGAGCGCAAACTTACTTAAAAAACTGTGCCGGTCGTGCGGGCCGTGAAAAGTTGATGAGTGGCGAGTGCGAAAGGACCAAACGATGCCAATGCCTGCGTACCCGGTGATCTGTTACTCTGCCGGTTGTGGCCATGCGGCACGCTACAAGGTGGCGGCGACGTGGAGCGATGGGCAGACTTGCGAGCTGAAAACCTACGCGATTGCCTGCGAGTCGTGCATTGTCGCACAATGGAACGACGCGAAACGACGGCGGCTGGGTTGCCGCCTCATTCCGGGCGAGACGCTCGAAGAGCCGTGCATTTACGAACTGGTGCGCGGCAATCGCGACCGAACACTCGTACGCCGCAACGATCTCGAAAGCTCCGCTTGAACTACTCCGCCTTCGGTTCTGCGGGCTTTTCTTCGGCGAACGCCTTGCCGACGGCTTCGAGGAGTCGTTCCATCGGGAACGGTTTTCGCAGGTAGTCGATGACGCCGAGATACTCTGCGTAGGCTTTGTGGCGACTGCCTTCGTTCGCGGTAATCATGATGATCGGCGGGGCATCGGGCTTGTCCTTGAAGTGTTCGAGAACGGGGTAGCCCCCCATTCGCGGCATCATCATGTCGAGGATCATGAGGTCCGGACGTTGGTTGTAAACCGTCTGTTTCGCCTGATGGCCATCGTGCGCCAATATCACACGAAACCCCTGCTTTTCGAGCACCATTCGCAGCCCGTCGGCCAGTTCGCGATCGTCGTCCACGATCAAAATCGTCTTCCCACTCTGCATCGTTATCCCTCCACAACCGGACTATACCTGGCACTACTGTAACAACATCGCGATGGCGCAACAAGCATTCTGCGATGTGCGGAGAGCAATACCCGTTCGACAAAATGCAAACTCTGGCTTAGAATAGAGTCACTGCCGGTTCGCGCTTCGTTTCGCACTAGAGGCCATTCCCATTATGCGTCTGATCTACGCAACGATACTGGCGTTCGTCGGTGGCTCGGTCATCGCGGCCGAACCGACGAACGAGCAGATCGAGTTCTTCGAGAAGAAAATCCGCCCGATCTTCGTCGATAACTGCGTGAAATGCCACGGCGCGAAGAAGCAAGAAGCCGGTTTGCGCCTCGATACCGCCGCCGGGCTGAAAAAAGGCACCGATACCGGGCCGGTGGTTGTCGCCGGCGATCCAGCCAAGAGCCTGCTAGTGAAGTCCGTGCGGCGCGAAGGCGAATACGCGATGCCACCGAGCAAGGCGTTGCCCCCGGCAGCGGTGGCGGCCCTGACCGAGTGGGTGAAGATCGGTGCCCCCTTCCCCGCTGACAGTGTGCAAACCGGCGATGCGGCCACTCTGGGCAAATCGCACTGGGCGTTCCAACCCGTTCGCGATCCCGCCGTGCCGAAGTCGAAATTGGTAGCCGATACCGCCAACCCGATCGATCAGTTCCTCGCGGCGAAATGGGATCAACACGGCCTCACGCCCTCGCCGCCCACCGACGCGCGAACGCTGATTCGCCGCGTCAGCCTCGATTTGACCGGCCTGCCACCGACCGCCGATGAAGCCGATGCGTTCGCGAACGACAAGTCGCCGAATGCCTACGAACGCCTCGTGGATCGCTTGCTCGCCTCGCCGCAATACGGCGAGCGCTGGGGCCGACATTGGCTCGACCTCGCACGCTATTCGGACACCAAAGGTTACGTTTTCACCGAAGATATTAACTACCCGTACGCCTACACCTTCCGCGAATATGTGATTCGATCGCTCAACGAAGACAAGCCATACGATACGTTTTTGAAGGAGCAACTCGCGGCGGATCGAATGAACCTCGGCGACGACAAACGCCCGTTGGCGGCACTCGGCTTCCTCACCGTTGGCCGTCGGTTTAGCAATAACCCACACGATATTATCGACGACCGCATCGACCTCGTCACTCGCGGTTTGATGGGCATTACCGTCGCCTGCGCCCGTTGTCACGATCACAAATTCGACCCGATCCCGACTGCCGATTATTACAGCCTCTACGGCGTCTTTGCGAGTTCGGTCGAGCCGAAAGATCTACCGATCATCGGCGATGTCCTGCGTACGCCGGAGTTCATCGCATTCGAGGCGGAACTGAAAAAAAAGCAAGACCTCGCCGCCGAATTTGCCACGAAGATGTACGAAACCGCACTCGCGCCGTTCCGCACTTCGGAGAACATCGCACGCTATTTGCTGGCGACTAAGGAACTTTCGATGTTGCCCAACACGAACGCCGACAAGTTCGCGGCCGAACGCAAGATGAACCCGACGATCTTCGACCGCTGGCGGAAGTTCCTGACCGAAGCGAAGAAGCGCAACGATCCGATCTTCGTGCCGTGGTTCGTCGCATCGGAAGTGCCCGAAAAAGACATCGCCGCAAAACTGGCGACACTACCGAAAACGGTTCACCCGTATTTGCTAACGATGCTGAGTGACAGTCAACCGAAGACGCTCGCGGACGTGGCCGCGATTTACGGCGAACTGCTCGCCGAATCGCTCGAGCCACTCGCCGGCAAGCCCGATCCCGCACGTGCGGCACTCGCGAACGTGCTCATCGGCACCGACGCACCGACGAATCCGTTACCTGCCGAAGCCGACAAAGTCGTCGTGATCGCGACGAAGAAAATCTTCCGTGGCCTACGCAACGATGCCGACAAGTTCCGCTCGAACTCACCGTACTCGCCACCGCGTGCGATGGTGATGAACGATGCCCCGCAGCCGACCGAACCGGTCGTGTTCCTGCGTGGTAACCCGAACAATCGCGGCGTGAAAATCCCCCGGCAGATGCCCGCTGCGGTCGGAGTACGAAAGCCGTTCGTCAGCGGCAGTGGCCGCCTTGAGTTAGCCACGTCGATTGCGAGTGCGGACAACCCGTTGACCGCGCGCGTGTTCGTCAACCGCGTCTGGATGCACCACTTCGGCCAGGGTCTCGTTCGCAGCACGAGCAACTTCGGCTTACGCGGCGAACTGCCGAGCCATCCGGAACTACTCGACTATCTCGCGAAACGCTTCGTTGGCGAAGGTTGGTCGATCAAGACGCTTCACCGGCGGATTTTGACATCGCAAGCGTACCGTCAATCGAGCCGCGTATTACCCGATGCCGCCGCCCGCGATCCGGAAAACATCTGGCTCGCCCGCATGAACCGTACGCGGACCGATTTCGAGATCATGCGCGACGGCTTTCTGTTCGCCTCCGGCGCACTCGATACGAAAGTCGTCGGCGGAAAATCGGTCAACTTGTTTACCGAACCATTCGCGAAACGGCGTGCCGTCTATGGCTTCGTCGATCGCCAGAACTTGCCGGGCACGTTCCGCGTGTTCGACTTTGCCAGCCCCGAGCAACACTCGCCGCAACGCTTTCAAACGACGGTGCCGCAACAGTCGTTGTTCCTCATGAACAGCCCATTTGCGATGTCTCAAGCAGCCGCGGTCGCCGCCCGCCCGGAAGTGGCACAAGCGAAGACACCCGAGGCGAAAGTGACCGCGATTTACCGCATCATCCTCGGGCGAAACCCAACGTCAACCGAGTGGGCCACGGTGCAACCGTTTGCAACAGAAGAGGCAATGCCCGCGAATGCGTATGGTGTCTGGGCGCAACTCGCGCAAGTGTTGCTGTTGAGCAACGAGTTCGCCTTCGTCGATTGATTTTACGACCAAAACTACGGTGACGCGATGAGCACAATGTTCCCCTCACGACGCGAGATGCTGGCCCGTTGCGGCGTCGGCATGGGCCTACTCGGACTCGCACCGTTACTCGCCGAAGCGGGCGCGGATAACTCGAACCCGTTGCTGCCGAAACTGCCGCACTTCCCCGCCAAGGTGAAGCGCGTCATTCACATTTTCGCGAACGGCGGCCCGAGCCAGATCGACACGTTCGACCCGAAGCCCGCACTGCTGAAGTACGCAGGAAAGGCTTTGCCCGTAGGCAATTTAGCCACCGAGCGCCGCACCGGTGCCGCGTTCCCCAGCCCGTTCAAGTTCCAGAAGTACGGCAAGTCCGGGATCGAAGTCAGCGAGATTTTCGCGCACACCGCGAAGCACATCGACGACATTTGCGTGATCCGCTCGATGCACGCCGACGTGCCGAATCACGAGCCATCGTTCCTGCTGATGAACACCGGCGAATCGCGATTGGTGCGGCCGAGTATGGGTTCGTGGGTGACGTATGGCCTCGGCACGGAGAACCAGAACCTGCCCGCGTACGTGACGATGTGCCCCGGTGGAATGCCACTGATGGAATCGCAGAATTGGCAGTCCGCGTTCTTGCCCGGAATCTTCCAGGGAACGTACGTCGATACGCGACACTCGGACCCCGAAAAGCTGTTGGAGAACATCCGCAATAAGTCCCTCAGCGGACCCGCGCAGCGGAAGCAACTCGACCTGTTGAACGCGCTCAACCGGATGCACCAAACCGCACGCGACCCCGACCCGCGGCTCGAATCGCGGATCGCTTCGTTTGAACTCGCGTACCGAATGCAAGCCGAAGCGACCGATGCGTTCGATACGCGCAAAGAAACGAAAGCGACGCTCGAAGCGTACGGCCCCGGCGAACAGGCGCGCTCCCTGCTGACCGCACGAAGACTCGTCGAACGCGGTGTGCGTTTCGTGCAAGTGTCGCATGCCCCCGTGCAGCCGTGGGACAGCCACGACGACATTGAGATTAACCACCGACGCTTGGCGAAAGAGATCGATCAACCGATCTCCGCACTGATTACCGACCTCAAACGGCTCGGTCTGTTCGATTCGACGCTGATCATTTGGGGTGGCGAGTTCGGGCGCACGCCGGTGGTCGAGCTACCGCAACCTGGCTCGAATGCGGGCAAGGTGAACGGGCGCGATCACAACCATTGGGGCTTCACCGTGTGGCTAGCGGGCGGCGGCGTGAAGGGCGGTACCGTCGTGGGTGCGACCGACGAATTCGGCTTCAAAGCCGTGGAAAACAAGGTTCACGTTCACGATTTGCACGCCACGATTCTGCACCTGCTCGGGTTCGATCACGAGAAATTCACGTATCGCTACGCCGGTCGCGATTTCCGTTTGACCGACGTTCACGGCCGCGTCGTCAAGGAAGTTCTGGCGTGATCGACTGCCCCATCTCATTGCGTGACGATCGCGCAGCGGCCGCGCTCGCGATCTGGAGTGCCGCCGTGGCGGCCGCCGATCCGGCGACGCTCGTCATTCAGCAATTCGTAAACGAGTACGACCAACTCACGCCGCTCCTCGATTCGGCTTCGCGAATCCTCGTGGTCGGGGCGGGCAAAGCGAGCGGTGCGATGGCGCACGGCCTCGAACGGGTTTTCGAGAATCGCGAACATCTCAGCGGCATCGTCAATGTGCCCGATGGCACGACCGCAATCACCGACCGCATTCGGCTCAACCCCGCACGACCCGCCGGCAGTAACCACCCAACCGAAGCGGGTGTTCGCGGTGCGGAGGAAATGCTCGCACTCTTGCAGGGTGCCGGGCCGAATGACGTTGCGTTCTGTTTGATCTCCGGTGGCGGTTCCGCACTTCTGCCAGCACCGGCAGATGGAATCTCCCTTGCAGACAAGCAGCAAATCACGAAGTGGCTCCACGCCAGCGGTGCGACGATCAACGAGATGAACGCCGTACGGAAGCACTTATCGCGCATCAAAGGCGGACGCCTCGCCGAGGCGTTTCGCGGGAAACTCCTCGTCAGTTTCATCATCTCCGATGTCGTCGGCGACCCGCTCGATGTGATCGCCTCCGGGCCAACGGTAGTCGACCCGACGACGTACGCCGATGCCATCGATGTGCTAACGCGGTACGACTTGCTGGCCCGCACACCGTCGGCGATTCGCGAACATTTGGAACGTGGCGTACGCGGTGACATACCCGAGACACTGAAAGTGCTTCCCGATACTGTTCGCAACGTGTTGATCGGGTCGAATGCCCAGTCGCTCGATGCCGCAGCGCAAGAAGCCACCCGTCGCGGTTACACCGTGGTCGATCTTGGGCCGTTTGTCGAAGGCGAAACGCGCGAGGTGGCGAAGGTGGTTGCGGGGATCGTGCGAAACATCCGTAGCCGAGGGAAACCAGTGCCGCCGCCCGCGTGCATTCTCATCGGTGGCGAAACGACGGTGACGCTGAACGCGAACCCCGGCAAGGGCGGGCGGAACCAGGAGTTCGCGCTCACGATGCTCGCGCAACTGGGCAGCGAGGGAATGCGTGGCGTCACGGTGCTGAGCGCGGGGACCGACGGCGAAGACGGCCCCACCGATGCCGCCGGCGCGATCGCAAATTACGACATGTTGCAGGCCGCCGCGCGGCAAGGATTTTCGCTGACGAAGCACCTCGAAAATCACGATGCCTACCCACTGTTCGCCGCCACCGGTGGCCTCATCCGCAGCGGGCTGACGGGCACGAACGTCACCGATGTGCGTGTAATATTGGTGACGTGACCGATTGCACTTTCTTCACAGTCGGTAGCTTTCGCGTGTAAAAATTGCAAACACGCGACCGGCGCGAGCGCAAACAAGCACTTTTGACACTGGCATTGCGATTTTTGACGCTGGCACGCGAACTGCAATGTGTGATTTCGTTGCCGACTCGGCACTTGTTTACAAGGGGCTGGGACGGAAGAGGCACGGCACGCGGACCGGAACCTGCGTGCCAATGAATGGCCGGGTGAACTACATATGGTTCACCCGGCCATTGCGTTTCCCGGTCACTTTTTCGCGACTTCGTTCAGCAACTCCAACACCGTTTTCACGATCCCCACCGAGGCATTCACTTCGAGGTAACTCGAACGTGCTCGCCACGTTTCGTAGCCGCCGAGATGATGCTGATGCGGCGTCGGTAGGTAGCCGTTGTAGCCGTTCGCCAACGACACATTTAGCGTCGGCTGAATCGGGCTACGTCGCTTGATCTCGAGGCCGATCTCGGTGAAGACTTCGCACGGGATCGCGGTAATTGCCATGTCGCCGATACGTATCACTTGCAGTTTCAGTTTCACCGTGTTCGGATATTTGTTAATCGCGATCGTTTCGCCGGCGTAAACTTCGTCGGCACTGGCTGCGTTGCGGCCCGCGATCTTTTTCAGAATCGCCTCGGCCCGCGTAACCTCCGCTGCCGTCGGTTTGCGGACCTTAAATTCGAGTTCGCGTTCGGCGACCGCAAACGAAACTTCGCGTGTGTGCTTCGCCGACAGATACGCTTTCTTTGCGGCGGTTGCCACGACTTCGGCCACGACGCGGATGCGTTCGCCTGGTCCCGCTTTGATCGGCGATTGCCCGAAGTTGATATTGTTCACGTCGCCACTGGTGCCATTGGAAAGTGCGCCGACGAACTTCGCATCGCCACCGATCATTGGCCCGATCTTCTCGCTGACCGCGCCGAAGTAATCGGCAGATATTGCGGGGTACCCGCCGACGTAGTGCAGCGAATAATTCGAGTAAAGTGCGAGCGGTTGGCCACTGACGGTGCGTGCGGACAACACCGAAACATCGGGGTCGATCGGCCCGGCGGGTGAGATCAGGCCGGGGTTGAGTTGACCGGGATTCATCCGCACGAGGTCCGTCGTGTTGCCGAACGGATCGAGGTTCGGCATCCCCGGTTTGATCCACCAACGCCGGTTATACAGCTGCGTTGGCTCTTGTGTGACGCCCCAACCCAACTCGCATTCGGTCAGGTTCGCGTTCGCTTTTTCGATGCCTTCGGCAATTTTCCCAGTCAAGAACTCGATATATTTCGCATTGGCACTCGTACCGAAACAGGCAGTGACGGCGGGTGCGGTGTGCGTGTGCGTCGCCGAGACGAGCATGTGACCGACCGGGATTCCGGTCTTCGCGGAGGCTCGCGTTTTCGCGTCGTCGATCAGTTCGCGTGGTATGAGGCAATTATCGACGACGACGATCGCGAGTTTGATTTTGCCATCGTCGAGAACGATGCAACGCGCATGGAGCGGGTCGTGAACCGACGTTGCTATGACCTCGGCAAAGTTGCCGTTCACCGAGATCGGGAAGTGCAACGGACTCACGTCCATCGCAAACGCCCCGGCTCGCAACATCGGCTCCGCGGCTAACGACGGGACGGCGATCGTGTTGATCGCGATCAAGATTAGAAATGCACGCACGAGGGAACTCCTTCGATTAGGGCTTGGCGGGGGTCAACGTCAACAGGTAACTCATCAAGTCGGCGATCTCGCGATCCGTGGCGAGATCGAGCGACCCGACGGGCATCAGCGATTCGTCTTTGGTCTTTTTCGATTCGATTCGGTCACCGGTAATCCGCACGGTTTCGGTCGCACCGGTTTGCAGAATGATGCCATCGACCGCTTCATAGATGATGATTCCTCGCACACTTTTCCCATCGTTCGTAGCGATTTCCGTCATGCGATAGCGGGCGGGCACGTCGCGATTCGGGTCGATGATCGCCGTCCAAAGGTCGGCTCGACTGAACCGTTTCGCCACGCCTTCGAGCGATGGCCCCACCGCCTGCGCGCCGTTGTGGCAGGCGGCACATTGGAATTTCGCGAACAGTTTGAGGCCGTTTGCCGCGCTACCATTCGCCCAATCGATCGCATCGAAACGCTTCTTCCAACTGCTCGCGTTCGGGCTACCTTCGTTGAGTCGTTTCGCCAACTCCGGCCGTTCGCGTTCGACCCACGCACTCCACTCGCTGAAGTTCGGACCGTACGTTTGTTGCGTCGATTTCCGCAACAGTTCCGCCACTGCTGCGCGGGCCTCAGCTTCCGGTTTGCCATCGCCGAGCCGACGAAATGCCCGCAACAGTGACAGCGTATCGTCATCGCGCTTCGGCAGTTTCGCTAAGGCATCGACGATCGTAATCACCGCTTTCGGATTGGCCGTACGCAGTCCACCAATAAGCATCGCGCGATCGCTCTCGATGGGCGACTTGGCGATCAGCGGAAGCAAGGCCTCTTCGAGGCCGCCGACCGACCAGAGTGGTGAAATGAGCGGTCGCACTTCGGTAGCGGGCAATGCGCCGAGCAACTCAGTTGCACCTAAATCCCAAGCATATGCGCGATCTTTCGCCGCCACGGCCACGAACCGCCGAGCTGCTTTTTCGCGAGAAACTCCTTCGAGCTTCGCGAGCCAAACGTGCTCCAAGCGACCGAACTCCGGGCGTTCGAGAATTGCTGTGGAAAGCCGCATATCGCGCTTCAATAATTGATTCGCCACCTCGGTGAGGCGAAGCGTCCAATGGCGATCTCGTAGCCATTTACGCGACTCGTATTTCCCGTCGAGCGTAACCAGCGCCGATGCCGTGCGAGCCGTGACAGCCTGATTGCGAGTTCCGCGATGTTGAGCGAGGACGGCGAGGTAATGGACGTCTTCAACGGGGTCGCTGCGCGCATCGATTTTGTCGAGGACTTTAACGATCGTATCCAGGTCGTCGTCGCCGAGTGCGGCGAGCGTTCGGGAGAGTTCGCGGTCGCAATCGATGTTACCTGAAGGGAACGACGCACGAAGCGAAACGAGTACAGGCTTCGCCAACTCGTCCGTCGGTGGCTTGCGTAGGGTGTATCCTTCCCACACGGTTCCCATCGCACTTGGGGCCGCGAGATCGCCGTAGGAAAGTTGCAATTTGCGAATAGCTGTCAGTGGGGTGTCAGCGACATCGCGAACGATGACTTTGCCGAGATCGAATTTCTGCATCGGCAGTGGTTTCGCATCGCCGACCGGTTTCGTCGAGTGAATGCGGTAGACCGAGCCGCGCGTGCCGCGTCCGCCGATACTTGCGAACAAGTCGCCGCTCTTCGGGTGGACGGCCAACCCGGTCGGCGCGAATCCGCTATCGCCGACCGCTTCGAGGAACGGCACGGGCGTGCTGCGGTCGCGTTCGACCTTAGCGAACCAGATTTTTCCGAAGGTCCAATCGGCGAGGAAGAAGCCGTTTTGATAGTCTGCGAACTGCGTGTGTCGATAGCAGATGCACGCAGTCGGCGAGCCTCGCCCGAGCGTTGCGAGCGGCGCGATGGTGTCGGAAAAGTACGGCGGTTTGCGCCAGGTTTGAGCGAACTGCGGGTTCAGCCAGCCGTAGTGAGCACCGGGTACGATGCGATAAAATCGCGTCGGTTCGAACCACGGCAACCCCACGCATCGCTCGTTGTCCGAGTCGAACGTGTACGGTTCGCCGTTGGTGTCGAAGTCGAAATCGTAGGCGTTTCGGAAACCGTCGGCGATCGCTTCGACATTTTTGCCGCTCGTATCGATGCGTAAAAGACAGCCTGCTATCGGGGCTTTCACCGGCGACGTTGCAGTGGTGATCGCTTTCGCGTTCACGCCCGTGTTGTTTCCGCACATCACGTACAGCCAGCCATCCGGCCCACGACGGACCGCGTGCGCGTGGTGTTCGCCACCCGTTTTAAGGGCTAGGATTTTCGTGCCGGACATCAGCGAGACCGGTCGTTTTCCATCGCAGTTCTCGAATCGCCAAAGGCCGCCATCGGTGACGGCGTACAACGTGTTGCCTTCCAGCAGTAGCCCCATTGGGCCTTCTTGGATTCCCGTCACAAGTTCGACCGCTCGCTCGGCAACGCCATCGTTGTTGTCGTCGATGAGTTCGCGAATGTACCCGCGTCCCGCCACGATCGCGCGGTCGTCGCTGCTAATGGACATGCAATAAATATCGTTCGCGAGTTCCGGCCCCGCAAACGAATCCACCGCGAAACCGGTCGGCACTTTCAGGTCTTTCACCGGCTCGGCACGCGAAGTCGCCATCAAAACGCAGGTGCTGAAAAGGAGCAATACGAATCGGAGAAGCATTGGGGCAGGCTCGTGTGGATACACCGGTCGTGCCGGTTGGTAGAAGGATAACGAGTTCAGCCGGGAATGCACGCGCGAACTCATTTTCCTTTTCTGCGAAGAATGTTGCACGAAAACGGACGCGGTCCGCCACTAACACGGGTAACCACACGGAGAATCCAATGCGCCTCACCTTGCGAACGCTGCTGGCATACCTCGACGACACGCTCTCTGCCGAGGAAGCGAAGTTGATCGGGCAGAAGGTCAACGAAAGCGAATCGGCACAGGAACTGATCGAAAAAATCAAGCGGGTGACGCGCCGCCGTGGGTTGTCCACGCCGCCCGCTGCCGCGAACGGTTCGGACCCGAACACCGTCGCCGAATACCTCAGCGATGCGTTGCCGAGCGACCAAGTCGGCGCGTTCGAATTGTCGTGTTTGGAGTCCGATGTGATGCTCGCGGAGGTGGCGGCGTGCCATCAGATTCTCACGCTGTTGCTCAGCGATCCCGTGCGCGTGCCACCCACGGCGCGGCAACGAATGTACCAACTGACGCGCGGGCCGGAGTCGTTGCCGAAGCGCAAACCGGGCAACGCGATCCCCGTCGGCGGCGTCCTTCCCGATGCGCCGTTTCAAGATGCCGACGACTCCGATGCTGCATACCTTCTCGGCATGAAAGCCTATTCCCGAAGCGATTCGCCGGCCAAACGCGCGGGGAAAGTCTTGTTGCTCGTGATGCTCGTTGCCGCGTTCGTCGGTTCGGTCTACATGGTCTGGCCCGAGTCGATCAAACCGGACGTTCGACAAAATAAACCCGATCTCGCCGCTGGTGTCGTGCCGAACGTACCCGCAGTCGAACCCAAAAAAGTGAACGAACCCGCACCCGAGAAAGTCGTTGTCCCACCGGCTCCCACGCCGACGAGGAAATCCACTGACACCCCCATGACACCCATCGAACCGGCACCGGCGAAACCCGAGCCGATTGCTGCCGCAAAAGCGGATCGCATCGCCATCGGCAAACTCGAAACGCCCGATGCGGTCGTGCTTGCCGAATCGGGTAAAGGGAAGTGGCTGCGAATCGTCGACAACGATCTCTCGGTCTCCACCGTCGATCGGCATATTAGCTTGCCTGGTTACAAGTCGAAAATTCGCCTCGATAGCGGTGCGGTCGTCGAACTCTGGGGCAATCTGCCCGATCAGCTGCCGATCCCGATCCTCGAAAGCTCGGTATCGTTTGCGGTACCCGTCGAAGGATTCGGTGCTGACATCCGCATCCATGCCGGTCGAATTTACCTAACGACCAAGAACCCGATGGGCAGCCGAATTCGCTTGCGAATCCGGACGGAAATCTGGGATGTCGCGCTGATCGACGACAAATCCGATGTCGTCGTGGAAGTTTCCCACAGTCTGCGTCGCGGCATACAACCGAACGCGGTCGATGCCTCCGAACCGCCGCAGACGGCCATCGCGATCGCGGCTCTCAAGGGCAAAGTGAAACTCGAAATCGCGTCGCGAACGATACCCGAACTGAACCCCGGCGAGGCGGTTTTTTGGAACAGCCAAGCGAACGAATTCGTCGGGCCGAAGAAGCTCGGTGAAGCGAAAACTGGAAAAGATTCTTCGTACTTTTCTCGCTATCCCGTGCCCGCATCGGAAGTCGTGGCGAAAGCCGTGCAACAGTCGTTGGCCGATCTCGCAACGAAATTCACCGCCCCGGATTCCGTGCGGGTTCGCTTCGCCGAAATGCTTGCGGAAAAGAGCGAATACACGTTGCCGATCCTCATTCGTTGTCGCGTGGGGATACTCGGCCACACCGCCATCGGCGACTGGCCCGAACTGGTCGATGCCCTACACGACGTCTCGCGACCGCAGGTTCGCGAAGCCGCCATCTATGGCATCATCGAACTCGCCGGCGAGAGTAACGAGGGGGCCGAACGCCTCCAAAAATTGCTCGTCGAGAAGAGCCGCTGCAACGCCGAACAGGCCCAGCGAGTCATTAGCTTAATTCGCGGCCCAACCCCAGCCGAACGCACCGAAGCGATCGTACTAGATCGCATCGTCGACGATCTCAATTCGCCGGCGCTGGCCGTGCGTGAGTTCGCACTCTGGACGTTGAAAAACGACATCGACCCCGAATCGCGAAGCAACAAGATATTGAGCTTCATCGACATGGCCGGCACCGCCGAATCGCGAGAAGGAGCGATAAAAGCCTGGAAACGCCGAATCGACGAGATTAAGAACCGGTGATTTTCGCCGTGAGTTTAGCCGCGCCGCGGAGTCCTCGAAGCGAAGCGTGGGCACGATGTATTGAAAGACAATGCGATTTTTGCGTGGGTTCACTCCCCGCGTTTCTGGCCCAGGAAGGCTCGAACCTCGCTGATGCTGAACGCTGGCACGCGGCGGTGAAGCACAGCATGGCAGTTCGGGCACACGGGCCGCAAATCCTCAATCGGGTTGACCAGATACTCGCCGCCGATCTCGGATAATGGGCGGATGTGATGCACGTGAATGAATCCCTCTGCCACCTCCCCGTAGGCCGCCCCGAACGAGAAATCGCACACGGCGCACGCAGTACCATGCTGAGCGATGCAGAGTTGGCGGGCACGGGGGTCACGCTCGTAAGCGTTGACCGTGACCTGATATTGCGCACCCTCAAGAAATGTTTGAGAAGAATCGAGTTCATCGGGGAGTGGATCGACGCATTGACCGTCTTTAACTCTCGGAGCATAGCTCGGCCGCGGCAGAGTCGTGCCGAGTGCCAACTCGATGTATTCCAGAACTGCTGGCGAAAAACTTCGCTTGAACGGTGAAGATTGCTTAAAAGATGCCGCGGCTTGGATGTACGCTTCGTGAGCGGTGCGGATCGCGACTGGCAGCGATGTGAGTTCGGAATGCAGCACAAAGCATACGCCAGACGGAACCGGCACCGATGGGTACTTTGGGATATCAGAAACGCCGATCTCAAACCGTTGTGGCATATCGAGGACGAGCGGAGACCGGAACAGAAAGCGAACGCCTTCAGCCGATAGCGTCAGCGTTTCCACTTGGCCGACGTTCAGCCGCAGACTGTGTGCGAACATCGTGAGTCCCCAACATGCTCCCCCGGCAGCGTGTGCCACGCGAACGGACTCTGCCAAGTTTTCGGCTACCGCCCGCGCCACGGCCGCGTCCGGCCAAAGCAACTGGAACAGTCGTGCCGCACTGCGGTGGTCGTAGCGGTCGATGGCCGGGTTGAAGATTTCAAAGGTTGTCACTCCGACTCCCTCTGTGGTTTGGCTTGTGAATCCCTTTGCTGCGCCATAAGCTCACGCACCTCGTCGATGCTTCGGCAGCGCTCGCCTACATGCAATACCGCATGGCAGTTCGGGCACACCGGTCGCAAGTCCTCGATCGGATCGACCTCGTAACCCTCGCCGACTTCGGACAACGGCTTGAGGTGATGCACGTGAATGAAGCCATCGGCGAGCGGCCCATATACCTCACCGAACGACATGCCGCACACCGCACAAGACCGCCCGTGGTGTTCGAGGCAACGTCGTCTCGCTTCGGGACTGCGTTCGTAGGCATTTACCGTGATTTGTCGGGTCGCCCCCTCGGGGTAGACGAACGCCTGACGCACCTCTTCGGCCGGCGGCAGTCGGCCCGACAGGAACTCCCGCCACCTCGCTTCCAGCCGCGTGGCCACTGCGTCCGGGATTCGTGTACCGGATGTCCGGACGCCCCAGTTCATCGGTTCGGCCAACCCGTCGTTCAGCACAATCAGTTCGGAGCGAGGGTAAATCTCCTCGATTTCTGCATCTAAAAGGATATCGATGCCCATGCGAACCCTACGCACGCCTTCGTCGTTCTCGAAGACATCGGACAGCGCCTTGCCAGACGCGACCATGCCGCGCGGCTCGGTACCCTGCCGGATCAGAAACAGCCGGTCCCACCTTGATCCGTTTATTGTTGCAGCAGCTCCAGTCGCACGGGTCGATGATCTCGCCGTCCCAGACTGCGGGGTTCCAGGTAAGCAGGAAAGTAGGCATCAGTAAAGCATTGCTCCCGAAGGCACGATGTATCGAACGACAACGCGATTTTTGCGGTGTTCACTCCCCGCGCTTCGCTGCGCAGAGCCTTCGCGGCGCGGCTAAACGAAGAACCTTAAACCAAATCCGGACTGCGGACGGGGCGGAAGTCGATGACTTCCATTTCGATCGAGCGGTAGCCGTTCCATTCGTTGATTTTTGGTGTGAACACGACGGAACAGATGCCACCCGCGGAGACGAGTTCGTCGTAGCGGTCGCCCATACCGAACGCGACGGCGCGCATTTTGATGCTCTGCTGGCGGACGCGGAAGCTCAGGTGTTGCTCGTTCGTGCCGATCTTTTTTGGTGGGCCTTCGAGCGTCAGATCGGTGGCTAACAGTTTGGGCCGCGGGTTGTCTGCGCCGTACGGTTCGAGTTTGTCGATGTCTTTGAGTAGCCCGAACGTGAGTGCCATCAGTGGCACCTCGGCGTCGATAATGAGTCGCGGGGCGGGTGTGCCATCGGGGAATTGCTGGCGCACGTAATCGTTGAATGCGGCGCGGAATTCGGCCAACTTCGAGGGACGCAGTTTCACCCCGGCGGCCATCGCGTGCCCGCCGTGGCCGAGGAGATGTTCGTCGCACGCGCGCAGCGCCATGTGCAATTCTACGCCGGGAATCGAACGCCCCGACCCCGACGAAGCGGCATCGTTGGCCTTTAAGGCAAGCAAAATCACGGGGCGAGCGTATTGGTCCGCCAACCGGCCGGCGACGATCCCGATCACGCCTTGATGCCATTCGGGCGAACCGAGCACGAGTGCGGCATCGTTCGCGAATCCTTCGGCTTCGATCATTTCGCGCGCCTGGATGCCGATTTTGCGTTCGATACTTTGTCGCTGTTGGTTGTAGCCGTTCAAGCACTCGGCGAGGTCGTGCGCCCGCGTTGCGGACTTCGTCGTCAAGAGTTCGACGACGAGCATCGCACACCCGAGGCGACCGGCGGCGTTGAGCCTCGGTGCGATTTTGAAGCTCACATCTTCGGCCTTGATCGCAGCGCCTTTAAGCCCAACGACCTCGATGAGTGCCTTTAACCCGAGCGATGGTTTCTCGGCAATGCGTTTCAAACCGTGCTTAACGCAGATGCGGTTCTCATCGCGAAGTGGCACCACATCGGCAACGAGGCCGAGCGCACCGAGGCCGACGGCATCGAGCAGGAACTCGCGCAGTTCGGGCGTGACTTTGTCGCTGGCGCTGAATCGCTGTGCGACGGCCCACGCGAGTTTGAACGCGACACCGGAGCCGGACAGCCCGCCGAAGGGATAGTCTCCGGGCAGGCGCGGGTGAACGACTGCTGTGGCGTTTGGGATGTCGTCGAGCATTTCGTGGTGATCGGTGACGATCAAATCCAGCCCGATTCGCAGTGCTTCTTCGGCTTCTGCGATCGCGGTGATGCCGCAATCGACGGTAATCATCAAAGCCACTCCGCTCGCTTTCGCTTGCTGAATCGCTTCGATATTCAGGCCATATCCTTCGTCGAGGCGGTGCGGCACGTAGAAATCGGCTTTGCCACCGAGTTGTTCGATCAGCCGAATGAGGATGGCGGTGCCGGTCACGCCGTCCGCGTCGTAGTCGCCGAACACGCGGATGAGTTCGCGGTTGCGGATCGCGTCCGTGATGCGATCGACGGCGGCATTCATGCCCGGCAAGCGGTTCGGCGCGTGCAGCCCTGTGAGTGGCGATTCGAGGAACCTCAGTGCCTCAGCGGGGTCGGTCACGTGGCGGTTCAACAGCAGTTGCGCGACGACAGCCGGCACGCGGATCTCTGCCGCCAGCCTGCGGATCGCATCGTCTTGATGGGGCAACAAGTGCCATTGCTTCGCGACAGCAGCCACGGGTGAACCTCGGTGCGTAACCTTTTGCGTATCGGTTCATGCTATCCCGATTGATGTGCATTTCCTACGGACACTGCGCAATTGGGCCGTGCGGCACATCCGATTATTCCACTACAAGCGTGCGCCACTTTTGGAATGTCGTGGAAAATTGTTTAAGTCGCGTCATGGCTGATGCGCGAGCGGTCGATGAAAGGAATAAGGGTTCAGGGGATCGTTCCCTTACACCGGCCTAATCTGCGCGGGGGCGTACGTGCGGGCCGTACGGAGATTTCACACCGTGATGACTTCCATTCTGTTGACGACGGCCCTCATGACGGGGGCCGACACCGGACCGTGCGGCGATGGATGCGCCAAGCCCGGCCTGCTATCGAAGATCAAATCGCGGATGGCATCGATGGGTTCGTCGTCGTGCGAGCCGTGCGGAACTCCGCTCATCGCACGACCGTTGTTCGGCGATTCGTGCGGCGGCCCCGGACTGCTGACGAAGATCAAAGCCCGCTTCCAGCATGGGGAATCCGCCGCCGCGCCCTGTGCGGATGTCGTGTATCCCGCAGCGATCGTTGCGAGTACGCCATCGGCGTGTACGCTCGCACCGGCACCGAACGCGGTCATCGTCGCACCGGCGACGGAGGCACCGAAGGTGATGCCGAAGCCCGAAGCACCGAAAGCCGTCGAGCCGGTGAAGCCCGTCGCACCGAAAGCCGTCGAGCCGAAGAAAAGTAACGAAATCTCGATCCCGCAGGTGCAAGCCCCCGCGAACGATCGCGAGTCGCTGCCGCGCGTCGCGGGGCCGAAAAGCCCGTTCTAAATGACGTTTGTTTCGCTCGAAGCCAGCGCGAATGCGCTGGCTTCTTCGTTACCTAAATTGTGTGGAACCCCTGGACGCCCACATAGTATAAACCTGAAGCGATATTTTACGCACGGATGTACGCGGATCAGGGGGCACGATGAGCGGCGGAACCGGTGTGGGTGGCGGTGAGGTTGCGACGAAAATTTCCCGTCTGATGGAAGAACGGGGCTGGAATCAAGAAGACTTCGCACGAATATCGAAATTGAATCGACATACCGTGCGGCACATTTTGAACGGCGGGCCGAATCGGCGATTGCGGAACGCCACCGTCAGCCAGTGTGCGGAGGCACTCGGGTTGACTGTGAACGAACTCCGTACGTTGCCGCTCGAACGCCTGTTGCCGCGGATGCACGGCAAACCGCCCGCCGACGAGGAAGCCCTCAAGGTTCTCCACGATCGCGCGACGCTGCCGGACTTGGTGAACTGGCTCGACCGCAACCAGGATCGTGCGAGGGAACTGCGCCCCGATGAGATTCTCGAACTGCTCGAATTGCAAAATCCGGGTGGCCCACTGGAGAAACTCGGCGTCGATCGCTTCGTCGATCAAATCGAACGCCGTCGCGCACTCGTTCACAAGATTCACGCCCTTGCGGCGACGGAATACGTCGAGATGCTCGAGACACTGATCGGCTTACTGTTCGACAAAGTCACACAGGCGGCCGCGAAGCGGTGAGTTCGAGTGCTTCCACCGCTCGGCTATATTTATCGCTCGCCATGCCTTGCGTTTTGTCCTTGAATTCCTGGCGTTCGCGTAACTCGAGGCGACGATAGAGATGCGTCGCGTTGCACGTGAACCGTGGCTCGCCGCACGTCATTCCGGGTAGTAGCGCGAACGCGGTGCGATGTCGCACATCGGTCCCCATTCGCGTAGGGTGCAACAAACAACCCGCTCGCGAATCTTCGACGTAGCCGAGGAACGCACAACAACTTCGGTTGGCGAACCACGTGCGGATCAGCGGCCCCAAGCCTGGCAGTAGGAACAGCGGCGCGAACAAAAGTGGCGAGAACCGCCGCGTTCGCAGTTCAAATAAAACGAGCGAGAGAAACGACGGTGGGCGGTTCGGTGTGCCGAACGATTTCTGAAATCGTTCGGTTTGCCTGCGGAGTTTTGCGGTGAGTGATGCGTCACTCAGTGTTTTGCCTCGGCAGCAAGCGACGCACGATTGCGTGCGGGTCTGGCAGAGTGGGGCCGGGTTCGCTTCGATTACTTCGAGATGGTGCATTTCGGGCACGGTTTCACTCTGTTTAAGTAATGAAAACCGCACTCCGGGCAGGACCACACTTTCCCCCGCGTCATCTCGTCGATCATCTCCTCGGACCGCGTCGGCGACATGCCCAGCCGCTCTAACTTTCGCCGAATCGTCTCAATGCTCTTTCCCGCTTCGAGTTCCTCGTAAAGCTCGGCGGCATAATCTTGCGACGAATCTTTCGGCGCGCGATACTCGAGAACATCTTCGCGGAACGCGCCGCCACATTCGCGACATTCGACGTGCCGTTCGGAACCGCCCACGGGAAAGAGCGGGATGAAGTACACGGTGAACCAAGGCCGCGTCGACTTCAACTTGTACGGCACTTTTTCGGAACAACGCGGACAGTGAAACTCCCCGCTATCGACCGTCCACGAGATGCCGCGCGTTCCGAAGAAAATAATCGGCATGTGTCGCAATCCTCAAGCAGCCCCAGGGGTACGACGTAAGACGTCTAACCCTGGGCTAAAAGATCAAACCCCGTTGGGGTAATGCATAGCCAGTTTTTACCCCAACGGGGTTAAATCCGGTAGCCCAGGGTTAGACGCTTCGTCGTACCCCTGGGCGAGCCTAACCCGCGTTCGTGCCGACGGCACGGTAGTCTTCCATCGCGCGGGCGACGGCGAGCGGCAGCACTTTGCGGATGCGTCGGCCGCGGCGAATGTCGGCCCAGTTCTTGAGGATGTACTCCGCCTGCCGGCTACCCGTGCGGGCGTGATACTGAATCACCAGCGGGTGCATCCACTCGAAATCGGTGTAGTTGCAGTCGATGACGGTGACGCTCTTGCCGTGGAGTTTACCGGCGACTTCGTTGTGCGGATCGTAAACGAAAAGCTCGCCGCCGGTCATGCCGGAACCGACTTCGTTTTCGATGGGGCCGAGGATCAGCACGCGACCGCGTGTCATGTATTCGCAGGCATATTTTCCTGCGGCTTCGGCAACGATCGTCGCACCCGAGTTGCGGATGCCGAGGCGGTGACCGGCCCGCCCACCGATGAACACGAACCCACCCGTCGCACCGTACGCCACGTTGTTCCCGGCGATGCTCTGAATCTCGCCGCCGTAGTCCGATGCCTTGTAATCGAGCGAAACCACGACGTGCCCGCCGGAGATGCCCTTCGCCAAGCCGTCTTGCGTGAAGCCGCGCAGTTCGAGATCGATACCCGTTAGGCACCACGCGCCGAAGCTCTGGCCGGCCTCGCCGTCGAAGCGGACGCGGATCTTCTTGCCGTTCGGAATGCCTTCGCGACCGTACAACCGGGCGATCTCACCCGCGAGCGTCGCACCGACCGAGCGGTCGCTGTTTTTGATTTTGAACACTAACGACACATCTTGCGCGGTGTCGATGGCGTCGAGCGTTGCGGCCAGAATCCGGTGGTTGAGCGAGGTACCATCGGGCGTGCAGATGCCGCGATTTGGCTCGACCTGTTCGTAGTTCATTTCGAGAACGGACAGTGCCATGTCGGGCCGCAAGAATCGCTTGAGGTCGACCTGTGCGGGTCGGCCTTTCAAGTCCGTTCGGCGTTCGAGCAAGTCGCTACGGCCGGTGATCTCCGTAATCTTCGTGAAGCCCATTTCCGCCAGCAAACATCGCACTTCCTCGGCGACCGCGTGCATGTACGCCTTCGTGTGTGCCGGGTGACCTTTGAAGATTTCTGGCGACCCGGTGATCCCCGTCGGGCAGTTCGGGATGTGGCAGTTCTTGCACACGATGCAACCCACGGAAACCATCAGTCCTTGGCCGAAAGTGAACTCGTCCGCACCGAGCAGTGCGTACTTGATCACGTCGTAACCGTTCTTGATACCGCCACCGACGCGGATTTTCACGCTCTTGCGAATGCCGTTGACGACGAGCGCCTGGTGTGCCTCGGACAGGCCCATCTCGCTCGGCAACCCGGCATGTTCTTTCGAAGAGACCATCGCCGCACCGGTACCGCCGTCGATGCCATCGATCTCGATGATGTCTGCACCGGCCTTAGCGACGCCGACCGCAATCGTGCCGATGTTCTCGACCGCCACCAACTTCACCGAAATGGGCATCCCCGGCTTGATCGATTTCAAGTCGTAGATGAGTTGCGCGAGGTCTTCGATCGAGTAAATATCGTGGTGTGGCGGCGGGCTGATGAGGTCCGTGCCGGGCTTCGCGAAGCGAATCTCGGCGATCTCGGCCGTCACCTTTTTGCCCATCAACTGGCCGCCTTCGCCGGGCTTCGCGCCTTGTGCCATCTTGATCGAAATCTCATCGGCATTCATGAGATATTCCGCATCGACGCCGAAGCGACCCGATGCCACCTGGCGAATCCGCGAACGGAACCGGCTCTTGCTGATGTCGTTGGCGTCGAGCGCGTAAACGGCGGGGTTCTCTTCGCGTTGTTTCCGCACTTTCGCCCAGTGTTCGCCGTGCGCCTTCGGAGGAATGTCGTTCCGCCACCGAGCTTCGCCGCCCTCGCCGGAGTTGCTGAGTGTGTCGAGTTCGTTGAGCGCTGCGGCAATCGTCATATGCGACGCACCGGTGAGCGCGCCGTGGCTCATCGCGGCCCCGCGGAAGTGGCCGCGAATGATCTCGATCCCCGTTTGAACCTGTTCCTTCGGGACGGCGTTACCCATCTTGATTTTGAACAAGTCGCGCAGCACTGTCGGCACGCGGTTGTTGACGAGATTCGTAAACTTCACGAACTTCGCCCCGACTTTGTCAGCGGCATCGGCGATTTCATTTTCGAGCGGTGCCGTGTACGCTGCCTCGCCGCCGCCCATCACGGGATCGGGATAGACTTCGAGTACCGCGTTCCGCAACGCCATCCGCACTTCGGGTTTGTAGGCGTGATAGTCTTTGTTGCGGCCGAGCGTGCTCATGTTCACGGTCCGGTCGAGACGCCATTTCACGTCTTCGACGAGGTCCGCCAGCGTCAGGCCGCCGATGCGCGAGGGGAAGTCGCCGAAGAACTCCATGAGTTCGGGGCCGAAGCCGACTGCTTCAAACAGCATCGCCCCGCGATAGCCTTCGATCGTCGTGATCCCCATCTTCGAGATGATTTTCTTGAGCGAATCCTCGAGCGCCTCGAACAGGTTCTCCAGGGCTTCGCGTGAGGACAATTCAATTTCCTGCTTCGATTCGCCGTGCTTGTACGTCAGGCCATCTTTGACCATTCGCAACATCAAGTATGGGTGAACCGCATCGGCCCCGAACGCCACGAGGACCGCAATATCGTGGCCTTCCTGGATGTCGCCCGCTTGCACGACGATCGAGCAACGATCGCGCAGCCCTTGCTGGCAAAGGTAATTGTGAACCGCACCGAGCGCGAGCAACGACGGGATCGGGTCGATGCCCCGCTTGCAAGCCTGACGGTCGCTGATGCACAACACGTGGTGCCCCGCGTGGACGGCTTTCTCGGCGGCACTACGCAGTGCGATCAAGCTCGTTCGCAACGCTTCCGCACCGCCTTCGAGAACGAACGTCGCGTCGAGCGGTTGGAACCCGAGCATTTCGTTCTGGCGGATCTCTTCGATCACCGCATCGCTGATGATCGGCGAGGCGAGTTCGAGCTGTTTGACGGGCATTTCGTCTTCGCCATCGCGCGCCGTCAGCGAGGAGCGACCGAGGTATGTCATCAACGACATCGCGCCGCCTTCGCGGTACGGGTCGATCGGCGGATTCGTCACTTCCGCAAAAGTCTGCTGGCAGTATTTGAACAGCGTCGGGTGAAACACCGAGAAGATCGTCAACACGCGGTCGAAGCCCATGCTCGAAAGCGGTTCCTTTTTGAGCTTCGCCATGTCCTTCACGAACACGGCACGCTCGAAGTCCCAACCGGCCGCTTGCAGCAGGTGGTCGAGCGTCCAGTTTTGTTCGACGAGCATCGCACCGACGACGTCTTCGACTTGCCGCGTGAAGTCGAAGCCTTCGGTAATCACCACTTGGCGAATGTTCAGATCGTGAATGTCGCCGAGTTCTTTCTGGGCTTCGGCAACGACGCGGTCCATGATCTTTCGGCTATCGAGCCGCGTGCCGGTCTTCGTGTCCAAGGCGATCATTTCGCCGGGCTGCAACTGGCCACTCGCCACGATGGTGAGCGGGTCCAGCCCGAACACGCCCGACTCCGAACCGATGTACAACCAGCCGCGTTTGTCCGAACACCAACGCACGGGGCGCAGGCCCATTCGGTCGACTTGGCCGATGAGAATATCGCCGTCGGTGCTGAGAATTCCGGCGGGGCCGTCCCACGCGCACAGGCTGCCGTACGTGCGGCGGCAATACGTGAACAACTGGAATGCATCTTGCCCCCAGACGTCGGCTTCGGTGTCCCACACGGGCGGGATCGAAAGCCGTAACGCGCGGAGCAAGCTCCAGTTTTCTTCGAGATGCAGATACTCGACCCATTCGTCGAGGCTCGCCGAATCGCTCATCTTCGGGCTGAGCAATTCGCCGCCGGGGGGTTGCGGACTGAGGCTGCGCGAGAACGCCTGAACCGCGTTGCGGTTCGTTCGTACCGTGTTGATTTCGCCGTTGTGGCTCGAATACCGGAACGGCTGTGCGAGGTTCCAGTTCGGGAACGTGTTCGTCGAGTAGCGACGGTGGAAAATCGCGATCCCCGCTTCGAACCCCGGCGCTTGCATGTCCGGGTAAAAGCCGACGAAATGATGGCTCGTCAGCAATCCTTTGTAGCTAATGAGTTTCGCCGACAGCGAGTTGATATAGACTTCGAGGCCTTCCTTGCGGAACTGATCGCGCAAGATGAGCCGCTGACGATACAGCCAGCGTTCGGCATCGTCGGGCGTGCCGTTGAGCCGAAGCAGAACTTGCTCGATGATCGTCGGTCGCGTTTCACGCGCCTTCGTAGGCAGAATGTCGTCGTTAGTGGGTACGGTACGGAAGCCCATGAACTGAGCGGAACCGCTAGAGAGTGCAATTCGGATGAGTTCGCGCGCACGGGCGATTTGTGCCGGGTTTGCACCGTGTATGAAATACGAGCCGATCGCAATCCGGTCTGTCGGTTTCAGCGTTTTCGTGTGATCGAGGCCGAGGCGCTTCGCTTCTTCGTGGAAAAACGCTTGCGGGATCTGGCAGGTCAGGCCCGCGCCGTCGCCCGCATCGCCGCAAACGCCACCACGGTGCTCAAGCGCTTTCAGGGCTTGCAGCGCTTTCTGCACCACTTCGGGGTTCGGCTGCCCATCTTTCGCGGCGACGCCGCCGATGCCGCACGCATCGTGCCCGACATCGTCTGTGTAAAGAAGTTCGCCGCTACGCACGAGTGCTAAGCCGTCGATCATCCCTGTGCTCTTCACGTTAAGGGGCCGAGATTCGTCTACAAGTGTTAATCGTAACATCGCTCATTCTAACGACAAGAGGCATTTCACGGCGTGGGGTTCGGGCGAAGAGACGATCGCGAGAAATGATTTGCGTGCGATTCGCGAACTGAACGAAAATACGCCAGAGTCTTGCAACCGATAATTTGAGTCGTTACAACACGAACAACGCTGGGTCGTTGCGGTGACGCACGATCACCTCGCCCGGCTCAGTCGCGTTCACTACTTTATTGCCTCATGCAATACGCGACCGATCTCACGATTTCTGAAAGGATCATACGATGGACTTCATGAGCAATCCGGTTTACCTCGGTATCATGGTCGTAGCTCTGATCGGGCTGATCGCATTTTACTTCATCCAAAAGAAGAAGCAAAACGACGACTGAATAAGGTTGAATCGGTCGAGCGATGCGTTGCCCGACCGATTCTCACTTCGCGCGAGGCGTATTCGCCCAATCGCCGATTACAACTTCAATCGTGCGCATCTGACGCTCGCGCCAGACCCCCAACCGAACGCGATGGGCGGGTGGCAGGTTGCTAATGAGGTTGATCAGGTGGTTTTCATCTCGTAACTCGACGGTTTCCATCTTTAAGATCACGTCGCTTAGCTTGAGCCCTGCTGTGGCAGCAGGGCTGTTCGGGTGTACGCCATCGACTAACGCCCCGCGTACGCGGTCGAGGCCCAACCGGAGTGCTTCAGAAGGTTCGAGCGTCGGCGCGAGTTGCACGCCGAGATAACCGCGATGGATGACGCCTTTTTCGAGCAGTTCCTTGCCGATCCGCTTCACGAGGTTGATCGGAATACTGAACGCCACGCCACTGTTGTTGCCGTTATTTGAGGCAATTGCCGTGTTGATGCCGACCACATGGCCATCGGTGGCAACGAGCGGGCCGCCACTCGAACCGGGGTTGATCGCGGCATCGGTTTGCAGAAACTCCTTGATGCGGATCGTGTTACCGAGACTGATTTGCCCGCGATCTTTGGCAGAAATGATGCCGTGCGTGACCGTCTGACTGAGGCCGAACGGGCTGCCAAACGCCAGCACCCACTGGCCGACACGAACGCGGTCGCTGTCGCCCATCGTGGCGGGCCGCAGATTCGTGGCATCCAATGCGAGCATTGCGACATCTGATTCGGGGTCCGACCAGACGCGAGCCGGGCGAAGAATGCGACCATCGTTCAAAGTAACCGTAATTTCCTCTGCTTTGGCCCCACTAATGACGTGATTGTTCGTGACCGCGATAATGCCTTTGTAGCCATCGAACTGCAACAGCACGCCCGAACCCGATTCTTCCTGCGGTTTGCCTTTGTTCGAGGTACTCGCCACCTGCGATTTGACCGCATCAATGGCCACCACCGAAGGTGCGAGTTTGGCAACGATGGTATCGAAACTATCGGTTACGGGGGCGAAATTCGCAGGTGCAGCCGGCAACGGACTCGGTTCCGCTCCAACGGGTTGCAAAGGATGGCTGAACAGGCTAATCGACGCCCCGCCGGCCATTGCGCCGAGAAAGACGAGCAGTAAACGGGGGAAAGGATTCCGCATGATAGGCCGATCCGCGTGGCAGGGATCCGCCGGATTCGGTCGATAACAACGACAACGAACCGTGGCGACAAAGCCAATCTATCCGGTGTAGTTTTCAGAACTGGAAGGAAAAGCGAAACATCGTGGGAAAACGATTTTGGCGAGGCGTCAAAACACGAAAAAAGCCCGCAGTCTACGCAGACGTTGCGGGCAGGAAAGGCATCAGGTTGGACGTTCGACGATCACTTGCTGTAATCGACTTCAAAGTCTGAGAGCCGGACTTCCTTGTCGTCGGAACCGTGATCGCGGACTTTCTCCCAGTTCGCGATCTCGTGGTCCGCTTCCCAATTGACGTCCTTCTCGGAATCGCGCTGGCACCTGATGCACATCGTCGAGTAAGGCAGCGCACTCAAGCGTGCCACAGGGATTTTGCATTCGCAACCATCGCAAATACCGTACATTCCTTGCTTGATTCTCAGCAAAGCGCGGTCGATCTGCGTGAGTTCCTTCGCCTCAAGTTCGGCGAGTTGGGAGGCGAGTTCTTCGCCGACGTTATCGAAAGCCGCATCGGCCGCATCGCCGCCGGTGAGGCTATTCGAGAGGCCATCGAGATCGCCACCGAGCCGTTTGCTCAGCACCGAGCGGCGGCCCAAGAGGGTATTCTGCATCTTTTGTAGTGCATCGAATCTTGCCATAGCTATGTCCTCCAGCAGAATCCGTGCCAACACACGATTGCGCAACGGACCGCAGCATTGAGTGTTTGTGATCGTTTGGGCGGAAATCGTACAAACCGAGTTTGGATTCGCTCATTAGAACTATAGCTGGCTCGTCAATGTCTCTTTCAACTAATTCACTCGAATTGCCGATTTGAACGACACAAAACGTGTCAAATTGTGCCGAAACACGCGAATAGTTACGACGCTAAACGCTGTGCAGTAGTGAGTTGCGAATATCGGTTTGCAAAAGCAGACATCCGTGTCGTCCGTACATGCCGTTGCAATTCTGTTACGATTGCAGATTCTGAAGCATTTCCCGGAGCGCTACCAATCGGCGGCCGCGGAGATCTTCGATATTCAACGCCTTGAGGAATCGACGCCGTAGTGAGGACTGCAATTCCTCAATCGCTGTATCCGATTTGCCTGCCAAACTGATACAGCCACCCGCGCGGCGATCGTGGCCACCGGCGTTGCCGAGTTTGCCGACGACGGTGCGCAAGATGTCGCCCGCTTTTGCGTGCGGCAATGCCGAACGCACCGAGATGATGAGCTTGTCCTTATGGATGCCACAACAGACTGCCCAATCGACTTTCTCGAAGCGGATCATGAAATCGACCACCTCTGCCGCCTGTTCGGGTTGTGGCAGATCGTTGACCCAACTGATGACGAACCGGTCGTAAAGGAACGAGCTTTGTAGGGCTTCGAGCAAACACTCGAAGTGGCTGTGCGGTAGGCGTGCGTTGCGGATTTGGGCGAGAAGATCCTTATCGGTGAGGCCGAACAGGTAGTTCATCACTTCGTCGTCGGCTTCGGTGGCTTCGCGTGGATAGCCTGTAACCTCCGTCTCGATCCCATAATACAGCGACGAAGCGAGCTTTTCGGTGAGTGTGACGCCTTGTTCGATGAGGTACTTCGTGACGAGTGTGCAGGTTGCGCCCATGTTGGGCCGTACATCGACGAAAGCCACGTCTTCGAGGTCGCCAGGCGTTTCGTGGTGGTCGATGACCGCGTAAAGTGGGACGTTTTCATCGAAGGTGTGCCGACCGGTTTTCGGCTGGCTGTCGACCATGACGACCGCATCGCCTTTATGCCAATCGACTTCCTTGATCGGCATCAAATCGAGGTGTAACGTGTCGACTAACGCGCGATTTTCGGCCCGGCTGATCGGGCCATCTTGCGTGATGATCGTCGGCTTATTCGTCAGCGTTTCGATCAGGTGGGCCAGCCCGAACATGCTGCCAAGCCCGTCGGGGTCGGCATGAATGTGGGTGACTAAAACCACCCGTTCGTATGCACTTAAACCACTAATGAAGCGATCCGAGCGTCGAAGCCCCATGGTCTTGGGTATGCCGTTTCGCACCGCACCGGCTGATGGCCGAGCCATACGTCGCGGACCTCATTTAAAACCCCGCAGTAGCGGGTAATCGTCGATCGGAATGCAATTCCGTCTCGCTCAGTTTACCGCCAGTTCGGTCGCTCGCCAAGAAACAGTTCGCAATAAATCCGATGCCGAGCGACTGGAAGGGCGGTAGTTTCGACGTAAGTCACAATTCCGGAGGCTCAAAATCCGTTTTTTGGGGTGTTTTTCCGGTTTTTGCGACCCAAAATGCCCCTGTTTCGATCGCAAATCGCCGATCCGTTTCGGGTGGTTTTGCCGTATCATCGACCCCAATAGCGGGTTATGTCGCGGGCAATCGATTCGAGACTCGCCGTAAGTACCGACCGAAAATCGACCGAGTGCGACCGAAAATCGACCGAGTACGACACAAAATCGACCGGACGCGACATTCTCACGACACTTGGAGACACTTTCACGACACTTCACGACGCCATGCAAAAGTCGACTTACGTCGGATCGCGTTTCGCTTTTTGACTGCTGGCGTTCGTATGGGTGCGTGCGGAACTCGAACTCTTCAAAACATTCGCCAGATACCGAACCGATGCGGCTGCGACACTGTAAGATGACGGGATACCGTTACCGAGCTAAATGCGAGACTCGCCTGATATGGATCATTTTGCTTACCGCAACCGCGAACTGTTCTGCGAAGACGTACCCGTTCAAGAACTGGCCGAGACGTACGGCACGCCGCTCTACGTCTATAGCGAAGCGACGCTCGTTCACCACCTGACGCAGATTCAGAATGCGTTTGCGTCGGCGAACCCGATCATTTGCTATAGCGTCAAAACCAATGGTAACCTGAGCATTTGCAGCCTGATGGCGAAGCACGGCAGCGGGTTCGATGTCACGTCTGGTGGCGAACTGTACAAGGCCCTCCACGCGGGCTCGACCGGCTCGAAGATCGTGTTCGCGGGCGTCGGTAAAACCGATGCGGAGATGAAGTACGCACTCGAAAATGATGTCTTCCTGTTCAACGTCGAAAGCGAAGCTGAACTGCATGCACTGGGTGCGGTGGCGAAGTCGCTGGGCAAAGTCGCTCCGGTGGCACTGCGGGTGAATCCGGACCTGCCGCCGAAAACGCACGCGAAAACCGATACGAGCGTCAAAGGCGTCAAATTCGGCTTAGATATCGACACAATCCTCGAAGTCGCCGAGCGCGTCGTCGGCAATCCGAACATCGGCATCGTCGGGTTGCACATGCACCTCGGCTCGCCGATTTTATCGGCCGAACCGTACCGCAAAGGTGGCGAGAAGGCGGTACAGCTGATTAATGCCCTGCGAAAACAGGGCCACGCGATCAAATACCTCAACATGGGCGGCGGCTTCGGCATCCATTACCGCAAGCAAGAAGCTCTGCCCGCGACGGCGTTCGCCGAAGCGATTTTACCCGTCGTCGAAGAAACCGGTTGTCGCCTGGTGCTCGAACCCGGACGCTTCATCGTCGGGAATGCCGGGCTACTCGTTAGCCGCGTGATTTTCACAAAAGAAACGGGCGGCAAGCATTACGTCATTCAAGATGCGGCGATGAACGACCTGATCCGCCCGACGCTATACGACTCGTTCCACCGGATCTGGCCCGTACACCCCGATGCGACCGTTCCCGAACGACCCGACGATTTTGAAGCCGAAATCGCCGGA
Source organism: Limnoglobus sp. (assembly GCA_043785305.1). Taxonomy (GTDB): domain Bacteria; phylum Planctomycetota; class Planctomycetia; order Gemmatales; family Gemmataceae; genus Limnoglobus. The sequence continues at coordinate 3,336 of JAYVXI010000011.1, read as the reverse complement.
ACGAAGCTGCAAGATGTCGTCGGCCCCGTGTGCGAATCGGGCGACTATCTGGCGAAAGCGCGGAACCTGCCCGAGATGAAACGGGGCGATCTGCTCGCGGTGTTCAGCGCCGGCGCGTACGGAATGTCGATGTCGTCGAACTACAATGCGCGGGTTCGGGCGGCGGAAGTCCTCGTTACAGGCCGCACTCACCGCCTGATCCGTCGTCGCGAGACATTTCGCGATTTAGTGGCGTGCGAAGAGGATTGCTTAACCTGAGTGCGACGCGCACAATGGGAACTAGGTGTCCGGGCGCGCACGCAACCGCCGGACCGTTTGCGAATTGACTTGGAAGACCAGCAAACGACGGTGCCCTCTGGAGGAACACCCGGTGAGACTTCTCGCTCCGTTCGTACTGTTGTGCTTCGTGCAGGCAACTCTCGTTGTCGCACAAGATGCTGCTCCAACGAAGAAACCTGCCGAGGTCTTCCGCGAATCGCGCGACATCTTGCGCAGCGGCAATCAAGAACTCGCTGCGGAACTCCTCAAAGAATTCTTCGCCCTCAAGCCGACCGATCAAGATTACCTGTCTCTGGAGACGAAATACGGCCCGACGACCTTCCAGGGTCTGCGGAACGTCCCCCGTTGGTTTCCCGATGTCAAGCGGGATACCGAGTTCAAAGCGACGACGTTAGAAGGCATCATTCAGGCGTCGGTGGTCGCGAACGAAAAGCTGTTGCGCGACCCGAAACGGATCGCGAAGTTCGTGCTCAATCTCGGTGCCACAAATGAAGAACGCGACTTCGCCATCGTCGAACTGAAGCGTAGCGGCGATGCCGTCGTGCCGTATCTGGTCGACAACATCCGTACGGAAAGCGATCCCGCATTTCGTGCCGGTGCAATGCGGGCGATCGCGTTGCTCGGCTCGGACACGATTCCCGGCTTGTTGATCGCAACCGAGTCGGCACCCGACGACATTCAGAGCAGTATGCTGCAAGCGATCGCCAAACGGTCGGACATCATCAGCTTAATTGGCAAAACCGACACGAACATCATGCCGCTGTTGTGGTACCTCGCCTCGACGCCCGGCGATACCGCCACACTGCGTCGCGACAACGCGATTAGCCTGTTACGTGCCCTCACGGGCGACAACTACGAGCGTCGCCAACCGGTTGCCGAACTCGTCAAGTTGTCGGAACCGCTTTACGCGCACAAGTCTCAGTTTGCAGGCCTCGATACGGTCAAAAATCGCGTCAAGTTATGGTCGTACGACGCGAAAGCGAAGACGTTGACCACGTCCGAAGTCGCTCTTCGCGAAGCCGAAGAGCGATATGGTTTGAAGTACCTACGTTGGGCCATCGAGCGGAACCCGACGGACGACCTCGCTCAAGAGCGTTTCTTGTGTATTGCCACCGAACGCGCCGTCGAACGTGCGAAGTTTGCCGACCTTGCGAAAGCCGAACCCGAAGTCTACGCACTACTCGCTTCCGCTCCATCGAACGCGCTGATTAACATCCTCGAAAATGCACTCCTCGAGAACCGAACGGCGCTCGCATTTGGCACGATCCAAGCCCTCGGCGATCGTTCGGAGAAACTCGCCGCCACACAGCAACAGAAGGCAGGAACCAACCGCCCCGCCGTACTCGTGCGGGCCATGAGTTACCCCGATCCGCGCGTGCAACTCGCTGCCGCCGTGGCGCTTCTGCGAATGCCTGTCGGAACGAATCACGGTGCGAATGCGGCCATCGTCGACGTGCTTCGCCGCACGATCGCCGGCCAAGATGCGGGTGCGAATGCGACGAGCAAAGGCAAAGCGATTATCGTCGACTCGAACACCCAGCGCGGCGACCGAATCGCGGGGTTACTCCGCGGTCTCGGTTACGACACCGAAATCACGATGACGGGCCGCGAACTGATGAAGCGAGTGGGGCAGTCGTCGAATTTCGATCTGCTCGTCGTCGATCAACACGTCGTCGAACCGCAACTGAACGATCTGCTGGCATTCATGTCGGCCTCGCAGCAGATTGCACGCCGTCCCGTGGCCGTTGTCGCGTCGGCAGACAACCCGAAGCCCGTTGGCCTCGAACCGCTGTTACTCCGGCTCGCGGCGTTGATTGCCGCAACCGAAAGCATCGACATCCCCGTTCCCGCACCGCTGATTCTCGACCGTCGCAAGCCGAAGGAAGACACCGACCGCGATCGCAAACTGAATACCGACGACCGCGAGAAGATCTTCCGCCAAATCTACGAAGGACGGCTCGCACGCACGAAGCGAATCACCGATGCCGCCAACATCGTCATCAACCCACAACTTCGTTCGCGGCTCGATTTGCGCCTGCCGCAGTTGACACTGGCGGCAATCGTAGCCGAGTACGACCCGACGATTGAATCTGCACCGTCGACGATCCGGAATCTTGCGAACTACACGCAACTGATTCGCAATCAGGTCGACATCGACCCGAGTGCAATGAAAGTGCCACTCGAATCGTTGAATAAGCTCATCGAGCAACTCGAAACGGCATTGACGTCGGAATTGTCTAAGAAATTCGACGCGATCCGCATGAAGTTAAATCCGACCGAACTGGAGATCGCACGCACGCCGAGCCTGGAACCGTTCGCCCGTGCGAAAATTGCCAAGCAAGTGAAGCCCTACGCAGGCGTCGCGTTAATCGACGAGCCGTACTCGAGCTACGCCCTCGAAAACGACTTGAAAGTGCTGTTCGCAGACCCGACGCAGATGCCACGCGACCCCGCTGAGAAGAAAGCCGCCGCGAAACTGGCGATGGACTGGTTGCGGAAGTTGGCAGTGGGCGAACGACCCGGCTACGAGGTGAAAACCGTCGAGACGGCGTTCGTGCAGTCGCTGGCGAACGACGAGCTCGCCGAGGCCGCCGCAGAGTCTTTGGCACGAATCCCAACTGCCACCGCACAGCAAGAACTCGTGAAAGTGGCCGCCAACGCGACTCGCCCCGCAAACCTGCGTGTGAAAGCTGCCGAAGCCGCGATCCAACACGTGCAGTCCTACAGCAAGTTGACACCCGAGCCGATCATTCAGCAAGTTCTGGTTCAATTGGCAGCGGAACCGGCACCGGAGATCAAAGCGAAACTGGCGGTTGTCTACTCGTTGATCACGACCGCACCGAACCAACTCGCAAAGAAAATCCAGGCGTTCACAATACCGATGCCGATGGCCAAGGAAGCCGTCACACCGCCCGCGAAAGAAGGCGAACCGAAGAACTAATCGCATAATCGCACGCATACGAGCCACCGGCTTAATGCCTATCGCGTTCGGCACGGCGTTTGCCGTGCTTGGTCCGAGCCCAAAATGAGATTGGAGCTACGTGCCGATCGACCTCG
>JAYVXI010000010.1:0-26516 GCA_043785305.1 Limnoglobus sp. | reverse complement strand
GTAGCATCAATCATGAGAGCTTCCTTGCGATCTGAGGTCTTCGTAAACGTCAGAATAGCTTGGAAGCTCTCACTTTGCGCCTTAAGTCACCGGCATTGGGCGTAAGCGTGCCGTGGTAGCTGCAGATGGTTCACACGGCACGCTTACGCTGTGCCGCTCGCCTGGTTTTGAGAATAAACGTAGTCAAAGCGAGTGTTTCGGTTGGAATCGCGCAACTTCAAAACAGGCGCGTCGGGCTAACAAAAAGGCTAGTACATTTGTTGAATTCGATGTAGCGTCTCGCGACAATTTCAGATAGGTTGTGGTCGAGTGCTGAATCTGTTGAGGATGGAAGACATGTTGCCAACAAGCGAAATCGATGACGCTCCAGACGCAGCGGCGCTTTGTGCCCGATTTCGAGAGTCGATGAACGATCTCGTCCGCGAATATCCGGAACTCGTTCTCGTCGAAGACGAATTCGAGGCCGCCGTACGGCACGATGCCGATCCTCTGAAGGAAATCGCTTCCATACTCGGAGCTTGTCGAGATGTTTTTATTGGACTTCGGCACTTGCTCAATCCGATCGGTGTCCCGTTGCGTGCGACCGCAGATGGACGAATTCAGACGCTCACGCTCAACAGTGTGGCCACGTTCGTAACCGACATTCGAGGGTTCACAGAATTGACCGAAAACATCGGGCCGCGTTGGGGAGTCAACGTCTTCGATCTACTGAGCTTTTGCTATTTCCCCCACGTCGTCGAAGTGCTGAATCGTTACGAATGCAATTACCTGAACTACACCGGCGACGGGCTGCTCGTCCTCTCGCGCGAGCGACAGGGCACGGACGGCGTAATACTACCTGGACTGGATAATTCCGTACTCTGTGCCCTCGAAATGACCGGTGTGACGAACTGTATCGCGGAGACGTGGCGAAGGCTCGGGTTGGTTCAATCGAGTGGCGTCTGGCACGAGACCGGCATCGGCTTGACAGCGGGTATCGTGCAAGTCGGCGATCCGTTCGTTCCAGATCGGAACCCCAGCGGGAAATTAGCCGAATTCGACACTTTATTCCGGAGCCTCGTACCGCAAGCCGCGCCCTCGTTCCAACCGCGTATGAGTTATGATCAGCAGATTATGGGGATTCATGCACTCGGTCCGGTCATCAATCGTGCGAGCCGACTGCAAGACACGGACAAAACCGCGCCCGATCACACCTGCATGATGACCGAGACGGAAGTTCAGTTGTTGTGTCCTCTACTCCGACAACGATTCGAGCGGGTCGGTACGATTTACTTAAAAGGTCTGGGAAATGCGGATGTTTTCGGTTTTCTCCGATACGAGTCGGTCGATGTCGCGTCGCTCGAGAAAGAATGCTGGGCGTACTACGCATCGCGGTGATCGCGGGTTATCGACCGCGTGTGATCTCGACGTATTTCTCCGCGCCGATTGGCTTCTCGCCGAGTGCGGGGGCGGCGAGCTTCGCGTTGAAGTACGCCTTGCCGATCTGCTCGCCTTTGAAGGTGATCGAGAAAATTTCGGACTTCCCCGCCCCAATCGTGCGTGGCTCGAATGCGATCTGATCGCCCGCTCGCTTGTTAGCTGGCGAGACTTCGACGACGGTGATGGCCCCCTTCGGCGGAAGATCGACAACGAGCCGTGCGCCACTGGCGGCTTCACTGCCGGTGTTCGTCACTTTCACCGTGTAAATCCCCTGGCGATCGATGCCAACCGTCGGCTGATCGAAGCTCGTTTCCCAGTGCAACACGGCCGAACCTGCGAACACGGTTTCGACGTTGGCCGATTCTTCCAGCCCGCGGCCCACGGCTGTGGCGCGAACAGTTTTCCGCCCGGAAGCCGAAGTTTGCAGGCTCCAGCGGAACGTCTCGCGGTCGCCGGGTGCCAACTTCGGAATCGTCCATTGCACCTGGTCGCGATAGACTTGCCCGCCATTCGTCATCCGTCGCGGCAAACAATCCGCGGGGATCGAACCATTCACGCGGACGTTGAGTAACGGCATCGTACCGGTGTTCGTTGCGGTCACTTCGTAGTTCGCCAGCGTGTCGCCGGAAGTCTTCGGATCGCCCTTCAAATCGAGTTTCAGCGCCGCTTCCTCGACCTTCGTCTCGGCGGTGTCGTTCGCTTGGCCGGAGCCTTTGCCATCGACGGCCGTGAGCACGCGAATGTCGCCACGCGACTTGGCCATCAGGCGGAAATCGAAAGTTTTGATCTCGCCGGGCCGCACGGTGCCGACGTTCCAGACGCGCTGTTCGGGCTTGATGCCTTTCTCGCCGGTCGTGTCTTTGTGGAACGCCACGCCTTCGGTCACGGTCTCGGTGAGCTTGACGGCATCGATGGCCACGCGGCCCTCGTTGCGGATCGTCACGCGAACGGGGATCGGATTCTCAAGCGAAGTTTGTTTCGGAATCTCGGTCTTCACCTTTAATTTAGGGACGCTGATCGCGGTCTTCACCAACTGGCCGTGTTCAAAACTCACATGCGCACGGGCACTAATATCGGTGGCATCGGCTTTCGGGCGGAACGTCACTTCGATTTGCTTCGTGCCGTTGGCTTCGAGCGTGCCGATGTCCCAAAACAGCTCGTTCGGCACGCCTTCCTTGGCCTTCGCTTTCGGTTCGACCTTCACTGGAACCGGCTCGACCCCGCTCGGTATTGGCATTCGCACGACGACTTTATCCGCGCGTGCGGCCGAGGAATTAACGATTTTCAGCGTGTACAGGATCTCTTGCCCCGGCGCGATGTCTTGTGGGACGAGTACCATGATTTGCACTGTTGGCGATGGCGGCATCGGCGGCATTCCCCCGATCGTGGGCACGTTGCCGGTGTCGACGTTCGCCGGTTGCAACGTAAATTGCGCGGGTACGACGGCATCGGTCGGCTCCGGAATTGGCTGTGCCGCCACGCGGGTTATGTCCACAAACGAAACGGCACAGAGTATCGAAACGAGCACGCGGGTCAGTGGGAACATTCGCGAAACCTTCCTTCCCGAACGCAGGTATCAACTGGCAATTGGCGACGGATCGCTACCGAAATACAAACCACAACTACACTGGTAACATTTTCGGGGATGTGGGTACAAGATCATTCGATTTGTGGCGAATGTCGCCATGAACGGTCTGTCAGGGCTAAAATGGTTTTGACGCCGTTCGATACACCTGCCGACAACATCACTCTGAGGTTTCGCAAGATGACTAAGTGGCTACTGACCGCAGCACTCTCGACGGGCTTGCTCGCCCTGTCTGTTGCGGACGATACGAATCCATTCAAGGCCCGGAAGCCCGAAGTCGGTGCCAAAGATGGCGTGAAGGGCAAAGAAAAAGATCAAGCCAAAGAGAAAGACGCCGTCGATAAGAACGTCGCCCGCATCGCGAGCATCAAGCTCAGCGGCGAGATGGACGAGTCCCCCGTCGCTGGCGATTCGCTGTTCGGCGCACCTGCGGAAAACTTCAGCACCAAGCTCAAGAGAATCCACAAGGCCGCCAAAGATGTCAAGATTCAGGCGATGCTCCTCGACCTCAGCGACCTCGAAGTCGGGTACGGCAAGCTCCACGAACTGCAACGCGCCATCGCCGACTTCCGCGCCACCGGCAAGAAGGTCTTCGCCTATTCGGAAGAATATTCCTCGAAGGCGTACTTGCTCGCCACGAGTTGCGACATGATCGGCCTGCCCGAATCGGGTGGCGTCGTTCTCGTCGGGATGCGTGCCGAAGTCACCTTCTACAAAAACACACTCGACCTGTTGAAGCTCAAGGCGGACGTGCTGAAAGTCGGCGACTACAAAGCCGCCGTCGAACCGCTGCTCCGCGACACGATGAGCAAGGAAAACCGCGAGCAAATCGAGTCGATGCTCGACGACAATTTCGCGAACGAAATGGTCAACCCGATCGCCAAGGGCCGCAAGCTGACGCCCGAACAAGTCCGCGAAATCATCGACCAAGGTCCGTTCACCGCGAAGAAAGCCGCGAAACTCGGCCTCGTCGATGCCGTCACGTACGAAGACGAATTTGAGACCGCAATGGCGAAGTCGCTCGGCACCAAGAGCGTCAAGATCGAAACGGGCTACGGCAAGGCGAAGGCCTCGAAGCTCGACATGTCGAACCCGTTCGCGTTGATGGAAACGCTGATGGGCGGATCGAAGAAAGAGAAAGAATCGAGCGAGCCGAAGATCGCAGTGATTTACGCGGTCGGGGCCATCGCCTCGGGTAAGAACGGCAGCGGCAACCCGATCATGGGTGGCGGCAGTTCGGTCGGTTCGGAAACGATGGTCGAAGCGATCCGCAAAGCCGAAAAAGATCCGACCGTGAAGGCGATCGTCCTTCGCGTCGATAGCCCCGGTGGCTCTGCACTCGCCAGCGACATCATCTGGCGCGAACTCGTTCGCTGCAAAAAGCCGATCGTCGCCAGCATGGGCGATGTGGCCGCCAGCGGCGGGTATTACATCAGTATGCCCGCGAAGAAGATCTACGCCGAGCCGGGTACGATCACCGGTTCGATCGGCGTGTTCGGGCTGAAACTCGTTACGGGTGGCCTGCAAGAATGGGCCGGGATGAAGACCGAAGTCATCAGCCGAGGCAAGAACACCGGCGTGATGTCGTCGACGTATCCCTACACCGAATCCGAACGCAAAGTGATGACCGAAACCGTCGAAGACGTCTACGATCAGTTCACGAGCAAAGCCGTCCTCGGCCGCAAAGCCGCCGGCGTCGATATGACCAAAGAGAAGCTCTTGAAGATCGCCAGCGGTCGCGTCTGGACCGGTCGCCAAGCGAAAGCGAATGGCCTCGTCGACGAACTCGGCACGCTCGACGACGCGATTGCCGGTGCGAAAACGCTCGCCGGAATCGACCCGAAGAAGGACATGGAACTGATGGTGCTCCCAAAGACCAGTTCGTTCCTCGATAAGCTCCTCGACGGCGAAATCAAGTCGCCATTCGGCGCGGTCCACGTCGATGTGCTCTCGCTGCCCGGAATGCAAAACGTCGCCAAAATCGTCGGCCCACTTCTGGCTACCCAGAAAGACCCGATCAAGGTCATGATGCCGTTCCACGTCGAATTCAAGTAGGATGTATCGACACGAAAAAAGCCCACGGACGTTCGTCCGTGGGCTTTTTTGGTTTCATCCCATCCGCAGCGCAGCATATAGTGGAACAACGATCCTGAAGGAAATGAAACGATGGCCGCTCGCACTATCTCGCTCGGTATGACTCCGCAGGCCGAAACGGTTCGCGATCCGGTGTGCGGCATGACGGTCGTGCCCGGTGCGTCGGGGGGCGGTTCGCACGTACACAATGGCACCGCGTATCACTTCTGCGCGGAGATGTGCAAACGCAAGTTCATGCAGAACCCGGCGAAGTACCTCGGCGGGCAGACCGAAGCGATGGATGCCGTGACGGGTGTGAAGTACACCTGCCCCATGCACCCCGAAGTCGAGAAAATCGGCCCCGGCACTTGCCCGAAATGCGGCATGGCACTCGAACCCGCCACGGCCACGCTCGACGACACGCCGGACCCCGAACAACGCGATTTCACCTGGCGATTGCGCTTCGGCACGATACTCGGCGGGCCGCTGCTGATCCTCGCGATGGCCGATATGTTTTTACCGAACATGCCGATCCGCCACGCGCTCGGCAGCACGGTTTTCACTGTCCTGCAAGCGATCCTTGCGATTCCGACCGTCGCGATTGCCGGGTGGCCGTTGTTCGTGCGGGCGTGGCAATCGCTCGTCAACCGATCGCCGAACATGTTCACGCTCATCGGCCTCGGCCTCGTGGCGGCACTCGCGTTTAGTGTGGCCGCACTGATCGATTTCCTGATTCTGCCGATCTTCCCCGACGGTTTCCGAATGCACGATGGCAGCGTCGAACCGTACTGGGAAAGCGCCGTCGCGATTGTGTTGCTGGTGCTTTTGGGCCAATTGATGGAACTGCGGGCGCGGCACCGAACTGGTGAAGCGGTGCGGCAACTGCTGCGGCTGACGCCACAAACCGCGACGGTGATTTTGCCCAACGGCAAGGAACTGACACTCCCCGTCGATCTCATTCACGTGGGGGATCGCGTGCGGATTCGCCCCGGCGAACGCATCCCCATCGATGGCACGATCACCGAAGGTTCGACTGAAGCCGACGAATCGATGCTGACCGGCGAACCGCTGCCCGTGACGAAAAGCGTCCGCGATCCGGTGCGTGCGGGAACGATGAACGGCACCGGCCCGATTGTCGCCGAAGTCACGGTGTCGAGCGGTGACACCGCACTGTCACGCATCCTTCGCCTCGTCGGTGAAGCCCAACGCAGCCGGATGCCGATCCAGACGCTCGTCGACAAAGTTTCGGCGATATTCGTACCGACGGTCGTGGGCATCGCGGTCGTGTCGTTTATCGCGTGGACGCTTGCGGGCCAGTTCGCGATGGCGGTCGTCTGTGCGGTGTCGGTTCTGATTGTCGCCTGCCCGTGCGCCCTGGGATTAGCCGCGCCGATGGCGGTGATCGTCGGCATCGGCTCGAGCGCACGGCGTGGAATTTTGTTCCGCGACGCGGCCGCGCTCCAACGGCTGAGCGCCGTCGATGCGTTCCTGTTCGACAAAACCGGCACGCTGACGCAAGGCAAACCCGAAGTCGAATCGATCGTGCTCACGCCACCATTTTCCGACGAAAACGAGCTACTCGCACTCGCAGCAGCCATCGAGCGCGGCAGCGAACACCCGCTCGGGCAGGCGATCGTTCGCGCGGCGGAGATGCGCGGCGTAGCGATCCCACACGCGACCGACGTGCGTGCGGAGCCGGGCCGTGGCATTCGCGGGAACATCGCTGGCGCGAGCATCGCCGTCGGGAATTCCACGTTCGTGAACGCAGTTGGCGACGATGTCGTACGCAAGGCGCAGACGGTACTTTACGTGGCCCGCGATAAGAAAATTCTCGGCGCGATTGCGGTCGGCGATACGATTCGCCCCGAAGCCATAGCGGTGGTGGCCGAACTGCAAGCCGCCGGGTTGTACCTCGCGATGCTCACCGGTGACGCCCGGCTGTCCGCGGATAAAATCGCTGCGGAAATTGGCATTTCCGAAGTGATGGCCGACGTGTTGCCTTCGGAGAAACATACCGCAGTCGTCGGTTGGAAAGCTGCGGGCCGCACGGTCGCGATGGTCGGCGACGGCATCAACGATGCCCCCGCGCTCGCCGCTGCCGATGTCGGCATCGCGATGGGCACCGGCACCGATGTCGCCATCGCCGCCGCCGCAATCACACTCGTTCGCGCCGACTTGCGACTCGTCGTAGTCGCCCGCGAACGCAGCCGTGCCACCATGCGTACGATTCGCCAAAATCTACTGTTGGCGTTCGCATACAACATCATCGCGGTGCCGATTGCGGCCGGCGTGCTAGTGCCGTTCGGCGGTGGCTTCCTCGCGCCCGTTTGGGCCGCCGTCGCAATGAGCGTCAGCAGCCTCGCCGTCGTGTTGAACTCACTACGACTCGGACGCTGACAACGTGTAATTTTGAAGAAAGAATTTTAACCGCAAAGGGCGCAAAGGACGCAGAGTTCGGAATCGATTAAATCCAAAATTCGATTGATACGATTTGACGATGAAAGTTGTATTCTCCGCGTTCTTTGCGGCCTCTGCGGTTAAATTCGGATGCTGCGACTATGTGATATTGAGGCACCTCATGCGTTCGGGAAATCGTTTCGTTATCGCGCTGATTGCCGCGCCGTTTGTTGGCCTCGTTGCGCTCTGGTTTGTTGCGGATCGCGTCTTTGATGTCCGCACGGTGCCGCCGCGGTTGCCGACGGGCGAATCGACCGAGCGCGACATGGCCACTCGTGAGGTCTTTCGCAAAAATACTCGCGCGCCGAACGGCGAAGAATTCGAGCCGCTGTTCGCAAAACTCGGCGAACTCGAACGCGCGAAAAAGGGCCGCGATTGGGCCGAGTGTTTCGATGCGGATCGGATGGCAACGGAACTCGCGAACGCCGATATCGGCGAGCCGCTCGATGGCACCGACCGCACGGCACTGACGCCGAAAGTGCGTATTGCCCTGAAAAAGCTGGGTGAAAACGGTGGCTTGGCACTGTCCGGGACGATGCGGGTTCTGAAAGTCGCGTTAATTTCCGGCGGTGCGGATGCGATCGTTTGTACGCGACTCGACTCGCCGACTGCCTCGGTGCCGTACCGCTGGTGGCTCGCGCGAATCGAAGGCGGCTGGTTGATATACGATGTCGAAGATTTGCGAATGGGCCTGCGGATGACCGACCAACTCGCCCAACTGGTTGCCCACCCGAGCGATGCGGAAGGAACGAAGTCGCAGGCGAAAGCGATCCTCGCCATACGGGCCGCAACGGTCGCCGCCAACGAAGGGAACTTTGTGGCGGTGGAGAGCGAATTGAAAGCCGCGCGGACGGTACCACTTCCACGTGGGCACCAGGTGGTTGTCGCACTTTTGGAAGCCTCGGTCGCGCTCAGTCGCGGTCAGCCGAACGACGCGCTCCGCCACGCAGATGATGCCGCAAAAATCCGCCCGAGCACCCCTGCCATCCACCTCGTACGTGCGTCCGCCCACTTGCAACTCAAAGCCTACACCGATGCGATTCGTTCGGCACAAGACTACGAACGCGACATCGGCCCCGACCCACAATCCGCGTACGCCATTGCCATCAGTTACCTCAGTTTGAAACAACCCGACCCCGCAAAAAACATCCTCGCATCCGCACTGCGCACCTTTCCAAACGATCGCAGATTACTGGAGTTGCAGAAGCAGGTGAACGAGTAATACATGCCTCGTTAGTCGAAGTTCAAATCGTCGCTTCAATGTACTCGACTTCGGGGACGTGCTTGCGAAGTTCGGCTTCGAGGCCGGTAATGAGCGTGAGAATCGTGGCGGGGCACGACGCACACGTGCCGCCGAAGCGAACGCGAGCGATGCCATCGGAGACGTCGAGAACTTCGAGTTCCGCACCATCGAGCATCAGCGCCGCAGCGACTTCCGTTCGCAACACGCGCTGCACTCGTTCGGGTAATGTTTCCGCAATGATCACGATGCACTCTCTTCCAATATGGCGTTACGCATTACTCTTGTTCGGCAAATGTGGCAGGCTTCATGATTGCTAGCATATACTTGTTCTCTTTCGTCGATCGGAACTCGGTCGGCCGATCCGGGTAATCTTCGCCCGCCTCGAGATCCTTCTCGAACACCCACCGGTTGGTAACGATGACGAGGTTGTCGCCTTCAAACTTGAAGATGCCGGGGCGGATCTCCCGATTCTCCCCCTTCTTCCGGGCCACGAGTGGACCATAGCTACCCGCAATGAAATCCAATCGCATCGGGTCCGCAGATACATCGATTCGCACCGCAGGAGTTCCACTTTGAGACTGATCGCCGCGAGCCTGCCAACCCGACGTACCTGCTTTTGAAAATTCGCACCCGTAAAGTTTAGTGGGATCTTTCGTCGACTCGCCGCTGTCGATTTGCTGGATACCCAGCCAGCTCCGGTAGAGCTTCTTCTCCACTTGCTCCTTCGTCAGTTTGACGACTGCGTCCGCTTTCTTGGGCGTCGGCGTCTGCGCGCAAAGCGTACCCGCGATAATGGACATGGCGGTAGCGATAAATATGGCTTTCAACATGGCGTCAATCCTGGTCGTAAAACTCGGCTGGCTTCAGCTTTCTGAGCTTCCATTTGTTCTCCTTGGTCGACTTGAACTCCGTCGGCCGCTCCGCGTAGTCTTTGCCCTTTTCTGGCGGAGCGATCATTTGCCACGGAGTAACAACGAGAATGAGTTTTTCTCCGTCGAACCGACAAATCCCAAGCTGGAGCATCTCGCGTTTGCTTGGCGCAACCTCTCGAGTACCGCTGAGAATATCGACCCGCATCGGCTCGGTTGTGGGATCGAATCGAACACCAGGAAGTCCGCCTCCCGCAGCCAACTCGCCGCGGCGGTTCCACAACCAATAACCGTCTACTGCGAATTGTAACCCAATGAGTTCGAACGGATCTTTAATCGTTTCGCCAGCATCTACCCTCTCCATCTCAAGCCAGCAGCGGAAGAACTTCTTCTTCAATGCGTCGGGTGCCAATTTCACCTTCGGCGGTTCTGCAGAATTGGCAGTCCCGGCTAGCAGAATCACCGCAAGTATCATGATTGAATTTTTGATAGTTGTTTTCCTCCGACTTGGCTTTCCGTTATTCCACATTACTCTTGTTCGGCGAATGTGGCAGGCTTCATGATTGTGAGCAGATATTTGTTCTCTTTCGTCGACTTGAACTCAGTTGGCCGATCCGGGTAATCTTCGCCCGCTTCAAAGTCCTTCTCGGACACCCACCGTTTGGTAACGATGACGAGGTTGTCGCCCTCGAACCTGAAGATGCCGGGGCGGATCTCCCGATTCTCTCCCTTCTTGCGGACCACGATTACGCCGTACCCGCTGCCCGCGATGAAGTCCAGCCGCATCGGGTCTGCGGTCACGTCGATTCGCACGGCGGCAGTTCCACTTTGAGACGGATCACCGCGGTGAAAATTCATTCCATCATACCACGCCCACGGACAAAATCCGCGTTGCTTGCGCGACGTCGGCGTGGAGTTGTTCGATGAGGGCAGCTACGCCGTCGAAGGGGCGCGTCTCGCGGAGTCGCAGCACGAATTCGACGAGCAGCGTTTTACCGTAGATGTCGCCGTGGAAGCCGATCAGGTGGATCTCGATCTTGCGTGCCTCCTCGCCGAAGGTGGGGTTCGGGCCGATGTTTGCGGCAGCGGGCCAACTTTGGCCATCGACGATGGCACGTACGGCATAGACGCCTTCGCCGGGGATCAGCGTTTCGATGCGGTCGAGGTTCGCGGTGGGGAAGCCGATGGTGCGGCCTCGTTTCGCCCCGCTCACCACCACGCCTGCTAAGCGGTACGGTCGCCCGAGGAGTTCCGCAGCCGTCTTCACATCGCCGGCCATGAGCGCCGCTCGCACGCGGCTACTCGATACGGCTTCGCCGCCCACGGTCACCGGCGGGACTTCCTCGAAGGGGATACCCGCCGCCGCTCCGAGCGCCCGCAGCGTGCCGGTGTCGCCGAGACGGCTACGTCCGAAGCGGAAGTTCGCGCCTTCGACTATTGCCTTCGCGTCGATCTGCCGAACGAGGATATCTTCAAAAAAGGCTTCGGGGCTAAGCGAAAGCAAGCGCGCATCGGTCCGCAACACGAGTACGCGATCCGCTCCCGCCGCCAACAGAAGTGCCGCACGATCCGTCAGCGTCGAGATCGGCGGCTTGGCCGTACCGCTGAACAGCACGTTCGCAGGGGCGGGGTCGAAGGTAACGGCCACGGTCGGGCCTTGCACGATTTGTGCCCATGCTTTCGCACGTTCGACGAGCGCGACGTGCCCGCGATGGACGCCATCGAAATTCCCAACGGTGACGGCTCCGCCGCAATACGCCGCAGGCGGATATTCATCCCAACCGATAGTGCTCGTCGTCATTGGGGCATCTTATCTCTCGTTCGTCGATGTCGCCAACGGTTACTCGCAATTGTTCCCGAGAACCGCTTGCGTACGCTTCTACGTGTGGTTAATCTACGGTCAGTCAATTTTAGCCGCAGCATTCTGGCGTACTGCATTTATGGTAATATTTCCGTTCCTACGCGCCATGAAACTGTCGTCGATCGCGTTGTTGGCGCTGTGCGTATTTCCCATTGCCATGTCGGCACAAACGCCGGGCACGATCGCGTTGACGGATTCGGAACGAGCCTGGATTGCGGCTCACCCCAAGATTCGCTTGATGGTTATCCACCATTACGAACCCGCCGACTTCGTCGACGAGAACGGGAAGCACGCGGGGATCGCCGCAGACATGCTCGCGCTCCTTGCCACTCGCACCGGGTTGCAATTCGAACCGGTGCAACTCTCGCCAGAATCGCGGCTCGAACTCGACCCGCAGAAGCGTGGCGTCGATGGCGTGGCGCTCTCCGCGATGACGCCGAAGCGGGCCGAATTTTACCTGACGACCACGCCATACCTGACGTTCCCAGCGTACATCATCACCCGCCGCTCGGTCGATCAATTCATGACGGGTGCGGATCTGGTCGGCCATCCCGTTGCCGTCGTGAAAGGTTATGCGGCGGAGGAATATCTCGAGTCAAACTATCCGGAATTGACATTGGTGCCGGTCTCGGACACGGAAGAAGGCCTTCGTAAACTCGCGTATGGTGAGGTCTTTGCCTTCGTTTCAGACATCCCCGTCAGCACGTATTGGCTCGAAAAAGAGGGCTTTACGAACCTCAAGATCGCGGGCGAATCCGGGTACGTTTACCGGCTGGGTGTGATGACGCGGAAAGACTGGCCGGAACTGCATTCGATTCTGCAAAAGGCGCTCGATAGCATTCCGTTCTCCGAACGCGATGCGATTCGCCGAAAGTGGCTGAACTTCGAGTACGAGCCGCTGCTCACGAGTCGGCGATTCTGGAAACCTGTGATGTGGACGGCTGTCGCGGGGTTGTCCGCTTTCGCGGTCGTGTTGCTCTGGAATCGAGCACTGTCCAAACGAGTTCGCAAGAGAACGCAGGAACTCAAAGAGTCCGAGACACTATTGCAAAATTGTCTCGATAATGCCTCGGATGCGGCCATGTTAGTTCGGCCCGATGGCACCATCGCGCGGGTTTGGACGGCGGCGGGCATCCTGTTTCACGTGCCGTGCGACCAACTCATCAAGCGGACTGCCATCGAAATCTTCGGTACCGATTTTGAAAACCGGGTGACCGATGCGATGCCGAACGGTTTGCACAATGTTGAGGCCACGATCGTCGAAGGCGAACGGACGCGACATCTTTTGATCCACGTCGTGCGGATGAACGCGAACGATGCCGACCGCCTTTATGTCTGTCGCGATGTCACTGTGCGACGACGCATGGAAGAGGAAATCACGCTCAAGAAACGGCTGGAAACCGTGGGGTTACTCGCGGGTGGCGTGGCGCACGATTTCAACAACATCATGCAAGTGATTCTCGGCTACACCGAGATGGCGCAACTCGAAACGGCGACCGACGAGGAACGACGCGGTTACCTCGACGAAGTGAAGGCGGCGGGCGGACGGGCACGGAACCTCGTCTATCAACTGCTCGCGTTCTCCGGGCAGCGAAAAATCGACCGCCGATTGCTCGATCTGAACGCGACGATCACCGGGATTCTTTCGCTGCTCCGTCAACTCGTCGGGCACGAAACGCGGATCCAGTTTCATCCGTCCGCGAAGCCCGTGGAAGTCCTTGCCGATTCGAGCGAGATCGAGCGCATCCTCATCAATATGTGCATTAACGCCCGCGATGCCATGCCGCAAAAGGGCACCATCACCCTGCGCGTCGATCGCGTTTCCGTCGAACATACGTCACTATCGCGGCGGGAATTCGCCATGTTCTCGGTCGAAGATACCGGCATCGGCATGAGCGATCAGGTGCGTTCGCGGATCTTCGAACCGTACTTCACGACGAAGCCCGTCGAGAAGGGAACGGGACTCGGCTTGGCGGTCGCGTATAAAGTCGTGGAGGATCATGGCGGGAGCATCGACGTGAAAAGCCAGCCCGGTAAAGGCACGACATTCACGGTGTATCTGCCGCTCGCATAGACAGACAGAGGCCGACACGATGTTTCGCTCGCAAAGTCCGCTACCCGCACTCATCGCCTGGTGTCGTGCGCTCAAGTACGGGCTGGATGCGGGCTTGTCGCCGGTGAAAGTCTTTCAGCAACAAGCGAAATCTGGCCCGTCGGTGTTTCGCGAAGTCGCGGGGAAGTTGGCCGCACGAATGGCGGCGGGCGAGTCGCTATCGGATGCGTTGCGTCCGGAGGCGGGGCGGTTCCCGCGAATGTTCGTCGAGATGATCGCGGTCGGCGAACA
Source organism: Limnoglobus sp. (assembly GCA_043785305.1). Lineage (GTDB taxonomy): Bacteria > Planctomycetota > Planctomycetia > Gemmatales > Gemmataceae > Limnoglobus. Next base: position 12,665 of record JAYVXI010000010.1, on the reverse strand, counting down.
AGCGGGGCGGTTGCCCGATGTCTTCGGCGAACTCGAAACGCACTTCGAAGCCGTCCACAGTATGCGGAAGAAGTTCATTCAGTCGCTAGTTTACCCGGGAATCATGTACTTCGGCGCGATTCTCGTCATCACGATCATGCTGTTTGTGATGAGCATGTTTGGGAACAAATCGAACCCGATCGGGTTGAGTGCCACGCAGTTCCTGTTTTACGCCGTCGTGTTTACGGTGTTTCTCTTCGGCACGATCCGCATCATCGCGGGCAATGCCAATGCGCGGGCAAAGGTCGAAGCGATCGCGTTGAACATACCGGGTTTGAGTGCGTGCGTACAAGCGTTCGCGCTCCAGCGGTTCGCGATGGCCGCGCATATGACCATCGAAGCGGGCATGAAAGCCGACCGCGTGTTAAAGCACAGCCTGAAGGCGACAGCGAATGGCGCGTACATCGCGCAGATCGATTTCGCTGCCAAAACCGTTCGCAAAGGCGACGAGATTCACGACGCGCTCAGTGGCTGCGGCACGCGACTGTTCCCCGAGGAGTTTCTGAACGTCGTGCAAGTCGGCGAAGAGTCCGGCCAACTCGCCGAGGTCATGGCCAAGCAAGCGGTGTACTATCGCGAAGAGTCGATCCGCAAAATGAAGGTGGTGTCGTCGATTGTTTCGGGCGTCGTCTACATGATGGTCGCCATGCTCATCATCGTCATGATCATTACGATCTTCAAGTCGATTATGGGCGGCTACAGCGACGCCATGCAAGGCGTCGACGACCCGGACAAGTGGTTGCGCGGCGGAAAGTAACTCGCGCGGAAGCGCGAGATTGTCCGAATAGTCATGCTGTATTTTAGGCGAACTGCATTCGTTTAGAGAAATCGGATAATTTGCGTAAAGTGCGAAGTCTGCATCTGCCGAAGTAATTTCGGTAAGATCGCGCATTCTCGTAACTTGAACGACGGAGTTCCTCACCATGACTCGCACTGTCAAGATTCTTCTCGTCCTCGGCCTCACCGTTTTCGGAGTCTGGGGCTGCTCGAAAGGCAGCACTGGCAGTACCGCAGACAAATCGCACAACGAGGCGAAAGTTGCGAAACTCGAAGACGAATTGAAGTCGACCGCATCCGCCCGAGACACCTTCCGCGCGAAGTTGGCTGCGATGGAAGAGCAACTCAACACCGAGACTGCACGCGGCGTCGCACTGCAAAACGAGCGAGATGTCGGCCTGGCGAACCTGAAGGCGAAGTCGCTCGAACGCGATCAGGTCCAGACGCAATTCGATTCGTTCCGCAAGAACATCAAGGAACTGCTCGGCCAAACCGAGGCCGTGCAAGTGTCGAATGTCTCGATGAAGACCGTCTCGCTTACGAAGTAAGGAGCACCGTTCCGAATTTCTTTCCGACTTTTCGATGAATTCGCTAAATCCCCGCTCGGTGCGTGCGAACAACTGTTTGTCACGCATTAACGTCGCTGCAACAAACCAGCGACGCGGGCCACGACCGCCCAACGGTCGCTTTGGGGGGATTTTCGGATGATCAAAAAGTTACTCGTCGCGGCGGTCATCGGGGCGGTCGCGTTCGGCGCACTCAAGGGCACCAAATTCTTCGGCTACGCCAAGAGTGAAGTCGCCTCGATCGGCGAATGGGTGGACTCGAACATTCCGCCGGAAAAGAAAATCGCAGCGTTGCGGAAGGAGGTCAAACACCTCGACCGCGACATCGACCGTACCAGCGACGAACTCGCGAAGGAGATCGTCGAAGTCGATCATCTCAACAAGGACTTGGTCGCACTGCGAACCGAAGTCGTCACCGAGGAAAAGAAGGTTCGCGCCCTCGCGCTGAAGCTGACCGACGCGACGGAGAAGGTCGTTTACGGCCGCGAGATGGTGCCCGTCGAAGAAGCCAAGTATCGCCTCAACCGCGATGTGAAGCTGATCGTTTCGCGTAAAAACACCGTCGAAGGCATGGAGCAAACGCTCGTGTCTCGCGAACGCATTAAGGAGTCGCTGGTCAAGCAAGTCGAGGCGTTACGCCGCAACAAGCAAGACCTCGCCGTCTCGATCGACAAGCTCGAAGCCGAGTACAAAACGCTTCAGCTTCAGCAAATCGAGAGCAAGTATCAGGTCGACGACACGCGCCTGGCGCAGATCAAGCAAACGATCCGCGAACTGCAAAAAGACGTCGATGTGAAGCGCCAGAAGTTGAAGATGGCCCCATCGCTGGCCGAAGACGGTGCCCCCGTGACGGCCCTTTCCGTCGACGACATTCTCGCCCCGCTCGACGGCAGCAAGAAGTCCGAAAAGAAAACCGACTGATCGCGATTCGCGCGATGAACCAGCCCGGCGATGCGAAAGCATCGCCGGGCTGGTTGCGTTTAGGAGTTGCGTCGCTCGCTAACGATAGCAATAATAAAATTATACAATTGGAGGTTTCGCCATGTCCACGATTCGGCTCGATTCCGAAATGCGTGTATGGTCGGCTACAGAACTTCGTCGATTTCCAACTGAAGCGAGAGATGCAATTCTTTTCGTCGCCGCACAGCTTGCCGACAGCGATTACCGTGACCGCAATCCCTCGCTAGTGCGTTTTGAAGTTGCGCGATTCCAACCGAAACACTCGCTTTGACTACGTTTATTCTCAAAACCTGGCGAGCGGCACAGCGTAAGCGTGCCGTGTGAACCATCTGTAGCTACCACGTTCAATGCTATCGAGAGTCGAGGAATATGAGCGATCCGATTTTAGACATGCTTGAACGTCTCTGCGAACGGCCAACCATGTACATCGGTCAGCACTCGGTCGAGTCGCTGTTTCTGTTCCTCGCGGGGTACAAGGCATCGCTTCGGGACCACACCGATCACAATACTTCTCGTTACGATGTTTGTATCGATAGCTTATACGCCAAGTATGGGCACGGCGGTGGAGGGCATTCGTGGGCGCGGGTGCTGAGCGAGGCAGCCAACGGAGACGCCGCCGGCCTGGACCTGTTCTTCGCAGAACTGGCGATGTTTCGAAACCCACAAGCCCCAGGACTTTCACGATGAACGCATTGCACGTTGAAGACTTCGTCGTTCTCGGTCGAACCGTTCCCGAAGATTCGAAGAAGTACGGTCAACGAGTCTGCATGGCGGGGTACACCATCGCTTGCAATCAATTTCTGCGAGTGTACCCGTTGATGGTCCCGGTGGGCGCGAATGTGGGTACGAACAACTTCCGGGCACGGCATACCTACTCGCTCGATTTGCAACGTAATCCGACCGATAACCGCACGGAATCGTGGCGAGTTCTCGACGAAATGCAACCCACTTCCACTCCTTGGGATTCCGCAAAGGAAGTGAAGAAAGCCAACATCGTCGATTGGTTGGAAACGAAAAAAGTGACGTCCATCGAGGCGTTGAATGTGCCGTCTGTCGCTGGGAGTGCTGTTCGTCCCACACGATAAATGGACTGGTGAGACCGTTCAGAAGGAAGAGGTTACAGCGCCCGAACACCACCGTTCGCTCTTCGACGATTTGGAAGATCAAGCCGTTGCGGAGCCGATGGTCGGCAAGGTTCGGTACGCACCATACATCCGGTTTCGCGATGCGGCGTCGGAACATCGACTTCAAGTGCGCGAGTGGGGCGCGTATCAATTACTCGCACAAGAAGCCTACGCGGATCGGCCCGACTCGCTGTGGAAAGCCCCTGGCTACCGTGCCGGAAAAGACTTGTGGATTGTCGTTGGCAACATGACGAATCACCGCAAGAACTGGATGGTCATCAAGACCTTCGAAGCCGATGCGAAAGGCCCAGGGTTGTTCGACGATGTCACTATCGAAGATGGATGATCGGCAGTTGGGTCAATTCGTGCAAACGATTTGCAAGTCGGCCTCGGTGACAGTCGCACGCATCGCGCTCCATACACAAGATCGCGGTCGCCGATTCGGACATCCATGCGGCGACTCGGTCAACGTGCTGTGATTGCAACGGGATCGTCTCACGTTCGTATCGCGTAAAGAGTTCGGAGTAGTCCCGCGTGGCCGACAGGTGGCTGCGTTCTTCCGATGCGATTCCGAGTTCCGGGACGTGGACGTACTCGATTTCCAACAAATTACAGTGGCGAGCGAGCGTACTCTTGTGAAAGCCGAAGCGGCGCGAAACGGGATTTCGGCGAACATCGGCTAAACGCCGAATACCATTTTGCACGAGCAGATCGAGCAAACCATCGAGTTGTCGGCCTTCGTAACCTACTGTGTAAATGCCCGGTGCTGCAATGGGCCGGACCGCCAATTGCTCGATGTGACTGTTCACCGTGTACGTAACGTGTGAACGATAGACTTGCCGAACGAGATCGTTTTGGGGCACATTCCGAAACCGCTCGACGATCCGCCTGACGTCGGATTCCAATTCCGTTGGAAGTGGCGGTCGGCCAGTTTTTGTGGTCAGTTCCCACGTTTTATCGCTACCCGTGAGCCAGCCGGTTTTCTCAAGCTCGTTTGCGTCTCGCGTCAGACCGAACGAGAACGGCCCGAAGTGATATGGCACGAACTCGTAAAACGCGGCCCCGCCCTTGCTGACCGATTCCATCTTCAACAGAAACGCCCATTTCATGAGTTCGATCTTGCCGACGGGCCTCCCGGCCTGCTGAAGAAACTCGGCAAGGATACGTTGTCGATTCAGAAACATAATCGGCACTCGTAAATGAGTCGATTATATGTCGCAGAACTGTCACAGGCTTCCGAATCTTTCACTCGCCACTGTCACCACGAATGCCAACTCGGGCACTTTGCGGCGGTTGATGCTGGCGGCGACTTCGGCGCGGATCGGGCCGAGGTGGCGGTGCAGTCGTTCGAGAATCGTGTCTGGGTCGGTCGCGTCGGTCGCGTCTGCCGTGTTGGAAACGGCGACTGCGACCAGTAACCGCGCCGAGTTGGGAGCGGGTACGACCGATACGACGATTAAATCTCGGACGACATCATCGCGACACTCGGCCAGAATCCCGTGCAGCGCGTCTTTCACCTGACCGCACAGTTGCAGGGCTTTGCGGCCGTTGGGCCGCGGCTGGTCGTCCCACGTTCGTCGATCGTGGAACCGCCTCGGGTCGCCGCCATCGTCCGGCCCGAGTTCGCTCGTCAAAGTCTCATTGAGACTCATCGGGAGATACATCCGTAAGGAAAAAAACTTGTGCAATACGGAGCAAAGTCGCGCAGAAAGGTTCACCGCCCGCCACGGCTGACGACGATGCGCTCGCCGGTGCGGTACGATTCGACCGTGAGGCCGGTGGGGTGGCTTTTCGCGAAAATGGCACCGTGCGTGAAGGTGTCCCAGCCTTCTTTGACGGCGCTCTCGGGGCGGTTGCCACGGCTGGCGACGAGGAACTTCGGCGTGGCCCATGCCGCGAACGCGCTGGTATACGCGGCACGACTGCCGTGGTGCGGTGACATCAGGATGTCAGTCGGCACCGGCGGCAATTCCAACACACGCGCCGCACCGGCTTTCTCGAGGTCGCCGGTGAGCAAAATCGTGTGCCCGGCGTGCGTCACTTTCAACACCAAGCTGCGTTCGTTCTCGGAACCGGCTGGCCCGACGGGTGGCGGGTGCAGCACTTCCAGTTGCACGCTACCCGCGACGAAGCGTTCCCCCGCCACCGCGATTCGTTGCGGAACGCGATAGCGTTTGAGCGCGAGCATCACCTCCGCCACCTCGGCCGTGGGCTTGCTGGCAAACGATGGCGTGAGCGTGACTTGCCCGATGGGGAACCGCCGCAGCAGTTCGACGACGCCGTTAAAATGGTCGAGATCGGCGTGCGAGAGGAACAGTTCGTCGATCCGCGCATGACCGCGATGCCACAAAAACGGCGCGACCACGCGACGCACCGCATCGGGGCCACCCATCGAACCGGCATCGTAAACGAGCACGCGACCATCGGGAGTTTCGAGCACGGTGCAACCGCCGTGGCCGACCGAGAGAAACGTGATTTGCAGTTCGTCTTTCACCGTGGGTGGCACGCCGATGAGGCCGAACAGCGACCATAGCAAAAGTGCAACACCGGCCCGTTTTGCCCATTTCGCATCGAGGAGTACGACACCGATGAAGATCGCATAAAAGCCGATGGTCCAGCCGATCGGCAACGTCGGCACGTAGACGCTGCCACCCGGTACGGTATCGGCGATGCGGACTAGCCAGTCGCAGGCGGCCAAACTTTCGCGGGTGACGACCGCAAACGGGAACGTCAGCCCGATGCCGAAGATACCGACGATGAGCAACAGGAACCCGGCGACGAGCGCGATCGTCGTGAGGAAAACGAGTGGCGGGCCGAGGATCGCACCCATCGGCGCAACGAGGTTTTGACGTTGCATAATCAGCGGTGAGTTCGCCACAGTGAGGATGATCGAAAGCGCAAACGCGACGGCAAGCGATCGCAAGAATGCGCGTGCGGCCCGCACCCACGGCGGCCGCGATTCGTCGATCAGGCGGTCGAGCGGAGCTTTTTGCGCCGGGGCCAGCCACCGCGACACGCCCCAAATCAGCACGAAAACCGAGATAAACGAGAGTTGGCACCCCGCCGTGAACGCATCGGTCGGGTTCCACGCCACGGTGACGAGCCAGGCGAACGCGAAGGCGTTGGCCGTCAGAACGGGGCGACGAAGCAGCACGCCCCCGCAAGCGATTCCGACCATCGCAGTCGCCCGCATCGCCGATGGCCGCAGCCCCGTGACGACCGCGTACCCGACGACGATGAACAACACCGCCCACGCGCCGTGCCGCCGTCGCACGCCGAGAATCCGCAGCGTCCACCAGATGAACCCCGCCAATATCACGAGGTGCTGCCCCGAAATCGCGAGTACGTGAACGACGCCGGTTCGCACGAAGCCGTCCCATTCTTCGCGCTCCATCGCGGTACCATCGCCGAGTAAGAGCGCCCGCGCCAGACCGGCTTCGTGTGCGGGAAAACGCGCATCGAGAACGCGCGTGAATCGCCCGCGCAACCACGCGAGACCGAAGCGGATCGACCACCGGCCACCGCTATCGAGCCGCGTGGCGGGCGTCGTCGATTTCACGACGCGCAGTTCCGCACGGATGCGCCGATCGAGCAAACTCGCGGCATGATCCCACTCGCCGGGGTTACTCGGCGTGCTCGGTTTCGAGAACATGCCGACGACTTCGATCTCATCGCCGACGGTGATCCCTTCGAGGAAATGCGGATCGGATTGGTCGACGATGCGATCGATGCTCAGCCGTAAATAGCCCGAAGCGGGCAGCCAGATGCCACCCTCGCCGCGCCGCTCGGTGACATCGAGAACGGTGACGGCGCGTTCGACTTTTCGCGCGGGACCGAACAGTTCCGTCGGGCTGTTTTTGCGAACGACCGGCGACTCGTCGACGATGCCACGAACGTGCGCAATCGCTTGGCCATCGCTGGCGAAGTGGCCAATGTCATCGTCGGGGTACGCGAAGCGTTGCGTGTGGTGATGTGCCGCTGACAGCCCCATGGCACACACCCACAACCAGAGTGCGAGCGAGGTATGCTGCCGACGATAGGCAAGCAGCCAACCGACCAACCCGAGTGCCGCCAGCGCGAATCCGAACGCTTGCGGTACGCCCGCATAGCGATCGACGACCAACCCGCACCCCGACGCCATCGCGAGCGGAACCAACGGCGCACGCGCAAACTCCCGCCACGCCGGTTCGTGCCGTGGCGCAGATTCCGCATCAGCATCATGCGCGTCGGTTTCCATAACAGTCAGGTCGGCTTGGGAACGTATCGCGACTTAATGGAAATGAGCAGGGCCATCATCTTTTGAGCGGGCTTTTCCGTCGGCCAATTCGATGCATTGACGTGATTAGGGTTATTCGAGATCGGAGCCGCTTTGACCCGTAAGCCTTTATCCGTAAAGACGACCACTTCGACATCCGCCCTGCCGTAAAGGGCCACGGCACGAAGGCCAGCCACCCGTTCACCTTCTGCCCATATTTCTACTGGGGTCGCTTCGGCGTGTCGAGTCATCGACAATTCCGAGTGTGGATGAGGAATGAAAGCATCCGGTTTGACCGTTCGATCCGAACTGCGAAAGTGACGGGAGAACAAAATGAAACGGGCCAACGTTTCGTTCGGTTCGACGGGTGGACATGGGCTGGGTCAAACACAGTTAAAGCTCCCGAACTAACTGCAGCAGTTTATCGGGAGCATCCGAGAAGAATACGAGTGTACCGTAGAGTTTATTCATACCGAAGAGACCTGCGTAGTGCAGGAATCCTTCCGGATCGACGCTGACCGACAGGACGCGGTGCGGGCCTTTCCGCCACTCCATAGTCAGTTGGCCGTCAGGCTCCGCGCCAATCGCAGGAAGGGGAAAATCGAGCGGCAGAGACTCGATGAAGCAATAAGCCGCATGGTAGGTTTCTCGTTCGACGGGAAGCGCACCGTGCCCATCCCAACCGATCAATGAGCATTCCTTCCAAACGTCGTGCAATTCGCTGATGGTGGCATAGTTATCGAACGTAGACAATCGACGAAAATCCGCACGGGAATGCCGTAAGTTTCGGTCGATCGAGTTGGCCGCTTCACCGCAACTCATAGTCGCCATTGCTATCCTCGCTGGAAACTCTCGATCGCACTTTCCGTCAAGAGGTCGAAGAAGACTTTGTTTTTAAGCCATCGCATCTCGCGCAAGGCAAGATCCCTGTCTCGATCCGAACAATCGATTGGCTTGGTAGTATATACGTCAATATCGAGGTACAGGCCCGAACTCTCCGACTGTCCTAATATCGTTGGTTGTACCAGCTTGATCACGCGAATTCCATACGGCCGGTCGGGTACCGAAAAGGTGCTCTGGTAAAGGAACTCCTTCAACGGCAGATTTGAAGGGCAAGTGGGGGGTTCCTTGAGATATTCGGCGATTGTTTCAAGAGTGGCGGCCGGAATGTGGTTTACGAATCGGACCCCAAGCCGCTGAATTTCAATTGGAGCATAGATTTTTTCAAATGCGAGCCAAACGTTCTTGGCGGATTCAGTGAATTGTTGCCAGTCCTCGTACGGCTTCATTCGGCTGAATGCCACGCCATCGCGAGTGAATAGAGCGACGTCGAGATTATCGTTCGAAGTGAACCGATATCCCACGAGACTCGTGTGATGCTTGACGATGGGTGCAGGTTCTGCTTCTGTCATTGTCGCATCAATTGAGAACTGTTCGACTGGTTGGCAATTCGGGTAATTTGGCAATCGCTCGGACAGTTGGGCTTGAATCGACTTGGAATCCCAAGGATTCTGCGCACGGGCTTTCCAATGGATGACCGCTTCCACAATGGGCGGCGTGGAAAGTAGCGGAAACGGTTCCGATGTATTGATGCGAGATTGATCGTTCGCCATCATGTCGAGTCTCCCAAAAACCTCCGTCATCCTCCCAAAACCGATGCTCAAAACCGTGGCGGGTCTTTGCGTACGAGATCGTTCGCGTGGTCGAGCGAATCGAGCGTACCGGCGTCGGTCCAGTAGCCGTCGAGTTCGCTGTAACCCATGCGGCCTTGTTGCAGATAGTAATTGTTGACGTCGGTAATTTCGAGTTCGTTGCGCTTCGAGGGCTTGAGGGTTTTGATGAGATTGAACACGTCGGGCGGGTAGATGTAGATGCCGACGACGGCGAAATCGCTCTTCGGGTTCGCCGGTTTTTCTTCGATGCCAACGACGCGATCGCCGTCGAGTTCGGCAACCCCGTAACGTCCGGGATCGTGGACCTTTTTGAGGCCGATCCACGCCCAATCGGGGCGGCTGTTGGCTTTTTCAATTAGCGGAATTAGCGGATCGCGGAAGATGTTATCGCCGAGCAATACGCAGGTGCGGCTGCCGGTGCAGAAGTGTTCGGCGAGGCCGAGCGCCTGTGCGATGCCACCCGCTTCATCTTGCACGCGGTACGTCAGGCGGCAGTTGTGCGTGTACCCGGAGCCGAGCAGTTCGATGAAATCGCCCATGTGCTCGGTACCGGAGACGAGCAAAATCTCTTGTAAACCTGCCCCCGTTAGCTTTTTGAGGGGGTGGTACACCATCGGGTACGGCCCCACGGGCAGGAGGTGCTTGTTCGTCACCTTCGTCAGTTCGCCCATGCGGGTGCCTTTGCCGCCCGCCAAGATCACGCCGCGAATACTCATGAATGTCTCCGGAGTTTGTGGTTACACGCCCGCAGTCTACTTCAAAGAACCGTACTGTTTCTCGAAATACGTCATGTATTCCTTGTTCCGGATGCCGTCGATCCACGCCGAATTCGATTTGTACCAGGCAATCGTCTCGTTCAGGCCCGTCTCGAACGACACATTCGGCTGCCAGCCGAGTTCGCGTTCGGCCTTGGAACAATCGATCGCGTAGCGCCGGTCGTGGCCCAAACGGTCTGCCACGTAGCGAATGAGCGTTCGCGGCTTCCCGAGCAAATCGATGATGAGGTGCGTGAGGTCCAAGTTGGTTTTCTCGCACTTGCCGCCGAAGTTGTAGACCTCGCCCGCCGTACCCTTCCGCCACGCCGCCTCGACGCCGGTGCAGTGATCGCGAACGTGAATCCAGTCGCGAATCTGCTGGCCATCGCCGTATACGGGCACCGGTTCGTCGCGCATCAGGTTCGTAACGAACAGCGGGATCAGCTTCTCGGGGAACTGAAACGGCCCGTAGTTATTCGAACAGCGCGTGATGACCGACGGCAGCCCGAACGTGTGGTGGTACGCCTGCACCAGCAAGTCCGCACCGGCTTTGCTCGCCGAGTACGGGCTGTTCGCGTGTAGGGGCGTTTCCTCGGTGAACAACCCCGTCGCACCGAGACTGCCGTAGACTTCGTCGGTCGAAACTTGCACGTATTTCTTCACGGAAAATTCGCGTGCGGCATCGAGCAGATTTTGCGTGCCGTTCACATTCGTCCGCACGAACGGCCCGGAATCCTGGATGCTCCGATCGACGTGGCTCTCGGCGGCGAAGTGAATAATGTCCGTCACGCCGAGCGCCATCGCGGCTCGTACGTTGTCGCGATCCGTGATGTCGCCCTTCACGAACCGGTAACGCGGATGGTTCGCAATATCGGCCAAATTCGCGAGATTTCCCGCGTAAGTCAGCGCATCGAAGTTGATAATCGACGTAGCCGGGTCGGTGGCCAGCAGATGCCGGATGAAGTTCGAGCCGATGAAGCCACAGCCACCCGTGACGAGCAGAATCGACATTTTCGCACCTTTCCCGATGGCAAACCGATGCGGTCCGCTCGCATAGGTTTTAGTCGAACCGGCGCGAGCGTCCAATGCAGTTCGCCGGAGCCGGTTCCTGGTGTGGGCGTCGGGTTGCACTTTACCAGACGAAAGGTTAAGATTTTCCTATCGATGTCTTCGGCGAGGAAGTGGTTTTTTCGCCGTTCCGCACTCATTACAGTGAACCCGTCAAACGATGGTTACGCTCGCTCTACCGACGATGACGGTTGTTCGGGCTTTTTATGGCGGGGTTGCTTCTTGTCCCACTTTTTCATCTTCCGCTTGACCACGCGTGGATATTGACGGTTGCGACGAGGGGGCAATTTCTGCTGGCGGATCTCGGCGATCAGCCGCTCGTACCACTCGGCGGGCGTCCGGTTCGGCACCTCGGGCAGGTGGCACTGAATCACTCGAAGCGAGTCCAAAAACGACAGGCGATCGGGGTCGATTTTCGCGTCCGTGGCCGCGTCGAAGATCACTTGCCGGATGATGCGATGCGCCAAAAACATCCCGTACACTTCTTGCATCACGCCGCGAGGCGTGTGGCACCGCAGCAACAAGTCGCGACTGTTTTGGTGCGTCTTGATTTCGTCGAATACGAGCTCGATTTCCCACCGCTCGTGATACAAACGAACCGCCTCGTTCGCGGACATTTCCTCGGGGTCGAGGATGTCGGTAATCAGGCGATTGACGACGCGAAAGCCGACGCGTCGGGGGTCGGAATGCATGAACTCGATGACGCGGATCATCCGACCGTTCCGATCCTTCAAACGGTTGTGATTCGACGGGTAGATTTTCGACAAATACGAGCCGTCGGCCAGGGTTCGGATCCGTTTGAAAACCTGTTGCTTCGACTTGACCCGTGCGAGCAACCGGCAACCCGTTTTACACACGCTCGCAAAGGATTTGTAGCCGCAAAAGCCGCGATCCCACAACAGCAACATGCCGACTCCGATCAAGTGGAGTAGCTGCGGAACCATCGTTTGTTCGCCGACGGAAATCGGTCGGACGACGAGGCCGCAAACGACGTGTGTGCCGACCTCGCACAGGGCCAAAACCCGGGCCTGTGGAAAGGCGTTGGGCGAGCGTTGGTTGCCGCCGCGACCGAAGACCGTTTCGTTGGCTTTGGTGTCGGGCATATCGAGGGTCGTGCCGTCGATGGCCATGAGTCGCAACCCGCGGTGGAAGGCACCGGGCGTCTCGGGTGTGGCGATCGGTTTGGCGACCTCCTGGAACAGCTCTCGCATCGGCCGAATGCCGAGTCGTTTGCGCGATTTGGTCAACGCGGAGGGGTCGGGTGCGGGCATCGGCGACGAGGCGTGCAGCCGTCGCCAGGCCATCGGTATCGAGTCGCGTGCATAGAGCGACATCGCGACGATCAGCCAGACGACAGACTGGGCGGTCAGGAGTCGTTTGCGTTGCTCGGTTCGGCCAGTACGGTCGAGGATGGCCTGGAGTCGTTCGGGCGGGATGAGCTTCGCGAG
>JAYVXI010000009.1:0-26518 GCA_043785305.1 Limnoglobus sp. | reverse complement strand
TTTTGGAGTCCGCACACCGGCGGCGCGAACTTCGCCTTCGCCGACGGCAGCGTGCGACTCCTGCGCTACACCGCCAACCCGATCATGCCGGCACTCGCCACCCGAGCGGGCGGTGAGGTGGTTGCGATCGAGTGATCCGAACGGCACGTACGGCGCACTATCAGGAAATCGACGATGCGTACCAGCAACGCATTTCCGGTCGCGCTTTTGCGAACAGATCTTTCCCAACGCCATCGATCGCGATATACTTGTGGTATGGAGAGGTGGCAGAGTGGTTGAATGCGCTAGTCTCGAAAACTGGTTAGCCGGAAACGGCTACGAGGGTTCGAATCCCTCCCTCTCCGTTGATTTTTGCACGTCGAAAACCGTCTGAATCACTTTAAAACCAAGCTTTTCGGGGATTCCCCGGAAAGCGTGTTCGCTTCCCGGAACGAGACAACTCCGTGTTCGGGAAGCATCTCGGTAAACCGGATCATTCGGGCTAAGTTCCTTGGGCTGAAGCCTTGGCCGTACTCCACAACCAATTTTGCCGACAGTCACCATCATGTGCCGTGCGAACGGGTAGAGATCGCCACATCGAAATCAGGTGACTATCCTGTAACAATCGCGACTGGAATTGGACTTCGTTCGTGCGAGCAGGTAATCTAACATAAAGATAACTGGAACACTGTCCAAGTCATCGTGAATAAACAGAACGAACAGCGGAATTAGTCGGTTATCGTCGAAGATGTGAAGGGAAAATTGACAGCCGACTATAAGCGCGGGGCGATCTTGGCGGTCGAGGCGATGTCCATGTGGGAGTGCCAAGACGTCGAATCAGGAACTGTAGCCGACCGGGAACACGCATAGGCTTCTCGTGGGTCATTGTCACTCTAGCTAGCGGCCCCGGCTGCTGAGCTGAGTCGTTCGGCGGCCAGAGGGCGGACGGAGGGGTGAGGAGTGGAACCGCAGCGACAAGCAGCGATCGAGCTGGTGCCCCAGACTTTCGCCGAGCTGTACCGATTTGTGTCGATGGCTATCGATTCGACACTCGCCGCAAGTACCGGTCATTTCACGACACTTCGCGACACCGTGCAAAAGTCGACTTACGTCGGATCGCCTTGGATTTTTTGACTGCTAGCGTTCGTGTGGGTTCTGTTCTTCGCATCGACAAATTGGCCGTTTCTTCTCGCATTCGGATCGCGTTTGCTATATCTTATCTGTTGAATATCCACGTTTTCGATTTGGGGCCGACCATGAGCAGCCACGAGCAAGACACGCCTGCCGCCGATTTGCACGCTCGTACGCAGGTGCAACAGTTGCCGGAAGCGACGTCGTCGGACGATGTCAACTCGACCAGCCCCAACTTTGGCACGTTTATGGGGCCTTCGGTGCCGGGGTATCCGTTTTTGTCGCAGCCGCAGGCGTCGGGTGAGATCGGGCGACTCGGCGATTATCGCGTACTCGCGAAGCTCGGCGAAGGTGGCATGGGGTTCGTATTTCGTGCCGAAGATCCCGCCCTGAAACGCTTCGTGGCACTGAAAGTCATGCGGCCCGAAGTGGCGGCGAAACCGCTGGCGGCGGATCGTTTCTTGCGCGAAGGCCGCGCGGCGGCGGGGCTGAAAAGCGATCATATCATCACGATCTATCAGGTCGGTCAGGCGAACGGTGCGCCGTTCATCGCGATGGAATATCTCGAAGGGATCGCGCTCGATGAATGGATCAAACAACAAAAGAAAGCGGTGCCGGTGGCACACGTGTTGCGCGTCGTTCGCGATACGCTTCGCGGCCTGGCGACGGCGCACGACAAGGGCCTCATCCATCGCGATATCAAGCCCGCGAACTTGTGGATCGAAAAGGGCACCGCGCGAATTAAAGTACTCGATTTCGGCCTGACTCGCGGGATGGACGGTAACGACCAGATGACCGCCGATGGTGCGGTCGTCGGCACCCCCGCGTACATGGCACCGGAGCAGGCGGCGGGCAAGCCGGTCGATCCGCGAGCCGATTTGTTCAGTGTCGGTACGGTGATGTACCAGTTGTTTCTGGGCATCAATCCGTTCGTCCGCAGCAACATGATGGCGACGATGGGCGCGGTATCATTCGACGTGCAACCTTCCGTAATCGCGCTTCGCCCCGAGGTGCCACAAGCCTATTCGAACTACCTCGATCGCCTGCTCGCGAAAGACCCTGCCGGGCGACCCGCGAACGCGAAGGCGGCACTCGCCGAGTTGGCCGCAATCGAGAAATCGCTTCAGGATACGGCGAAAACGCTCGCATCGTCGTCGAGCTTACCCGTCGTCTCGATGATGGCCCCCGCCGCCGCGCCGGTGGCCGCACAAATCTGGGGCGACATCACCGATGCCGACGATACCGTCGTTCGCACGAGCATGTCCGACCCCGAAACGCCGCGCAAACCGCCCTCGAACAAGCTGCTGATCGGCAGCGGGCTGTTCGCGTTCTTCGCGCTGATTCTCGGCGGTATCGTCATCATCATCACGAACAAGGACGGCACCAAGACGAAGGTCGAAGTGCCCGACGGCGCGACCGTCGACGTGCAGAAGGACGGCAAGAGCGTCGCGAGTGTCGGCGGGAAGAAGGCGGAGGTGGCGAAGGCACCAGGCGAACTGCCGCCATTACCAAAGTTCGCATACACGCCGATCCCCGTGGGCGAAAGCCCGTTCGACAAGCTCGACCCGAACGCGATCCCGAAAGAAGAACGCTTCGAGTGGCAGCCGAAAGAACTGGTGGGGGTGATCGGCACCCACGCCCGCCGGCATTGGGGGTTCATCAATTCGGTCACGATTAGCCCCGATGGCAAGCTGGCGGCGAGCCACGCCGCAAGCGGGTCCGATTGCGTCATCGTCTGGGATATGGCTACCCGGCAGCAGAAATGGACTTTTCCAGGTGGACACCCTCACGGCGGGTCGTTGACCTTCACTGCGGACAGTCGGCACCTGATCAGCCTGAATAACGGCCGGCTGACCACCTACGATCTCGCGGGTGACCCGGCGAAGCCCACGTCGTTCGACCTGTCCGACAAGCCCGAAGGGCGCAACGACGCTTGGCATTACGCCACCCTCTGCGAGGGCGGCCGGACGCTCGCCGTCCACGGCTTGGATGATAAAATCGCTCTTTTCGAGATCTCGGACGGGAAGCCGCGACTCGGTGAGGTCAAGCAGGTCGCGAAGTACGGCAGGCCTACAATGACGGTCGCGGTCGCTGGGGAAGCGAGCCGGGTCGTTTACACCGCACCGGACGGGAAACTCCGCCGGGCCACGATCAAGAACGCGAAGTTCGAGACCGACGAAGAGTTGCCGATCAAGCTCGGTGAGAAGGAGTACCCCCGCGCTCTCACCCCGGACGGCAAGCGCCTGGCCCTGTGGGACACCGATCACTTGCAGCTATGGGACTTGACGCAGAAACCGCCCAAGCCAGTGCAGACGATCAAGTTCCCCGGAACCGTCAGCCAAGATGGCCGGTGTTGGTTCTCCCCCGACGGTCGCTGGCTCGCGGCAAAGTACACCCACACGGCCCTGTTTCGGATCGACGGTTCCGAGCCGAAACTGGTCGGCTGGCTGGATCAGACGGACAGCGGCGGTAATGGATCGGTCGCGTTCAGCCACGATGGCAACCGGGCGGTCGTCGGCAACGGACAAGGGTTCGTCCGCTTCTGGAACCTTTCCGGGGCGGAGCCGAAAGAGCTTTCGCCCTTGGAACCGGCTAAGGCGTATTCGGCACCAAACTACCACCAGTGCCCGCAAATCGATCCCCGCTCGAACCGCCTCATGCTCCGAACTTATGATCTCTTGAAAGAAACCAACCTCACCAGGCATCAACTTTGGGATTTCGCTGCCACGGCTCCAAGGCAGATTCCTGGCCCGGACGCGACTCTGGACACCATCGGCGGAAGGCTGTTTCCCCTCCAAGCGGAGCGCTGGTTGCAAATTCCACCCGGAGATGGAGGCCAACCCCATCGCTACGAAGTCCGCGACAACCGCTGGCAGACCGTCGGTGAGCCGTTCGGCGAACCGGAGGTTACCATCGGCACCGTTTCGGGCGATGGTAAGTGGATGATCCAGCTTTCCGGAACCAAGCCCGGCGAGATGAAACTGCACGGCTGGGATGTCAGCGGCGACCCCGTGAAAAAGTGGAGCGTGCCCGTCGCAGCGAAAGCGGAGTGGGTTCATGGGTGGTGGATTCTTACCTCCTCCTGGCAAGGAACCTCGTTCGCGGTAACTCTTGCCGTCGGAGCCGACAGAGAGTTGACGCTCTATCGCAACACTGGAGCCAAAGCGGAGTTGACCGGAACGATCCCGATCAAGCCGGGTGCAGGCCAGTATCGCGCCGCAATCTCCCCGGATGGCCGCACGCTGGCTCACTTAAGGGATAATTCCTGGGGCGACATCGTTCTGGAAGACATCAGCAGCGGTAAGGCGAAGGAACTGAACCGTACCGGCGAACAATCGGGGCTAGGACCGATCCTTTGGCTCGCGTTCAGCCCCGATGGCCGACACCTGGCCTATGCGTACAGTCTTGGCGTCGGCGTGCTGGACGCCAAGACGCTGAAGCCCGTCTACGAGTGGAAGACCGCCGCCGGTATCGTCAACTGGGTCGACTGGGCCGCCGATGGCCGGCACCTCGTCACCCACAACGGCAACAAGACGGTGTACGTGCTGCGCCTGCCCGACCTGAGCTTCGCCGCCGACCGCAAGGCGGCGGAGTACGTGCTATCGATCGGGGGCACGGTTTCGGTCAACGGTACGGGCAAGGTTGTCAAGACCGCCGCCGATCTGCCGCGGGAGGCGTTCCAGTTGACGTGGATCGATTTGGCGTACACGAAGGTGACCGACGAGGGACTGGCCCATTTCAAAGAATGCGAGAATATGAAGACTATCGGACTGGCACACACACTGGTAAGCGACGCAGGGCTGGCCCATTTCAAAGATTGCAAGAACCTGACGACCATCGGGCTGAGTGGTAAGCAGGTGACCGACGCAGGACTGATATACTTTCAAAACTGTAAATTGACGCAACTCTACCTGCAAGACACGCAAGTGAGCGATGCGGGACTGGCCCATATCAAGGATTTAAAGAATCTGGAGTGGCTCAACCTGGATGGCACACAGGTGAGCGATGCAGGGCTGGCTCGCTTAAAGGACTGCAAGAATCTTGTGTCGCTAGGCCTGTCAAAAACGCAGGTTGGCGACGCGGGCTTGGCCCACTTCAAGGATTGCAAAAACCTGACGGGCCTCGACCTGACAAAGACGAAGGTCACGGCCGCAAAGTTCGAGGAGTTGAAGAAGGCGTTCCCGAAGTGCCGGATCGGGAGCGACCACGGGACGTACGAGCCGAAGTAGCCCTCTCGCTCCGCGAGAGGATCGCCGGCACAGCGGAGATCATCAAGCGGGTGCCACTCGACGCTAAGTGAGGGCAGATCGTCGCCCGATCGTCATGGAATTCCACGTAAGATCAGAATGATGCCTTCTCGTGCCAGCCCGACGCGCAAGTTTTGAAGTTGCGCCAAATTGCAGTTCCGACACGGGTTTTTGGAACAGTTGCGTTTCTAAATGCCAGTCTTACGGCCTGTAGGACCGGTTCTGTCAGCCCAGGTCGGAGCGAGCGGCGAGCGGAGGCCTGGGTATCGTTGTTGGAATGTCCATCGGCCCTGAAAGGGGCCGTTCACGGTGCAGTACCCGCGCGATCCATCCGTACATTTCGCATCGCCCTGTTTTGCGGCGAAGTTTCGTGATGGATGATGCCTGAACGGCCCCTTTCAGGGCCGAATCGTGGGTGCGGCGGTACCCAAGGCTTCGCGGCTACGCCGGCTTCGCCTTGGGCTGTTGGAACGAGCCTTTCAGGCTCGAAGACGGTCTGTTACGTGGTACTACCGGATCGAGAAAGCGCAACTTCAAAACGCGCAAGCGAGGGATTGCGCTTTCGACGTTCGAGGCACGGCATGGAGTTTTGCGTGGGTTTCCCTTGCTGGCGCTGCGGGCTGGCAGGAGCCGAGGTTCACGCAAATCCCGGCGCAAGGCGAGCGGGGGAGGTCACTCCCCTGATTTTTCCTGCGTCGTACGCATTAGGATTGCCACTTCGAGATCGAGGTTGTCTGCGTTCATTCCGAGCCGATTCCCCGCAAGGGGTCGGGTGGAACCATCGTAGATTTCACCCGACCCCTTGCGGGGATCGGCTCGGTAACATCCGATGTTGCGTGATGATTCTGAGAGTTTCCGCCCCGCGCTTCGCTACGCAAAGCCTACGCGGCGCGGCTAAACGCCGATTTCGATGCATCCACGCACCGTTCAGCGGTCGCTTGATGCGTTTTGCGCCGGGCGATACACTATAACGAACGCTGTGTGACCCCTCCACGAATGGACTTTTCCCATGCACTCGACTGCCGATATTCGACCGAAAATCTACGACACGATCACCGAAACGATCGGCGGCACCCCGCTCATTCGGCTCCGGCGCGTCACCGATGGCGCGAAGGCGCACGTCGTTGCGAAACTCGAAAACTTCAACCCGCTCTGGTCCGTGAAAGACCGTATCGGCGTCGCGATGATCGAAGATGCCGAGGCAGCGGGGAAGATTCAAAAGAATACCGTGATCGTCGAATCGACGAGCGGAAACACCGGCATCGGGCTGGCGTTCGCGTGTGCTGCGAAAGGCTATAAGCTCGTGATTACGATGCCCGAAAGCATGTCGCTCGAACGGCGACGATTGCTGAAAGCGTTCGGAGCGGAGTTGCACCTAACGCCGGCCGAAAAGGGCATGAATGGGGCCGTGTCGCGGGCCGAACAACTCGTCGAGGAACTCGGCGGCGAACCGAAAGCGTACATGCCGCAGCAGTTCAAAAACCCGTCGAACCCCGACATTCACCGGAAGACGACCGCCGAAGAAATCTGGCGATGCACCGGCGGCGTCTTCGATTTCTTCGTCTCCGGCGTCGGTACCGGCGGCACGATCACCGGTTGCGGCGAAGTCTTCAAAGATCGCAACCCCAACGTCAAGCTCGTCGCCGTCGAACCGACGGCGAGCAACGTGCTCACGCAGCACATCCTCAACGGCGTGCCCGCCGATCAGGTGATGCCTGCTGCACGTCACAAGATTCAGGGCATCGGCGCGGGGTTCATTCCCGGTATTATTCGCGATGGTTTGCAACGGGCGAAGGAAAAGGGCCGCACTCTCATCGACGAAATCATGCTGGTGACCGACGAGGAATCGTTCGAGATGGCTCGCCGGTTAGCGAAGGAAGAAGGGATGCTCTGCGGGATCAGTTGCGGGGCTGCCGCCTCTGCCGCGATCAAGCTCGCACATCGCCCCGAGAACGCGGGCAAGACCATCGTCGTCGTGCTCCCCGACCTCGGCGAACGCTACCTCAGCACCGCGCTGTACCCTGAAGGATGATGCGTGTATCGAGATGTCGTGCGGAGCACGACGCATAGGCGAGCGGTGGGTGTCAGCCGTGTCAGCCCACTGATCCAGCCACCGTCGTGCGCAACAAGAATGGACCGAGATTGTCTCATCGAAATTGAGGTTGTCTGCGACTCGGGAAGAATCAGGGGAGTGACCTCCCCCGCTCGCCAAGAACGGTACCCATACGCCCGAAATACTTTCGGCCTTCGTCGGAAATCAGTGCGAAGAAGCCCCATGCGCCGACGATTGCGCCGAAGAAACAACAGCCGAGGTCGGGGGAGTTGATGGCAGCGAGGATGCAGCCGACGAACGCCAGCGCGTAAAACCGGCGCAGCAAGAACGCGAGCGCTCCGAGCAACACGCCGACGCTCATGAGTAGGAAAATCAGGCGTGTGAAACGCAGCTCGCTCACCGGCACGGTGGCCGCCGCATCGCGGGTCTTGCGGTCTTGCTCGTCCTGAAATTCCTTCGTCTTCTCCGCATCGCGCTTGTCGTCGTCTTCGGATCGCTTGCGATTCGCGTCGGCTTTCGGCGCATCGGGCTTGTTCGCCGTCATGAACTGCAAGTTCGCTTCGACGAAGTTCTTCGCGCCGTTGGGGTCGGCCCCGAACCAATAGAACAAGTAGCCGTTGACCAACACCCCCGCGAATCCGAGCAGCAATAGGCCGTACAGCGCCACGAAGATCCGTGCGGGAATCTTCGGCGCTTTCGGTCGCGGCACGGCATCGGTGAGCCGATCGCCATCCCGCACGGGTGCCTGGAACGGGCTTTTGCATTCGAGGCAGGTGACGACCCGACCCAGAAACGCTTCGGGGATATTCAGCAAGTGCTGGCACGAAGGACAGCGAATTACGACAGATTCTGGCATCCCTTTGGCCTACGAAAAGAGGCAACGCTAGACAATCATGCCTTACTCGATAAACTTGATGAACATTAACCGTTGACAGCCTCGGCGAGGGCGACGATGCTCCGTAAATTCTCGATCGTGGCGGTGGCCGGTTACGTCGTGGCGGCGATGATCTGGGTCGCGTTGGCAGGGGTCGTACGCGATGGCGGAAAGCTCGAACTCTTGAACGTCGCTTGCGATCCGACGCGCGAACTCTGGCGCGACATCAACGCACTCTTTGAAAATCGCTTCCAACGCGAAACTGGCATTCCGATTTCGATCACGCAATCGCACGGTGGCTCTGGCAGTCAAGCCGGTTCGGTAATCAACGGCCTGAAAGCCGACGTTGTCACACTGGCACTTTGGACTGACACCGACGCGATTCGCAAATCGGGGATCATCGACGCCGGTTGGGAAGATCGTTTTCCGAACCGCTCGCTGCCCTTCACGTCGACCATCGTGTTCGTCGTCCGCAAAGGCAACCCGAAGCAAATCCACGACTGGAACGACCTGACCAACGATGGCGTCAGTGTCATCACGCCGAACCCGAAGACATCGGGCAACGGCAAGTGGAGTTTCCTCGCGATGTGGGGCTATCAGATTTCGCAAGGCAAAACCGATGCGGAAGCGCTTGAGTACGTCACGCAAGTGATTCGCCGCGTGCCGATCCTCGATGCGGCCGCTCGAAACGCGACGGTGACGTTCGCACACAAAAAGATCGGCGACGTTCATCTGACGTGGGAGAACGAAGCCTACCTCGAGGTCAAGGAATCGAACGGCGATCTGGAGATCGTCTACCCGCAGAGTAGCGTGTTGGCGGAACCGCACGTGGCCGTTGTGGATCGCATCGTTCGGAAGCGCGGGACGAAAGCGACCGCCGAAGCGTACATGAACTTCCTTTACACCGAAGAGGCGCAGGAAGTGATTGCCCACCATTACTATCGCCCCACGAACGAAGCCGTCCTCAAACGAAACGCGAACCGCTTCCCGAAAATCGAACTGTTCTCGGTGAAGACGATCGGCACGAGTTGGGACGAGATTCAGAAGCGGTTCTTTGCGGAAGGGGCGATATTCGACTCGATTTACACCGCACAGGGGGTGGCGAAATGAGTCGGACATCGCGCCGCGTGTTGCCGGGGTTTCGCCTCGGCCTCGGGTATACGATCTTCTATCTCAGCATTATCGTGCTGGTTCCATTGGCAGCAGGGATCTTCAAAGCCGCCGACCTCACGTTCGCCGAGTTCTGGGCGGTCGTTTGGACGCCGCGTGCGATCGCCGCTTATAAACTCACGTTCACCGCATCGCTTACGGCAGCGGTCATCAACGTCGTATTGGGCCTGATCGTCGCGTGGTCGTTGGTGCGTTACGAGTTCTACGGTAAGCGCATCGTCGATGCGCTCGTCGATGTGCCATTCGCGTTACCGACGGCGGTGGCGGGGTTGGTGTACGCGAGTTTGTACGTGAAAGACGGCTGGCTCGGGCAATACCTCGTGCCGCTCGGTTTCGAGGGGGCTTACACGCGGACCGGGATCATTCTGGTGTTGGTATTTACGGGGTTTCCGTTCGTGGTGCGGACGGTGCAACCGGTGCTCGAAGAGATGGACGCGGAGACCGAAGAAGCCGCTGCGGTGCTCGGTGCGAACCGCTGGCAGACGTTCCGCCGCGTGATTATGCCCACGCTATTGCCGCCGACGTTGACGGGCTTCACGTTGGCGTTCGCACGCGCCATCGGCGAGTATGGTTCGGTGATTTTCATCAGTGCGAACATCCCGTTTCAATCCGAAATCGCGCCGATGCTAATCGTCACGCGGCTCGATGAATTCGCATACGGGGAAGCCGCAGCGATTGCGGTGTTCCTGCTCGCGTTTTCGTTCCTGTTGCTGGTCGCGATCAATTTCCTCGAACGGTGGAGTCGCCGCCATGACGAGTAATTCGCCGCCGAAACGCATCCGCACCGACCCGTGGTGGGTGCGTTATACATTCGTGACGCTGACGTTCCTGATCGTCGGCGGGCTGGTCGCGTTACCGCTGATTAACGTGTTTGCGAGCGCGTTTCGTGCGGGTCCGCTGCTCTACTGGAATAGCCTCGTCAACGATGCCGATACGCGACATGCGATCTTTTTAACGCTGATGATCGCACCGGTGGCCGTCGCCATGAACACGATCTTCGGCATCGCGGCGGCGTACACCATCGCGCGGTTCCGCTTCCCCGGCCGCACGATCCTAACCACGCTCATCGACCTGCCGTTCAGCGTCTCGCCGGTGGTCGCGGGGCTGGTGTTCCTGCTACTCTTCCGCCAAGGTTCGCCGCTCGGCGACTGGTTACTCTCGCACGGCTACCAAGTGATTTTCGCCGCGCCGGGGATGGTTCTCGTCACAGCATTCGTGACGTTTCCGTTCGTGGCCCGCGAACTGATTCCCGTCCTCGAAGCCAACGGCCCCGAAGAGGAAATTGCCGCCCGTAGCCTCGGTGCGAGTGGCTGGCAGATGTTCCGCTACATCACCGTGCCGAACATCAAATGGGGCCTGCTCTACGGCGTGATTTTGTGCAACGCCCGCGCGATGGGCGAGTTCGGCGCGATCTACGTCGTCTCCGGGCGGATCACCGGTCGCACCGACACGATGCCGCTCCGCGTCGAGAAACTCTTCCAGGGCATCAGCAAAGAAGACCAAGCCGCCGCCTTCGCACTGGCCTCGTTACTAACCATGTTGGCGCTCGTCACGCTGCTGCTGAAAGTCGTCGTCGAAAAGAAAATGCGCGAGGATCGAGTCGAGGATTAGCGGAGTACTTCCACCGGTGGCTCTTACGGTTTCCGCATTCGTGCGGGACTCTGCCGAATTTCGTACCCGATTTCGCGTCTCTTCCGTACTCTGAACTGTGAAAGAGCTAAAAAACAAGGCGATACCGCCGATAGATACGAGGTCGCGTGCCTGCGGAACGACTCGCCGTTCAACTGGTCGACGATCTGCGGGCGCTCGTTCGCGGGCGCTTTTGCGGCGACGATCTCACGCGCACGCTCTACTCCACCGATGCCAGCCCGTTTCAAATCCAGCCACTCGGCGTCGTGATTCCCGCCGATGAAGCCGACCTATGCACCGTCGTGAAATACGCCTACGAACATGGCATTCCCATCACCGCACGCGGCGCGGGAACGGGCCTTGCGGGGGAGTCGCTCGGCCCCGGTTTGATCGTCGATCTCAGCGTGAATTTCCGCCGCATACTCGAAATCGGCACCGATTTCGTCCGCGTCGAACCGGGCGTGACGTACTCCGAACTCGCGATCGAACTGGCGAAGCACGGGCGGCGATTCGCACCGAATCCGGCGAACGGCGCGAGTTGCACACTCGGTGGTATGATCGCCACGAACGCCAGTGGCGGCACCGCATTTCGCCACGGTTACACCCGCGATTACGTCCGCGATTTACGCATCGTCTGGGACGACGGCAGCGTGGAAACGCTCTCCGATTGCGGCCCGCGCACGGTGGCCGTTCGCAACGAATGCACGACGCTCCTCAGCGAAAATCGCGACATCATTTCGATCACGCGGCCGCATACCGCGTTCAACCGTTGCGGCTACGTGCTCGACGACGTCGTCGAAGCCGACGGCGCGAACCTCGCGAAGCTGTTCGTCGGCTCCGAAGGCACGTTCGGCATCACCACGGAAGCGACACTTCGCACCGTGCCATTACCCGGCGGTGTTTGCCTCTCGCTGCTCGGTTTCGCGTCGTTCGATTGCGCTCTGAAAGCGGGCGTCGATCTCAAACGCGAACCGGGAATCGTCGGGTGCGATTTACTCGATCAGCGCCTGTTATCGTTGGCACGGACGGCGAAACCGGAGAGCGGCGTCACGCCAGTACCGAGTACGATCGGCGCGGTGCTCGTCGTCATGTGGGAAGCCGAAACCGAGCGCGATGCGGTGGCATTCGGGCATGATGCCGTCGAGCGTTTACGTGCCGCACACCGAATCAGTGTGCTATCGGAGCCGACCTGCGAACCGGCAGATGTGGCACGGATTCAAGCGTTTCGCGACTCGGTCGTCATGGGGTTGTACGCCTTGGGGAAGGGGCGTCGGCCCGAGGCGTTCATCGAAGATACCGCCGTGCCGACCGAGGAACTGGCCGCGTTCGTCGCCGGCGTGCAAGAGATTTTGCGTACCGATGACACCACGGCGTCATTCCTCATTCACGTGCTCGCGGGGCAGGTTCACACGCGGCCGTTCGTCGATCTCAATGACGAAGCGGATCGCGCGAAAATGTGGTCGATCGCCGAGCGCGTTCATGCACTGGCGATCGCGCACAGCGGCACGATCAGTTCGCAGCACGGCACCGGTTTGGCCCGCACGCCGTGGGTGGAAAAACAGTACGGCCCGCAGATGCCGGTGTTCCGCGAGTTGAAACGCATCTTCGATCCGAAGAACATTCTGAACCCCGGCAAGATCGTCGGCCCCGACCCGAGCCGTCCCGCGTGGCCACTCCGCGCCGTGGTGGTATCGCCGGTACGACAAACGTTATTGATTTGGAACGACAGCCCCACGCAAGAAGCAGCGAAGTGCAACGGCTGCGGCGACTGTCGCCCCCGCGCCACGACGACGCGCATGTGCCCGATCTTTTTAGCCACGGGCGAAGAGGCGGCGACACCCCGCGCCAAGGCGAACGTACTGCGGCAAATCACCGATGAAAAGGCACTCCTCGGCGACGATGTGCGCGCGTTGGCGAAGCTCTGCGTGAACTGCAAGATGTGCCGCGACGAGTGCCGTGCGAAAGTCGATATTCCCAAATTAATGCTGGAAACGAAGGCCGCGCTCTACGAGGAACACGGCCTCGACCGTCGCGACTGGCTGCTCGCCCGCGCCGAGACACTCTCGCGCTGGGCGAGCAATTTCGCCTTTTCCACCAACGTGATTTTAAGCACGCGCTGGTCGCGCTGGTTGCTCGAAAAAATCTTCGGGCTGTCGCGGTACCGGCAGTTGCCGCGCTTCACACACCGGACGTTTCTGCGCCGTGCCCGCCGCGCAGGTTGGACAGTGCGGAACCCAAAGGCCACGGGGCGCAAACTCGCGTACTTCGTCGATGTCTACGCGAACGCGATCGATCCGCAGATCGGCGAAGCGACCGTGGCCGTGCTGCAACACCACGGGTTCGATGTGCTGGTGCCGCGCCGGCAACGCGGTAGCGGCATGACGCCGCTCTCGTATGGCGATGTCGATACCGCCCGCGCCGTCGCCAGATACAACGTGCGAACGCTCGCCGAACTCGTGCGCGAAGGTTACACGGTTGTCTGTTCCGAACCGACGGCCGCACTGGCGCTGACGCACGATTATCTCGATTTACTCGACGATCCCGATGCGAAGTTGGTGGCGGCGAACACCGTGGAACTGATGACGTTACTCGGCGAGTTGCAAATTGTGGGCACGCTGAAGTCGCCGGTTCGCGACGTGCCGTTCGGCGTGGGACACCACGTGCCGTGCCATTTGAAGGCGTTACGCGGCGGGGCAGCCGGGCCGAAATTACTGGCAACGATACCGGGGATGCAAGTCCACACGATGGACGTGAGTTGCTCCGGAATGGCGGGAACCTGGGGCCTGGCGGCACGCCACCGCGAAGCCTCGTTGGCGGCCGGGCGACCGATGCTCGAGGCCTTCGACCGACCCCGTGCGACCTTCGGTGCAACCGAATGTTCCGCATGCCGAATGCAAATGCAAGACGCCACCGGCAAGCGAACGCTCCACCCCGTGCAGTACCTAGCCTACGCCTACGGGTTGCTGCCGGACCTCGAAGCGAGTTTGAAAACGCCAGTGTAAACGGGCGTCACTCGACCAACTTCAGTTTGCGTTTGGCATCGTCCATTCGTCCGAGGTGTTGTCTAAACGGTTTTCAAAATGGGGGGCACTACTGACGGTATCGGAAGCTGTCGCAAGCGGAGGTTAACCGGCCACTCGTTCCAATCGCCAGCATGAGTGTGCTGAAACGTTTGTCGCTTACCTTTCCAACAGACACTCGTACCGAGTTGTTTCAAAAAGTAAGGCACATTGTACTCGTTACATTGCGAGATCATCGACTCGGCCCACTCGATGTGAAACTCATGCGAATTCGGGCCTGACTCGCCTCCTTGAATCACCCAATCGATTTGTGGCAGCCAATCTTCCAGCCGAATCGCCTCCCATTGCGGTTCGACTGAAAGAAATCGCAGCGTTTTCGCATCTCCGACGCTCAACAATTGTTTAATGCGCGCAGTGGTACTTTGAGTCGTGATGCTCGTCGCGATCCAAAGGTTCTCGGGCCAAGCTCGTTCAATCCATTGTGAAAATGCGGCCATACGTTGTGGGCGTTTCGTGACCCATAGCCATTGATGGCGAAGTCCGTTCTCGCTCGTAACAACGTCAATAATTTCTTGCTTGAGGTAACTGAATTCGACGCTATCTGACAATGCATCGCTCATATCCGAGACGAAGATGAGGCGAGGGAGGCCATTCAGCCACGGCTTTTCTGTCCGAACTTTCCCCGTTAAATCCGACCAACGCGATGCGCGCAACATCCGATCGGGAAATGCCGTTACATCGTGAAAGGACGGCGCGAAGCCCGAAGATACACCGCCAAATCGCCGATGCAAGACACCGGCGTAACAGGTCTGACGTTGCGAGTTCCACAGTTCGCATCCCGAACAGCCCATCGTGGGATTCTCGGTAGAGTCGCACCATTGGATTGCTGTCGATTGTGCCACGGTATTCTCCTTGATCCTTTTCGTAACTTCTATTCAAGACGGAAACGTGATCTGTACTTTGTCGTTCGGGAACGATTTGGCCCTTCGTTTGAAACCAGGCAATGCCTGTGCAGTGATCTCATTACTTTTTTCTCGTCGTGTCAAAATATCTCTTGCATGTTTTGGCAAGTAGTCTGTTTTCTCGATCACGAATTTCTCCAATACTGACATAGGCACAGTTCGCCCGGCGAACTCCATCTTGAGCTCGTCCCAGAGTGGTTCAAATCCCTGCTTGGCGAATAAACTAACAGGAGTTGGATCGGCATCAGAGAACAGGTTTCCACTATGTTTATCAACAACCCACATCGCTTCCTTAATTTTGATAAATCCAGATGCGTTATTTGTTGCAAAGAATAGCGAGTATGTCTTTTGGTCTTTGCGTCCACGCATGTCAAAACGCCCGACATATTCTGCATATCGACGCAGACGATCGCGGTACAAATCCAGAATGTTCGCAAGCCGATTACCATCGCGGTGTGGAATCTCAAGTACCTCGTCGGTGCCAAACGTTACTGGAAAGTGAGAGGTTACACCCTCGTCAGGGTGTTGAAGGAAACGGTTAATGTGCTCTGCCATGAGATTAATGAATACTTCACATCTAGGAAACTGTAGAATTCTCGCCACTAACGACATCGGTATCCCACTAAAGCCGAAAGGGTCAATGAACGCGAATATCGGCGCAGGATTTTTATTTTCTGTTTCGAGTACATCGAGTGCACTGCTCATTTCTTTGGAAAATTCGCCTTCAATCACCTCAATTTGAAACTGTGGTTGTGCCCTAAAAGGTTCCAATTGCGCATTGAGATGGGCAGCACAGTTCTTATCCCTCTCGACAAAGAAAAAATTAAGTTTCACACTCGAAGATATCGTCTTGTTTTTGATATGCCTCATCGCTGATTCAATCGCGATGATTGGAGATCCCTTTTCACCCCCTGCGTACTGTCCCGGCCCTGCAAATCCGTCAATATAATTAACTTGATTATTATATCGACAAATTATCGGGAACCAAGC
Organism: Limnoglobus sp.; assembly: GCA_043785305.1. Lineage (GTDB taxonomy): Bacteria > Planctomycetota > Planctomycetia > Gemmatales > Gemmataceae > Limnoglobus. The sequence goes on along the minus strand of JAYVXI010000009.1, from coordinate 10,463 downwards.
ATCGAGGTAGCCTTCCAGAAGCTCATGTTTGGCGATGGTGTGTGGCTCGAGCGCCCAAACGGGTGAATTGCTCATTCGTTGTGTCTCCTGTGATGCCTTGAATCTGAGGTTTGGCGAAATTCATTGAAGCAACTACAGTATTGTACTGAATTTTTGCACATCAGCTAAGAATCCAAGTATCGACGCGATAATTACAAATTATAATATTTGATTCTGTTGCAACATTACTGGCTGCGGAACGATTTCTTCAGGCTCGAAGAATGGAAACTCCTGACCCACTCCCTCACTCCGCCAGCTTCAGTTTCCGCTTCGCTTCGTCCATTCGTCCGAGGTGGCGGCCTTGTTGGGTGCCGATGTAGCGTGTGGCGGCGTTGGCCCAGGCGGTCTTGGCGCGGGCTTTGTCGCCTTGCCGCATACAGACATCGCCGAGGTGGTCCCAGACAGTGGGGTCGCTTGAGCCTTCGGGCATGATTGCGGCTTTCTCAAGCCATTCACGTGCCTCTGCGAGTTTCCCGCGGCGGAACAACACCCAGCCGAGGCTGTCCAAATAGGCGGCATGTTCGAGGTTCGCTTCACCGGCACGGGCGCGTTCGTCGCGGTCGAGTTCGATCGCGCGGCGGATCAATCGCTCGGCTTCGTCTAGCCTGCGATTTTGGTCGGCGAGGTTGTAACCGAGGTTATTTAATGCCAGCACATCGTCGGCATCTTCGTCGAGAATCCCGCGCAGTTCTTGCTCGGCTTTGTCGAACTGCTTCAGCCCGTTCCACGCATCGGACCGCAAGTACCGCACCGATTGCACTTGCTCTGGGGCGGTGAATTCGAGCAACATTTCGTCGCAGACTTTCCGCATCGCGGCGTACTTCCCGAGGATGCCCAAGACTTGCGCGCGTTCGCGAATCGCATCGAAGCGAAACTCCGTCTCGGCATCTTGAATCGCCGCTTCGGCCTGTTCTGCAAGGCCTAATTCGGCGTACGGCGATGCGAGAAAATAGTTCCAACTCTTCGCGGGGATGCGATTCGCCAACACCGGATCGCCGCGCAAACTCAGGATCGCCTCCCACTTTCGCTGGCGATACAAGAAGCGATATAATCGCAGAAACGACCGCATACCCGCCTGCCGGTCGCCCTGTTTTGCGGCCGCACGCAGCGCCGCTTCGGCGTCGTTCGCGTTGCCGGAACGGTCGGCGATCCCCATCAGTAAATCCCAAACTTGCGGCGAATGCGAGTCGGCGGGTGCAGCCTTCACCGCTCGCAAAAGACTGGTTGCGAAGCCCGTTTCCGCCAGTAACGCCGTCGCGAACGCCTGCTGACGATCGACGGTTTTCGGTGGCACATCTGTCAGTTTCTTCTCTGCCTCGGCCTTCATGGGAAACAACGTGTCGGCGACCGCCAGCAACTGCGCGGGTTGTTCGGCCTTCGCGTACGCCTGCACCAGTAGGCGAAAGAATGCGGGGTCGGCCGTCGTTGCCGCGAGTTCGAGCCACATCGCGTGGGCGTTGTCGAACGTGCCGATTTCGCGCGAACGTTCGGCGAGAAGCACCCACTGGATTGCGGCATTATCGGGCTGCTCCAACGATAGCGCACGCAGTGTCGGCACGACCGCGCGACCGGTTGTGCGCAACAACTCCGCGAGCCGTTCGTACGGTGCGGGCGATTGCGGTTTGCGCGCGAGATAGCGCGTCAGTGCGGCCAGTGACTTCGCGGTGTCACCGGCGACGGCGTGCAACTCGGCAAGGTTCCAATCGAGCCGCGCCGCACCCGCTGCGTCGTTCGCCCGCTTCGTATCCGAATAGAGTTCGTGGGCTTGCTGGTAAGACCGAATGGCATCTTCGAACTGCTTGCGATCGCGCTGCGAACGACCGAGTTTTTCGTACGCCTCGGCACGTTCGCGATCGAGTTCGTTCGCCGAAAATCCCTGTTTCTGAAGTGCGTTTTGTTGTGCTTCGAGGTACGCGATCACGGATTGCCATGCCGTTATCGCGGTGGGCCAATCGGTGGCGGCATCGCTGGCGCGGGCGGCATCTTTGCGGATCGCGAGCGCCTTCGTTTGTCGCATATTCAACTGCGGGCTGGCGGTGGCCGCCGTTAGCACAGTCGCCGCTTCGCGGTAGCGCTTGGCTTCGTACAGCAACTTGCCGAGCGTGTGGGCCGTCTCGGCATCGGCGGGTTCGCGTTCGACCACCTGCTTCGCCATTCGCAGCGCGGCGGCATCGCGCCCGAGATCGATGTAAACCCGCACGAGTTCGCGCGACGGCGCAACCGCCGTCGCGTCCGCCCGCACCACGCTCTCGTATCGCTTCGCGGCTTCGGGCAGTTGGTCGCGCAGTGCCAATCGCCGCGCAATGCCGTACTGCACGAGCGCCGCGCGTCGGCTTTCTTCGGCCACTGACAACGGCGTAAACGCAGCCCGTTCGGGCCAGTCCGCCGCCACGCAAACCAACGCCACAACCATCGCACTCCATCGCACGGCATCCCCTCCGATTCGCCTTCACTTCGACAACACGATTCTACCCAGAAGCCAAACGGATGGGCAACCGCAGGCGAAACGGGTGGGGATTTCATCGAAGAGCGAGTATTCTTGAGAAGCGAACTTCGTCTCAGGGAATGAAAGTGATTTAGCCACGTGAGATAGCGTGCCCGCGCTCCGAGCAAATCAGACATATACAAGAGTTTGCAGGCACATAGTGACGGAGGCCGTGTAAGTGTCCGAGAGTGTCGCGGTCGAAACGCTGAAATATTTTGGTGAAGTGGCGCTCTTCATGGCTCCCCAAGATCGCACCCCGATCGACGTAGCGCCGCACGACATATGCTGCGACATCGGCCAGTTGCAATCCACCGACTTTTGCACTGGACGCAAAAAACGGAACATCAATCACATGAGTCATGTATCCGAAAGGGTGGCCATTTTCGCGGAAATCTTGAAACAGTTTCTCGATGGTCGATTCCGTGTTTGCATCTCGATCGAGCATTAACAGGCCATGATCGATTATTTGATCGCGTCTGCCTTGTGATACCCAGTCACTTCTCTTCTGAAGAAATTTGTCGAAACGCGATACGACTTGGGTAAAGGCCTGTTTGACGGGATCGATATTGCCAGAAATCATGCCGGGATGTGACTTGCTGACTGCCTCGCCAAAAAGTTTGATTCCGTCGTGACCGGCAATAATGTCGATTGCGTCTTCCAGAAGTTGAGTGCGTTCATCGCGAGTCAAGTGGATAAATGGGTCGGTATCTTTGTATTTTGCGGTGCGTCCACTTCTTCCTTTATGCGTTGACTCGTTATCGATTTTCTTCTGACGGACTTCCAATACTCGCGAACGTCGGTCCGCTCGAGACATCAACGCAAACTCCGGAATTTCCTCTTGCTCTTTGATAGTAACGGCAAACTACTTGACGTGGATTTCGAGTTGGGCTGGATCGGAATTCGCTAGACAATATTTTCGTTTCAGGTTTTGAATGCGTTCGTCGAGCGAAAACCAATCGGCCTCGTGCATGCAAAGCCCAACGAGCACATAATGCTTGGAGTTGTCTTGCAACTCCGGTGTGCCAGATGCATCGAGATAGAGTAGGTACATAAAGGAGGCCCGGGAGGGGTTTAGCCCCAACGTGCCGAAGCACTCCCAGGCCGAATAAGAGTTGACTATCTTAACCTCGAAGGCAGGTAATAATCGTAGCATAACGGTCTGAGACAGAATGTCAATCAATTCTAGCGAATAAAGCAGTTGTCCACGAACAGCCACAACTCGCCACCACTTCGGCACAAGACTTGCACTTTTCTGCGTCCGTTCGCAGCCAAGTGCTATGATTTGCGGGTAGCTGGCACTCCATCGCCGATCGTCCGGCGGCTCGGTGCCTTTGTGTGTTGGAAAACGGGGCGCGATCATGGGCGTGTGGCAAGAAATCGCGAATACGATTCAGGAGGAGTTCTCCGATCTCCCCGATGCGGGGAAAATGACCCGTATTATTTTGCGGCTGTCCATCGCTGCGATCCTCGGTGGCATTCTCGGCTACGAGCGCGAACAAAAGGGCAAGTCGGCAGGGTTGCGAACGCACATGCTCGTCGCACTCGGGGCGGCACTGTTCGTGTTCATTCCGCAACAAGCCGGGATGTCCGATGCCGACCTTTCCCGCGTGTTGCAGGGGTTGATTGCCGGGGTCGGGTTCCTTGGGGCGGGGACCATTATCAAAGGCGAAGCCGAAGGGGAAGTGGTGGGGTTGACCACGGCGGCGGGCCTCTGGCTGACGGCGGCCATCGGCGTGGCGGCGGGTATGGGCCGCGAAGCGACCGCTGTGATGAGCACGCTGTTCGCATTAATCATCTTGTATGTGATTCCTAAATTTGCGGGGCTGTTCGATCGTCGCAAAGTGAAACCGGATGTTCCCGGCCTGCATCGCATGAAACAACATTAAACACGGGAGAGGCATTCGATGGCGAGCCATTTGCCGACGCCGAGTGCGTTTGCCCAGACGTTTCGCGATGCAATTCGCGTGGGTTTCAACTGGGATTGGTTCCTCGCGGAAAAGTGGCAAATCGAGTTGGTGACGCTCGAATCGCCGTCGGATTTGGCGCGGTGCTTTATGCCGTGGTACATCGGAACGATCGGCGACGAAGTCGCGTACGATCACCCGGATGCCGCGCCGATGAGCTTGCACGATGTGCCGAAGGCGATGCCGTTACTCAACGAGGAACGCAAAGCGGATATCCAGAACTACGTCGACTTGTTTCGTAAGGAGAAGGGCGTCATCGAATTTACCGCACCGACGTACGCGCTCCCCGACGGCCAATATTTTATCCTCGATCGCAACCATCGATTGTCCGCACTGGCGTTGAACGCGGTGCCGTTCCGCGTGACGCTCTGGAACGTTCGCGGGCCGCTGGAATCCGATGGCTTGCTCGATCTCATTCACTGGACGCCACCGCGTAAGAGCGCTTCATGATCGATATTCACTGTCACATTCTGCCAATGATCGACGATGGGGCGGCCTCGTTGAACGAGGCACTCGCGATGGCGCGATTTTGCGCGACCGATGGCATTACGCACATCTTCGCGACGCCGCACTGCCATAAGTACGTCCACTTGCTACGGGACACGATTTTGCCGCACGTCGTACTGCTGAACGAACAATTGAAGGCGGCCGAAATCCCCGTGACGATCTTGCCCGGTTCGGAAATTCAGGTGATCGACGCGAACGAGTATCGCCGCGAATTCGAGGCCGGGGTGTTCTGCCATCTGGGCGACGGGCGCGACTTCACGCTGTTGGAATTCAACTGGGCACGCGAACAGTTCCCATCGGACGCCGCTGCGTTGGTGAGTTGGATTCGCGCACAGAACGTGATCCCGATCTTGGCGCATCCCGAACGGCACGAGTATTTTTGGAAAGACCCCGCGAAACTTCAGGCGTTGGTCGATGCCGGTGCGTGGGTACAAGTCACGGTCGATTCGCTGTTGGGCAACCACGGCCCGTCCCCCAAAGTGGCCGGTGAGGCGATACTCCGGCAACATCCCGATGCGATCCTGGCGACCGATGCGCACAATATGTATCGATGTTCGGGGATGTCCGTCGGATACGACTGGGTTCTGGAACACCTCGGCTCCGCACGCAGCGAGGATCTGCGCGCCCGAGCGGAACGGGTATTGGAGTCGTGCCGTGCGAAGGATAATTAGGGTCGCAACGACGCCTTTGCCGTTTACCTCCCCTATGCGATTGGTGTATCTTCTGCAAGCGTTTCGGTTTCACATCGGGCCGCGAATGTGCCGATAGATAGTTCAGGTATCGTTCTCCACCACGGAATGGATCGGCATGATCGGGAACCGACTGCGAGTGTGGGAGCGAACCGCGTTGGTGCTGTTCGGCGTGCTGTTTCTACTGCTCGGCGCGATGATCGAAATTCGCTCGGCATTTCAGCGCGACCGCAAAACCGACTTCGGCGTCTACGCGCGCGCCGCCTGGGCCGTGCGGGCGGGGCAGGATCTTTACCAGGTCGAAGACGATCGCGGCTGGCACTACTGTTACCCCGCGCCGTTCGCCATCTTCATGGCCCCGCTCGCCGATCCACCGGAGGGCGAAACCCGCACGGGCTACCTGCCGTTCGCGGTGTCGGTGGCGGTCTGGTACGCCTTCAGTTTGGGCTGCGTCGCGTTCGCCGTTCACCGGCTGGCGTCGGCGATACTGCCCGACGAACCGCACGGCACACGGCGCTGGTGGTACGCCCGCATTGTGCCAGTTTACGTCTGCATCGGCGGCATCGGCTACACGTTGGCACGCGGGCAAGTGAACCTGCTTCTCGTGGCGATGATCGCGGGGATGTTCGCGGCCTCCGCTGCAAAACATCGCTTCCGTGCGGGTATCTGGCTCGGTGCGGCCATCGCACTCAAGGTGATTCCTGCGTACCTCGTGCTGTATTTTTTGTTGAAGCGGGACACGCGCGCCATTGCGGGTGTGGTCGCGTCGCTCATCGTTTCCTTGGGCGTAATTCCAACGGTATTGTGGGGGCCGCAAGGGGCCATCGACATCAACCGGCAGTTGCTCGCCGTCGTGCTGCAACCGGGCGCGACCGGCGAGGGCGATCAGACCCGTGCGAAGGAACTAACGAACGCGACCGCCACCGATAGCCAGTCGTTTCAGGCGGCGATTCACAATGTTTTGCATCCGAATCTCGCGGATCGGCCCAAAGTCGCCTCGCCGGAAACTCGCCTCGCACACTGGGGGATCGGCTTCGCGCTGACGGCGCTGCTCGTGTTCGCGGGGCGACGGATGCCGACGCTTTCCGATGCCGATTCACTCGTAATCCTCGGCGGGTTGTGCGCGGTGATGCTCCACCTAACACCCGTGAGCCACATGCACTATTACGCGCTCGGCTTGCCGCTCGTCGCGGGGCTATGGCTGCGTTCGCTGTCGCTGCGCCCCGGTTCACTAGGCGGCGACCGCAGCACGCGGCTCGCACTCATCGCATGGGGCGCGGTCACCGCGTTGCCGCTATTTCCCGGCGAGATGTTCGACGCCTTTCGCAGCTTCGGCATCGGCACCGCCGCCACCATCGGGCTGCTGATCTTCGCCGCGTGCCAGATTTGTAAGTGCAAACGCGCAGGCATTTTGAACTCGCGTCCGTGCGAAACCGCAAGTCTCCGCGCGGCGTGATAGGGGCACCTCACTCCCTGCGGAACTTCGCTTCTGCGCCGGCGAGTTTGTAAATGGCGGCGGTTTTGTCGAAGGCTTTGTCTTTGCCGCCGACGAGCGTTAGCGTCACTTCGGGTGCGAGCAAGCCGAGGGCGGTGGGCAGGTCCAGTACGCGATCGACGTTCAGAAAATACGGGCCATCGTGATGCGAGATTGGCGGCGCGACGATCACCACTTCATCGATCGTTCCCGGCGACAACAACGCCGCATACGCGGCGATCACACCGGCTTGTTGAATGCCGATAATGCGGAGCACAACCTTCGGCTGTTTGGTGCGGAGTGCCACCGCAATCGCATCGTGAACGCGGCCCGAATCGGCGGTCTGGCCCAGAAGTGCAAACGAGCGTTCCACGGTGTTCGGCGGGTTCGTCGTCGTCCAACGATTCGGCCCACTGCCACGCAAGTGATACGCAAAAATGTCTTCGTTCGGGTAGGAATCCAGCCGAGACTTGCCCGCATCCTCGCCGGTAACATACGGATTACGAATGACCACATTCGTTGGTCGATCTGCACCGTTACGAGATTGTAATACGCTCGGCTTACCGTTCATTCCCACCTGAAGTTCGGACTTCGACTCCGGTAATACGCGGAACGATTTCTCGCGGAGTTCCTTCAAAAGTCCTGCTTTCCAAGCGGCGAATTGCTCGGGCTTCTCCGGGAGTGCCACGTTTGCGAGCGGTACGAAATGCTCGTCTGCAACCGCGTTGATCGCGTCTTTCGGCAAATCCTCATCCTTCGGGAACACCCGCAGCGAAGCACCCGCAATCGTCGGATATTCAAAGTCCGCCACCGGTCCCGTGTTGCCATTCAGGTGCTTGTCGAAAAAGCGAAAGATCGCCAGCCGCAGATCGGGCCGATAGGCGTGCCCGCCGACACTCACGTAGTCATCGACGGCGTCCTTCGCGCCGAGCATCGCGTATGCCGTCCGCAACTTCGCGATGACCCTTCGATTGCCATCCATCGGGAAGATCGGGTCGGCATCCGAGTTCGCAAACAGCAACGGTTTCGGTGCGAACATCGCCAGTATCGTCGGCCAGTCCCAGCGATACGTGTTGATCGGAAACATGCAATCGCAGTGACCGTTGATGACGCGATGGCTCACGTAACTTTCCAGGTCGCTCATCCCCGACACCGGCACTGCCACCTTCACGCGGTCGTCGGTCGCAGCGATCCAACACGTCGTCGCCCCGCCGCCACTGATACCCGTCACGCCGATTTTCTCCGCATCGACATCGTCCCGTGAACACAAATAGTCGATCGCGCGGATGCCATTCCAGCATTCAACGCCGGCGGGCGTGTAGCCGCGATTTTGCCACCAGAAGCGGTTGAGATTGTACGTCCCGTGGTGTTTGCCCGCGACTTCGCCGAGTTGCAGTGTGTCGATCATCAGGCAGATGTAACCGTTGTTGGCGAACCACAACCCGTGATTTTGGTACGCCGCCTTGTTGCCATCGCGGCCTTGGTTGCTGTGCCCGCAGACGTAAAGAATCGTCGGCAGTTTCTTCGCGTTCGCCGTCGGCTTGTAGAGGTTGCCCGTCACGTACAGCCCCGGAATACTCTGGAAATGCAGCTTTTCAATCGTCACTGCGCCCACAACGTGCGTCCCGGTGATCGTCGCTTTTAGTGGCGACTTCGCAGGCAGCGGCCACAGTCCGAGCATTTCGTGAAGCTCGCGCCGAAGTTGCGGGCGCTTCGCTTCCCACGCCGCACGGGTCTGCGCGCCATCGAGAAACCGACCGCTTAAGCGACTCGTTTCCGCTGTCAGATATTCGTGAATCCGCACATCGGCACTCGGCGGCTCCGCAGCAGGAATCGCCAGCGCGAACGGCAGTATCATCATGGCAAGCATCGTTCTCACTCCGAGGTGGGGAATGTTCCGATTGTAGTAATTTCGCACGCGAGCCGCGTGCGCCACCGTTGCTCACGCGGCTCGCGTGAAATAAAGAAAACTTCAGCCATGTGTCGAGAAAGTGTCGAGAAACGGGTGGCGTAGACGAAGCGTTCTGGGTCGCGGATAATGTTCGTATTCCTACTTACGAGATTTTGCATGTCCGATTTGCGCACACCGTTGTTCGATTGGCACGTTTCGCACGGCGCGCGGATGGTGCCGTTTGCCGGGTGGTCGATGCCGGTGCAATATGCGGGCGTCATTCCCGAGCACAAAGCCGTTCGCGGGGGCGTGGGGTTGTTCGATATTTCCCACATGGGCCGCCTCAGCATCCACGGTGACGGTGCGTTGTCGTTACTCGAAACGACGACGACGAACGCGATCGGCACCATGAGCGTGGGGCAGGTGCGTTACGCGCTCGTTTGCAACGAACGCGGTGGCCTGTTGGACGATGTTTTGGTGACGCGACACGCCGATCATTTCGGCGTCTGTGTCAACGCCAGCAACCGCGCCAAGATCGTGGCATGGTTCCGCCAACACGCGGGAAATGCTACCGTGCTCGATCACACGACCGACACGACGATGATCGCGGTGCAAGGCCCACACGCCGCCGGAAAGGTCGGCGAACTGTTCCCACCCAGCGTCACGGCGCTCAAAAACTATTACGGCCGCGTCGTGCCATATCGCGGTTTGCCGTGCGTGGTTGGCCGGACGGGTTACACGGGCGAAGATGGTTTTGAACTCGTCGTGCCGAATGACAATGCGGTGTCACTTTGGGACGATCTCATCCGCCTCGGTGCGGTGCCGTGCGGTCTGGGTGCCCGCGATACGCTACGCCTCGAAGCCGCAATGCCGCTGTACGGCCACGAACTCAACGAGTCGCTCGACCCCGTGCAGGCGGGCCTCGGTTGGGCGGTAAAACTGGACAAAGGTGACTTCATCGGCCGCGATGCGATTCGCGCTGCCGACCCCGCACGCCCGGTCCGCATCGGCCTCGAACTCGAAGGCAAACGCGCCGCCCGCGAAGGTTCGACCATCCTGAAAAGCACCACGCCCATCGGCAGCGTCACCAGCGGAAGTTACGTGCCCGGCCTCGAGAAATCGATCGCAATGGGTTACGTCACCCCGCAATTCAGCGCCCACGGAACCGCACTCGCAATCGACGTCCGTGGCACATCGATTCCCGCAACGGTCGTGCCGTTGCCGTTCTATCGGCGAAGCCGGTAGGAGTGGCGAATAGTTGAGAGTTGCGAGTGGATAGTTGTTCGATGATTTATCCACTCGCAACTCTCAACTGGTAAGGAACTGTCTGAAATTAACTTCCCGGTTTCATAGGTATGGCACGATAGTTCCACGCGGGTAGTTCATCGTCGAAGACGATCCGCATCGACTTTTT
>JAYVXI010000008.1:0-9256 GCA_043785305.1 Limnoglobus sp. | reverse complement strand
GGGTCTTCGCGGTGGCCTTCAAAATCGACGAAGAAGACGTATTCGCCTTTCGCGTCGCGGTACGGGAACGACTCGATCCAGGTGAGGTTGATCTTGTTTCCTTTGAAGATCTGCAACACGTCCGCGAGGGCACCGGGGTTGTGCCGTATCTGGAACATGAGTGCGGTTTTGTCGGTACCGGTCTTGGCGCTGTCGTTCGCCCCGATCACCGCGAAGCGAGTCTCGTTGTTCGCGTAATCTTCGATGTTGCTATAAAGGACTTCGATGCCATATCGGACGGCGGCCTGACGACTTGCGACGGCGGCGGAGTTCGGCGAGGTCGTCGCCAAACGGGCGGCGTCGGCGGTGCTCGCGACCTCGTGCAACGACGCATGGGGCATGTTCTTGCTGAGCCAGTTGCGACACTGCGACAACGCTTGCGCCTTGCTGTAGATGTGCTGAATTTCGGTCTGTTTGCAGTTCGCCAAGAGGTTGTGGTGAACCATGAGCCGCACTTCGGAGCAGATCTTCACGCTCGGATGACGGATGAACATATCGAGCGTGTCGGCGATCCGGCCATCGGTCGAGTTTTCGAGCGGAACGACGCCGAGACCGACGTGCTTCCGGCTGACTTCTTCAAACACCGCAGCGATCGAACCGACCCGCATATAGTCCACCGCTTCGCCGAAGCGTTCGAGTGCGGCGATGTGGCTGTAACTGTATTCTGGCCCGAGGAATGCGACTTTCTGCACCCGTTGAAGCGCCCGCGAACCGCTGATGAGTTCGCGGAAGATCGCCTTGATCGACACTTCTTGGAGCGGTCCTTTGCTCGATGCGAGAATGTTCGCGAAGACTTCTTCTTCGCGGGCTGCGGAGAAGATTTCGCCGCCATGTTCGGACTTTACTTTGCCGATTTGTGCCGCCACGGCAGCGCGTTTATTGAGGAATTCCAGTATCGTCTGATCGAGTTTATCGATCTGCACTCGCAGCGCTTTCAGGTTGGCGGCAGACTTTTCTGACGATCCGTTATCCGGCTTACGCGACATGGATTCGCAACTCATCTAAAAGGTATGGGTGAGTAGAATTCGTCACAATTTAGTCGTGCGGACGGCAACCGTCAACGAACGACCGACATTTGGCCGTAAATGTAACCCTTTTCCGTGCGGGTTGTTCGGGTGGATCAACTGTCGAATCCACTGGGGATAGCGACGGGTGATTTGCCGGAGCGTTCGCCGTGTGCCAAACTGGCAGAGGGAGTAAGGATCGACGCGGGATTCGGCATCGTTTCGCAAAATCGCTTCGACTGAATCGATTACTACCATTGCAGTTGCGGAATATCATCATCAGCACAATGTCGTTGGCATTGCTTTTGCAGACGATGCTACGACAAAAAACATGAATACGCTCGGTTCACCTGACATAACATCAACCGAATGGCCAATCAGCCATTCCCACGGAGAGCAATCAGATGGCGGAAGAAAAAATTATCGGGATCGACCTCGGCACGACGAACTCCGTCGTCGCCGTTATGGAAGGTAACGAAGCGAAAGTCATCGCTAACCAGGAAGGCAACCGCATCACGCCCAGCGTGGTTGCGTTCGCGAAAGACGGCAATCGCCTCGTCGGCGACCCGGCCAAACGGCAGGCGATCACCAACCCGGCCCGCACGATTTATTCGATCAAGCGGTTCATGGGCCGACGCCACTACGAAGTCGAATCCGAAGAGAAGCTCGTCCCGTACAAGATCGTCGGCGGTAAAGACGAACTCGTAAAGGTCGAAATCGACTCGAAGAACCACACGCCGCCAGAAATCTCGGCGATGATCCTCCGCAAGTTGAAGGAAGCCGCCGAGGCGTACCTCGGGCATACCGTCCGCAAGGCCGTGATTACGGTACCCGCGTACTTCAACGACGCGCAGCGTCAAGCGACGATCGACGCCGCCGCGATCGCCGGCTTCGATACCGAATGGGAAATCGAAGACCCGAAGACGGGCAAGAAGAACAAGCAACGGATGCGGATCATCAACGAGCCGACGGCGGCATCGTTGGCGTACGCGATGGACAAAAAGAAAGACGAAAAGATCGCGGTGTTCGACCTCGGCGGTGGTACGTTCGACGTGTCCGTTCTCGAAGTCGGCGAAGACGGCGTGTTCCAGGTTCGTTCGACCAACGGCGATACGCACCTCGGCGGCGACGACTTCGACCAGGTGCTGATCGACTTCATCGCGTCGGCGTTCCAGAAGGAAAACGGCATCGATCTGCGGAAAGATCAGATGGCCCTGCAACGATTGAAGGAAGCCGCCGAACGCGCGAAGAAGGATCTGTCGCAACAGCCGAACACCGATATTAACTTGCCGTTCATCACCGCCGACGCGACGGGGCCGAAGCACCTGATGCTGTCGGTCAGCCGGTCGCAGTTCGAAGGTATGGTCGAGCATCTCATCGAGCGTTGCAAGAAGCCGGTGTTGACCGCGTTGAGCGATGCGAACTTAAAGCCAAGCCAAATCGACGAGATCGTCATGGTCGGCGGGATGACGCGGATGCCGCGGGTTCAGCAACTCGTGAAAGAGATTTTCGGCAAAGAAGGCCACCGCGGCGTGAACCCCGATGAAGTGGTGGCGATCGGTGCCGCGATCCAGGGCGCGCAGTTGTTGCTAGGCAGCAAGTCCGAATTGCTGTTGCTGGACGTCACCCCGCTATCGTTGGGCATCGAGACGCTCGGCGGGATTATGGATGTGATTATCTCGAAGAACACGACGATTCCAAAAAAGGAACAGAAGGTGTATTCGACCGCCGCTGACAGCCAGCCATCGGTTCTGGTGGAAGTGTACCAGGGCGAGCGTCCGATGAGCCGCGACAACAAAAAGATCGGCGAGTTCCACCTCGATGGTATCGCCGCTGCCCCACGGGGTAGCCCGCAGATCGAAGTGACCTTCGACATCGATGCCAACGGGATTCTCAACGTGTCCGCGAAGGACAAAGGCACGGGCAAAGAAAACCAGATCCGCATCACGAACTCGAGCGGGATGGACAAAGACGAGATCGAGAAGATGCGTCGAGATGCCGAGTTGCACGCCGACGACGACAAGGGCAAACGAGCCGTGGCCGAGGTGAAGAACGAAGCCGAGCAGAAGATTTTCCAACTGGAAAAGCTGTTCAAGGAAGCGGGCGACAAGATCACCGAAGCCGACAAAGCCCCAATCGTGAAGGCCATGGAGAAGGTGCAATCGCTCAAGGACGGCACCGACCCCGCCGCGATTCGCACGGCCATCGACGAACTCGATACGGCGTCGCAGGCGATGGCGGCACACATGTACAAGAACACCGGCACCCCCGGCAGCCCGACGCCGAGTACGCAGGAAAAGAAGGATGGCGACGACGTCATCGACGCCGAGTACGAAGTGAAGAAGTAAGTACCCTTAAAGCCCACGGACGATCGTCCGTGGGCTTTTCCCATTTGTCTGGATTCTTTCAATATTCTGCTATCGCAACTCGCACATCGCGGATATTCTGAGGGCGTTCGATTCCTCCCTCAATTTCGGGTACCGCATCCATGTCATCGTCGCGTCGCGAGTTCGGCTCGCAAATCCTCGGTTCGCTCGTTGCCTACGGTCTCATCGAAACGCTATGGTCGCGCGACTTGCTCGCGGACAGCGTCAAGCCAACCATCGGCGACTGGCTCAAAGATCTCATCGCGATGACGAACGATCTGCGAGGCCGCAAGCTGACGGACTTGGAATTCCAGACGAAAATGGAAGAGCTTTACAAACGGGTCGATCTCAAAACGCTCTCCACGTTCGTGAAACTCGACGACATCGAGAAGAAATCGAAGCTCCCCGACAACGGGGCCGCCAGCCTCGGGATCGATCTCAGCACGGTCGAGGGATTGCCCGAAGTGCGTTTCGGTCGGCAGATTTTCGGCTGCAAAAAGGGCCGCTCGATCGTGCCGCACGGCCACTCGAATATGTGTACGGGCTTCATTGTTCTGAAGGGCGAATGGCACGGCCGACACTACGACCGCGTCGAAACGCACGCCGAACATTTCATCATCAAGCCGACGATCGATCGCGCGTTCAAGGCCGGCGATCTGTCGACGATTTCGGACCACAAAGACAACATCCACTGGTTCGAGGCCAAGTCCGAAACCGCGTACATCTTCAACGTCCACGTGACTGGCTACGACCCAAAAATCGACGGCAACAGCGGCCGATTGTACGTCGACCCCGACGGTGAAAAGCTAACCGGCGGGCTAGTGAAAGCCGCAAAAATGACGTCCGCGTTGTGCCACAAGAAGTACGGTTGAAAGAAATCCAGAAACTCGACCTAAGTCGCAATTGCAGACCGATTTTTGGTCTGTTTGCGACATTTGGCGACATTCTCACGACACGACACAATTCCGAATTACGTCAGATCGTCTGCGACTTTTTGACTATGGGGAATCGTGTGGGTGCGAGATTCTGTGCGAATTTTTGTCAGATTCTGTACCCAAATACGTTACACTTTACGAAGCCGTTCATGCCAGCCCGCAGCGCAAGCAAAGAGTTGCGCTTTCTACGGTCGAGACACTGCGTGGAGTTTCTTGAGGGTTCGCCTTGCTTGCGCAACGGGCTGGCATGAAAAGTCAAAGCGCTGCGCAAAGCCTTCTCAGCGTGGCTAAACGCCGATGTTGATTACCTTTGCAATTTCGACTCCGTCACCACGCGGCGACCGATGACTTGCCAGTTCGCACGTGCGAGTTTCTGTATCGCTTCCGGATAGGCTTCGCACTCGGCGGCGAATACACGTTTTGCGAGTATCTCGGGCGTGTCGTTGTCTAGCACGGGTACGCTGCGTTGCACGACGATTGGCCCGGTGTCGTAGGTGTCGTCCGCGAAATGGACTGTGCAACCGCTGACTTTCGCACCGTATGACAACACGGCTTCGTGAACGCGATGGCCATACATGCCTTTGCCGCCGAACGAGGGCAACAACGACGGATGCACGTTCAGCACTCGTTGGGCGTAATCCGCAGGTATGCGAATGAGATTGAGCCATCCTGCCAGACAGACGAGATCGGGGTGATATTCGCGGATGGCCGCGAAGAGGCGTTCCGAATGATTGCCACCCGTGCGTTCGATGATTTGAATGGGGATACCGGCACGTTGTGCGCGGGAAATGCCGAATGCTTCGGGGTTGCTGGCGATGACGCTGACGATTTCCGCGTTCAACCGGCCGTCGGCGATGCGATCGATTAGGTTTTGGAGTGTCGTCCCCCCACCGGAAATACAGACAACCAAGCGCATATTCGACCCCAAGAAGCCGCATCACCTGCCGGTATCGGCGTTCGGCTGACGCGAGAGATTGCAGTTCTTCTTTCCGACTGTCCTAGAATGGTTTATTCTGAAGGGGAGCGAACTGCACCCTGAATCTTATGGCGGCACGGATGGACGGCATTTTCCCAGAATTGACCCGACGCTTTGAAGTGAGCAAACTGCTCGGCTATCTGAATTTTTCAGACGGACGGCCCGATGCGAAGTTTCGTCGCCTCGTCGCCGACGTGTTTGGCTATCTGGGCGAATGCTCGGACGCAAACCCGTGGCAAACGGTTTCCGGTTGGCTGAAAGCTTCGTTGGACGAACTCGAACGTATCGGTGCGGGTGCGTTCCGCGATGTCTCGCAGGCTCGTGCCGTTCTTGTCGCAGCCTGCGAATTCGTACCGCTCGCCTATCGCGCCCACCACGTCGACTTGCTCGCTCATCAGCCCGATTCGATGCTGTACGTCGCGTTTTTCCTGACGCGAAGTATCGAGGCCGTGTTGCGGGAACGTGCCAAAAGCCCGGCGGATACTCCCGAGAAACTGGCACAGGCTTCGATTTCGACGCTCAACGATTACGTCGGGTATCGCCCGATCGCGCTACTGGAAACCCGCGCTCAGACTGAGTTCTACCCGCACGAAAAAGTCTGCCCGATACCGATGTATTTCGCCGGGGTCGGCGTCGCACCGGGCCGTTACTCGGACCTCATCCGCGTTGCGCTCGATTTGCTAATCACCACCGATGCGAACTTTCACGACGAAGCCGGTTTCGACCCATCGCGGCTCGATGAACTCGGGATCGATCCGCGTGCGGTCGATCACTTTCACCCCGTATCTAAGCGGCCGAACCTACTTTTCGGCGAATGGGATCCGCACCGTATCGACAATCGCGGCAACTATCGCCGGTTCGTGCTTCGGCAAACAACGCTCGATGCTCTGATGCTCTGGGTCGATGGGGGACGAGCGATTGGCCAAGCGACCGCGTCGCCGTATGCCGAACGGTTATTCGAGTCGGCGGCCGTCCTTGCGGGGACGATCCTGATGGGCGCGGGCGTCTGCGGTTCGGGGCCGACGGTCTACGATTCATCGGTCACGCTGACGACGCTCGTTCAACGCATTGCCCATTATCGCGATGACTTTTACCGCAAGCTATTGGAAAGCCTCCCCGGCCCGCACGGCGAACGGTTGCGGAGTGAATCGGCGAAGCGGAAGCAGCCATTCGCGGGTGTGCGGCAATTCTTGAACCAGTCGATCGCAATGGATCGCGCCACGCACTTGCAGGAACGGCGGCTGGCGATTTTCTTTGCCGCGATGGGCTATGCGAAAGCCGCACGCGAACGCGCCGCCAAGATCCCCGCACCGTCGGTTCGTTTCGGTTGTGCGATCCGCCTAAACCAGACTGAGGCCGAGTTTGCCGCGAAGGCGGGGCGCACCGCCGATGCCGCTCGGTTGCTCGCGGAAGCGGAAGACATGCTGCGCCGCGGCATCGACTGCGGCGCGCTG
The DNA here is from genome assembly GCA_043785305.1 of Limnoglobus sp. Taxonomy (GTDB): domain Bacteria; phylum Planctomycetota; class Planctomycetia; order Gemmatales; family Gemmataceae; genus Limnoglobus. Next base: position 2,482 of record JAYVXI010000008.1, on the reverse strand, counting down.
ATCGACCCGTGGAATATCCTCGGTTATCAGGGATTGTTCCCGATATTCGCGGGGCGCGACGATACCGTTCGCGATCCGCGTTCGGAAGAACTGATACTGACCGTGGGCCGCCAGTTCGATCGTTATGCGCTGGCGTTGGCGTCCGGAACCGATGCCGGCGAACGCACGCACGATTCGCCGCTCGCGCTGGCGATGCGGCGTTTGGCCGATTGGTGGGATGCGTTCGCCACGCCGACTGTCACCGATATGCCACGGGTTCTCGGTGGCGAGCGAACCGATGCTGCGATCCACGTCGCGAAGGCGCTCGCGCTTTGGAAGCAAGCCCCGACGGCGGAGCACGATGTCGGGTTCTGGCGTAAACATCGCGATGGGTTTAACACGCCGGCCGCGTTCGCGCAAGTGATCGAAGCGCTGCTCGATCAGCAGGATTTCAAAGGCTCGCTGTCGCTGCTGATGATGTGGCTGAGCGAAGTCGATTCGGTTCCCCTCCAAGATCCCTCGGCATCGTTCCTGCGACTCTCGTTCCGTTGGCTGAAATCGACGATTGCCGCCAGCCCGTCGAACGGACCGCTGGTTCGCCGATTCTTTGAGCTGTTGGAAGCGAACGCCGACACGCTTTGGCAAGTGCCCGTCATCGGTGCGTCGGGTGGGGAATCGGAGTTAGACGAGGTGGAAGACACCGACGACGAGGATGAAAACGACAATGCGTTCGAGTCGGCTTACGAAGGGATGAGTTACCGCGATTCGGCCGACGACGGCAACGAAGGGGCGCTCGCCGAATCCGGCCCGACGAGCGTGGCCGATGATTTCCCACTGGAATCGTCGGCAGAACGCTTCGAGACTCGCTTGCGGTTCATCGCGGCGGTCGCCCGCATGTGGCGAACGTCTTCCTTGCCTCAACTCTGGCACGCCGACGATACCGATGCGGTCGATGCGCTCACCGTTTGGTTGCTCACGGCGCAACAGCACCGGATGAATCTCGACGTGTTCATCGAACGGCTCCATGCGATCGAACTTTCGGACGATGCCTCTGCGCTCGAAGGCGTGATGGAATACGATCGTCGCCGGATTATGAAAGGCCATTTGCTCGACATGGCGGTTTCGACGGCGGTGGAGATGGCGGCGGCCGAACGGGCGCTATCGGCGGCACTTTACACGAAGCCCGAATTGAAATCGACAGATGAGGACTTGGCGAGAGGGTGGAGCGATCTCGCCGTACAACTCGAACAAGCGATCTTGCGCGGCGATACATCGAGTGCCCGCGAGCGGTTGATTCCGTTCATCGAAGCGTTCCGCCGCGAGCCGTTGCTCGTCAATCCACCCGCCGATGGCGGCCCGCCCGGCCCTGCATTACGCGCGCAAACCGCACTGCAAATGATGGAGTCGTTGCTGCTCCGCTTGCCGCGATTGGGCCTGCTGCGCGAAACGTACCAACTGACGAAACTTTCGCGAGCGATGGAACGCAACGAGCCACCCGAACGGCGTCGCGTGAGCACGTTCGATCAACTCTTTCGCACCGCCGTCACGGCTACGGTCGACGCGCTGGCCGGTTCCGCCAAAGTGCGCAGCGATGGCTTGCCCGACGATGGCCCACTCCTTCCCGCGCTTCGGCAGATCGTCAATGCGTATCGCACGCTGTGGATCGAACACAGTCAATCGCTGCGGTTATCGTCGCTCGAAGCGGTCCTCGACGATAAAGACTGGCAGGACATGAAGGCGTTCATCCGCACGTACGGCGGCGATCTCTTCACCGTGCGGTTCCTGACGCTCTCGAACATTCGCGGCATTCTCTCGCAGGGCGTCGACGAATGGCTCGAACGGATGGCCGACCCCGATAACCAAGCCGACCCGATGAGCGGAACCGAACCGCTGAAGCTCGTCGTCGCGTGGCAAAACGGTGCGGTCGACAAGCCGTATACGAAGCGACTGTTAGAGATCGTGCTTCAAGCACTGATCGAACACTACGACGAATACCGCGACTACAACACCACGACGACGCAATCCGACTACGGCGAGAACCTGTACATCTTGCTCGATTTCCTGCGGTTGAAAGTGAACTACGACCGCTACGCTTGGCGACTTCGGCCGATGTTCCTGACCCACGAAGTCCTGTGCCGCAAGGGCTTCGACCGCCTCGCGGGCAAGTGGCGGGAGTTCCTCGCGGCTCGCACGGACAAGCTCGCGCGGGAACTGCTCGCCGACCTGAGCAGTCGGGAAACCGAGCACGCGATGAAGCTCCGCACCGTCCGCGACCGGCTGGAAGAGCGGTTCATCATGCCGCTGCGAATCGACCAAGCCGGGGCTCGGGTTCCCCGCGCCGCGGCCGCCGCCCGGGACGGCCAGCCCGAAGACAACCCGTCGTTCGCCGGTTTACTCGCCGCGATTCGCCCCCTCGCCGACCACCCGAGCGGCGTCGGCCTCGACATCCCCGCGTGGCTCCGCCGCCTCGAAGACGAACTCCGCAAAGTCCGCATCACCGACC
>JAYVXI010000007.1:0-9272 GCA_043785305.1 Limnoglobus sp. | reverse complement strand
CCCCGCCATAAAAAGCCCGAACAACCGACGCAAACCTATGCCGAAGCAACAGTTATCCTCTAATTCACCGGCATTGCGCTTACGCTGTGCCGCTCGCCGGTCGCATGTTTGTACGTGAAACGACTGCATTTCAAGACACGCGACAATTCAGCGATACTTCACAACTTGCGCGTCGGACTAACAATTCCGATCCCGTTAGCCCGACGCGCCAGCGAGGGGAACCCAATGGAAACCAACCCTCGCTTGCGAATCAAAAACGTATCGAATCACCTCGCTCGAAGTATAATCAGTTGGTGGCGTGTATCGATACGCGCAATCGGTACAAGCTCCGCCGGCGAGTAGTATAGGGATGCCTCACATCCCCCTATCCGACGTGGTCCGTCTCGGGCGAACATCCCGAAAATGGAGAATGAGTCTTTCCAATCGCGACGCGGATCGGTTACACTTCAATTACTGCTGGTAAACCTCTCACGGTTTCATTTTTTGAGGATCGTATTGTGCCAAGCAATCGACACCAAACTTCGCACGTCGGATCGACGGCGCAAAACCTGCTCGCACCCGCACCGGGTAGCGGCATTCGCATTGGCTCGCGGCGCTGGTTCCTTCAAGCGGGCTTGACGAGTGTCGCAGGCCTGTCGCTGGCGAGCGTGTTGCGGCTTCAAGCGGCGAATACGAGTTCGCAACGCGAACCGAAATCGGTGATCCTGTTTTGGCTATCGGGCGGCCCCAGCCAGATCGATACGTGGGATCCGAAGCCCGATGCCCCGCCGGAAATTCGCGGGCCGTATCAGAGCATCGCCACGAGTGTGCCGGGCGTGCGCTTCAGCGAGCACCTGCCGCGGCAAGCAAAGATGATGCACAAACTCACGGTGATTCGCTCGGTCGATTGCTCGTCGAGCGATCACACGCCGATCACGCTCCAGGCGGGCAACCCCTACGCGCGGCGAACGAACAACGGGCAAGACGGTGGCGGCTTTCCGTCGATGGGATCGGTGGCCGCCAAGTTTCGCGGCCCCAACGCACCCGAGATGCCGGCCTTCGTCGGTTTAGCCGATTCGTGGAAGGCGGACATTTGGGGGGCCGGGCATCTCGGACACAACTTCGAGCCGGTCAAAGGCAACGAACTTCCGGGCCGTCTGGCACTCGCTACGGGTGTCGATCTGCCGCGGTTGCAAGATCGATCGTCGCTACGCCAGCAATTCGACACGATGCAAAAAGATCTCGATTCTCAGTCGCAAATGCAGAGCGTCGATCGTTACGCGGGCATGGCGATGGACATGGTGGCATCGCAGGCGGTACGTCAGGCGTTCGATTTGAATCGCGAATCGGGTAAAGTGCGAGAGTCGTACGGCCGCACGAGTATCGGCGAAAAAGCACTGCTCGCGCGGCGATTGGTCGAAGCGGGAACGACCTTCGTGACGGTCAGCGGGCGTTGGGGTTACTTCGATCATCACGGCGACGACGTGCCGCCGTGGGGCGGTATTCAGAAGGGCCTCACGCCGATTTTGCCAACGATCGATCGCACGTTGACGGCGCTGATCGAAGACCTGGAAACGCGCGGTTTGCTCGATTCGACATTGATCCTGATGCTCGGCGAATTCGGGCGATCTCCGGTGATGACGAAAGACGCCGGCCGCCAACACTGGATGCCCGTGATGTCGATGCTGATGGCGGGGGGCGGGCGGAATCACGGCCAAGTCATCGGCAGTACCGACGCGAAAGGCGGAGAGATCAAGAGCCGCAAAGTGATCCCCTCCGACCTCGCCGCCACGGTGTTCCAGCACCTCGGGATACCGCTCGATACCAACTGGTCGAACCCACAAGGTCGGCCAATCCCCATCATCGCGGATAATGGCCGACCGCTCGCCGAACTCGGGTGATGTTAAATCCTCACTTCCGAATCTGGATCTCGTAACTGCGATTTGTCGTCGGCGTTCCGAGCGATGGGTTTCCGCCCGTTAGCGTTGCGGTATCGGCTTTGACTGTATATGAGAACGGCTTGCCGGTAACGGGGTCAAGCGGGATCGGCAGTTTGATGGAGTCGAGCGTTGCGGGGAGTTTCCCGCCGTTCTCGTGGGCATACAGGCGTACCGCTTCTATGATTCGCAAATACTCGACTCGCTGTTGCATTCGCGTTCGCGCTTGCAACACTTTCACCATCGCCGGAACGAAAATTGGCGCGAGTACGAGATCTTTCTTCTGCTTTTGAAGTTCTGCATCCGCAGCAAGAAGTCCTGCGTAGGTTTGGTGCGGTGGGAGATTGACCCATTTCAGGAATTCGTCGCGGTAGACATCCATCCGAAACAGATCGTCGGTGACGGCCACTTGCAAGCCAGACATTTGTTTGACGAGCGTTGGCTTCATGCCGTACTGGATGAGTCGTTCGCGGGCGACTTCGAGCCGTTTGGCATCGACGGACCAGAACGCATAGCGAACCGACGGTTTTTCCAGCACGCCTTCACCGTAACGGGTGAGATCGCCGATGTCGTCGATGACCTTGTACATCTCTTTATCGGTGAGAATATCCGTGGCATTCAGTATCGACTTGAACTGTTCGGAAACGATCAGTCGCTCGCCTTGTCGGGCCTGGCGCATGTCGATCAACGGTGTAGGAAGATCGCTGAGCGACCAAAACAGATTCGGGCAACCGGGCTGCGCGATCATCTCCTGAATGGCATTGATCGCCTCCGATTCAATCGCTATGCCGATGAGCGTACTGATAAGTGTCGGGTGCGCGTCAAATGTCTGGGCGAGTGAAAACAGCGTTTGCAGCGAACGCAGTGCGGCGGGGAAGTCCTTGATCGCGATTTCGCCACGAACTCGTGTTTTCAGGACATATGCGATTGATCGTAATTTCTGAACGTCGGGTAACAATGTCTTGATGCCATCGCGTCGCATGAAGTAACCGAGTTGCCAGTCGGTTCGCGTCATCCGGGCGGCATCGTACATGTCGCGCGATACCAGCCGGCCGCCTTCCTGATCGGTGCCCTTCGGCAACTCGGATAACGGCAGTAAGTTCAGTTTCTCGCGGCGTTGGGATTGCTCGAACCCAAAGAAATGGTCCTGCTCCATAAAGCAGCGAAGGAACATTTGCACGCGGTTGCCTTCGATTGAGTCGCGATACTCGGGCAACAGATAATACTTCGATGCGGGCCTCGGCGCGGCCGTCGGGCTGATGGTCATGGTGTAGGTCACCTTGCCATCTTTCGGTTCGATTGGCGGTTGTGCCGTGGCCGTTGCGGCCAAGATGGCGATCATGGCGAGTGCATAGGATTTCGTCACGGTTTGCTCCCGTTCGAGTTGAGAAAATCGAGGTTCGGTCGGTGTCCGTCGGCAAGGTTCCAAATCGTTGTGTTGGCGAACTGCGTATCGGGTGGCAGCGGGGCTGGCGCGTCGATGTCGAACGTGCGTAGCAATTCGAGGTAACTGCCCTTTTGCGGTTCGCTTTCCGTGGGACGGCTCGGCTCGCGGGGTGTTTCTACCGGCGCAACCACCGGAACTTCGACCGTGATCGTGCGCGGCCACGCCAGCCAGCCGAGCAGCGTCAGAGATTGCGAAAGCAACAACGCCGCGACTGCGATTTTCCAGATTCGCGGCGTGCGTGCGGCGGCCTTCCCCGCTGCGAACAGCATCTCGTCGCGGTTCACCGTGGCGGGTGTGAACGCTTGCAGTGTTGCGATTACGTCTTCGGGCATTCGACACCGAGCCTTTCGCGGAGTGCCACAATACCGGCTTCGTATCGCCGGTGTGCGGTACTAGGGGAACATCCCACGGCCAACGAAACTTGTTCCAACGTGAGGCCACCCCAGAGCCGGGCCACAATCACTTCCCGCAGTTCGGGTAACAGCGAATCGAGTGCGTGGATCGCCGCATTCGCATCGAGGCCGTCGATGCTCGCTTCCGCGAACCAGCCGACGGGCTTCGATGCGGTGCGTTCGCGTTTGGCACGCCGTCGCTCGGCCTTGCTCCAGTCGATGGCGGCATTGCGAACGACGCGGAACAGCCACGCCGCCGGGTCGTTCGGGGCCGTACGCTGGGCCGAGAGTTTGCAGAACGCCGCTTGCACGACATCCTCCGGCGACGCGCACCACTGCCTCGCATACAGCGTCAGTGCCGCCGCATGGTCGTCGATCAGTTTGGCGAGCGGCATCGCAGTCATTTCACTTACCAGACGACACGGTGACGAAGATTTTCCGCGAGTATTTCCCAAATGGCCGCTTTTCCCGGATGTTCCTAAAATGAAACCCGAAACCTCACACGACCGTGCGAGATGCGTTCGACTCTTCTCACGAAACAGGGACCGATGAGTACTAAGTACGTTTACTTTTTTGGCGACGGTAAGGCCGATGGCAACGCGGGCATGCGGAACAATCTCGGTGGCAAAGGGGCGAACCTCGCGGAAATGACGCTGATCGGCCTGCCCGTACCGGCCGGTTTCACGCTCTCCACGGACGTCTGTACGTACTTCTACGACAACGAACGCAAGTACCCGCCCGAACTCAAGGCCCAAGTCGAAGTCGCGCTGAAGCAAATCGAACAATCGATGGGAACGAAGTTCGGCGACGCCACGAACCCGCTGCTACTCGCCTGCCGTTCGGGTGGCCGCGACAGTATGCCGGGCATGATGGACACCGTGCTGAACATCGGCCTCAACGATGTCACCGTGAAGGCGCTCGCCAAACAGAGCGGCAACGAGCCGTTCGCACTCGATAGCTACCGTCGCTTGCTGTCGATGTACGGCGAAGTCGTGATGGGCCTGAAGGGGCACAAAGACGAGCCGTTCGAGCATATCCTCGAAACCGCGAAGCACAAGCAAGGCGTGACGCTCGACAACGAGCTTTCGGTCGAATCGCTTCAATCGATCATCACGCAGTACAAAGCCGCGATCAAGAAGTACACGGGCAAAGAGTTCCCGTCGGACCCATACGAGCAAGTTTGGGGTGCCATCGGTGCGGTGTTCGGCTCGTGGATGAACGACCGCGCCTGCGTGTATCGCCGTCAGTACGGCATCCCCGACGAATGGGGCACCGCCTGTAACATCATGGCGATGGTCTTCGGTAACCTCGGCGACGACTGCGCCACCGGCGTGGCACTGACCCGCGATGGTTCGCTCGGCGCACCCGGCATGAACGGCGATTACCTCATCAATGCCCAAGGCGAAGACGTGGTGAACGGCTCGCGCCCCACGAAGCGGATCGAAGAAACGCTCGGGATCGACATGCCGACGGCGTTCAAAGAACTCGTCGAAGTCGGCCACAAGCTCGAAAAGCATTACCGGAACATGCAGGACATCGAGTTCACGATCTCCCGCAACAAGCTGTATATGCTTCAGACCCGCAACGCGAAACGCACCGGTTTCGCCGCCGTGCGCGTGGCGACCGATCTCGTCGAAGAAGGCTTGATTACCAAGGACGAAGCGATCTCCGCGAAGTTCATTCCGGCGGGTGACCTCAGCCAACTGCTTCAGCCGCTGTTCGACACGGAAGCAAAGAAGGCCGCAGAAAAAGCGGGCAAGTTCCTGACGAAGGGCATCCCCGCCGGGCCGGGTGCCGCCACGGGCAAGATCGTCTGTTCGCCGCAAAAAGCCGAAGCGCTCAAGCAAGCGAATCCGAACGCCGCACTCGTGCTCGTTCGCAAGGAAACGACCCCCGAAGACCTTCGCGGGATGAAGGCCGCACTCGGGATTCTGACCGCGGTCGGTGGGGTGTCATCGCACGCCGCGCTCGTCAGCCGTCAGATGGGGAAAGTCTGCATCGTCGGTGCGGGGCAACTCGATATCGACAACGACAAAGGCACCGTTGTCGTGAATGGCGTCACCTACAAAGAAGGCGACGACATCAGCATCGATGGCTTCACCGGCGAAGTGTTCTCGGGCAGCATCAGCACGCAACCGAGCGAAGTCGTGCAAGTTCTGATCAAGAAAGAACTCGCACCGGAAAAGTCCGACGTGTATCGCCGGTTCATGCTCGTCATGAAATGGGCCGATGAAAAGCGCAAGATTCGCGTTCGCACGAATGCCGACTTGCCCGAACAGGCCGCTGAGGCGATTGCCTTCGGTGCCGAAGGGATCGGCCTCTGCCGCACGGAGCACATGTTCTTCGATCATATCGCCGAGATGCGCGAGATGATTATGGCCTCCGACACGCCGGCACGCGAGTTGGCGCTCGCGAAGATTCTGCCGTTCCAACGCAAGGATTTCGCGGGCCTGTTCACGGCGATGGCGGGCCTGCCCGTGACCATTCGCTTACTCGATCCACCGCTGCACGAGTTCCTGCCGCAAAACGAAGCGGGACAAGCCGAGATGGCGAAGATCCTCGGCAAAAAGATCGAAGACGTGGCTCGCCGCGTGAGTGAGTTGCACGAATCGAACCCGATGCTCGGCCACCGCGGTTGTCGCCTCGGTATCGTCTATCCGGAAATCACCGCGATGCAGTCGCGAGCGATTTTCGAGGCCGCCGTCGAGTGCCAGAAGGCCGGGATCAAGGTCTACCCCGAAGTGATGATTCCGCTCGTCGGGTTCAAGAAAGAACTCGATAACCAGGAGAAGATCGTTCGCGAAATGGCGACGAAAGTCTTCGCGGAAACCGGCGTCACGGTTGCGTACATGGTCGGCACGATGATCGAACTGCCACGGGCCTGCGTGGCGGCCGCCGAGATCGCGCAATCGGCCGAGTTCTTCAGCTTCGGGACGAACGACCTGACGCAGACCGCGCTGGGCGTCAGCCGCGACGATTACGGCCCGTTCATCTCGGCTTACACCGACCCGAAGCGAGCCGACGTTCTGCCCGCCGACCCGTTCGCAACCATCGATCAAGATGGTGTCGGCGAACTGATGAAGATGGGTGTCGAACGCGGTCGCAAGACCCGTCCGAAACTGAAGATCGGCATCTGCGGCGAACACGGTGGCGACCCCGCCAGCGTGATCTTCTGCCACAACATCGGCCTCGATTACGTGAGCTGCTCGCCGTTCCGCGTGCCCGTCGCACGTCTCGCCGCCGCGCAAGCGGTACTCGGCAAGTAGTGATTTGAGACGTGAAAAAGTCCGCCATCCTGCAAAGGTTGGCGGTCTTACATGACGAAAAGGAGGCGCGCATGTCTGCTGTTGCAATTCAGTTTCCGCTCCGCGCCATGACTGCTGGCTTTCGCAAATTCACCGTCGACGAATACGAACGACTCATCTCTGCGGGTATCGTCACTGAGGACGATAATCTCGAACTTCTCGAAGGCTATCTGGTTAATAAAATGGGGCACAATCCACCGCACGCCGGGACGATTGCGGTCGTTCAGGCGGCACTCCTCCAGTTGCAAATCGCTGGCTGGAATGTCCGAGTTCAACTACCATTTCGTGCCTCGACCAGCGAACCCGAACCCGATTTCGCTCTCGTGCGAGGCGATCATCGAAGCTATCTTCGGCGTCACCCCGTTGCGTCGGATGTTGGCCTCGCGATCGAAGTCGCAGACTCGACGCTCGATTCGGATCGTTCGGATAAAGTCCGGGTATATGCCCGCGACAAAATTGGAACGTACTGGATCGTCAATCTCATCGATTTCCAAGTCGAAGTTTACACCGATCCGCAACCAGATTCGACTCCGCCCACTTACGCAACTCGCAGAGACTACCTGCCCGGTACTGCGGTGCCGCTCGTTCTCGATGGCGTGACGATGGCGATGATTCCGGTAGACGATCTGTTACCATAACGCGGAGCTATTCAAGGTTTGAGCCATCCCCTTACTTCTTCTTCGCTACTAGACGATCTGGGTGGAAGTCTGCGTCGGTGAAATTGGCGGGCGAGCGGATGTTTGTGAAGCAATAATACTCGACTTCGCGGCCGTCGGGTTCGTGGGTAATGACCATGACGGGGAAGTTCGCACTCGGCGAATTCGGCTTGGTATCGAAATAGATCGTCTGTTTTCCACCCTTGGGCAACTGCGCATCGTCGCCGGGGGCGATGGCGATCTCGACGGCATCGAGCGGCATCGCGAATTCCTTCCGCTTCACCAGTCCAACCCGCTTGATCGCGCCAGGTTGCTTGCCGCTTTCTTGCAGTTTCAACGCGGTCTCGAACCGCAATAACAACGAGCCGGGGCCGCCATCGGTGATTTTGTGGCGGCTCTTCCCCGCAGCTAACGGGCTGTCCGGTCGCAACGAAGTTTTGAACCCCGCACCCATGATGCGGTTGTCGCCTTCGCCGGTGACGACGTGCATCTTGTCGTCGAATTTGCCTTGCACGAACAAGACTTCGCGCCCACGTCCGGTTTCGCCGGTGTTCTTCATGTAGATGCTGTAAGGCGTTTTGCGGAACTGGAATATCACTTCTTCCGAAGGCATCTGCTTGCCGCCCACGACTTCGCTGCGAACGAGTTGCGCCTCGAAATCGACGAGGTCATCGTACCGCTTCGCGGCCACGGTAAATAGTTTCCGCAACTCGCTGACCTCACCCGTTGCGGCCGGTGCATTCGGCATCGGCACGACGGCAGGTGGAGCGGCTTTCGGTGCGAACGGGCTAGGCAGTTTCGGTTGTTCTTTTTCTTTCTTTTCGTCGCGTCGCTCGGCTAATCGTTCGCGAAGTGTCTTTCGATCTTCTTCCGCCGCATCGGGTAACGTCGCGCGGGCCTCGACGGGGATCACGACTTGTTGTTCGGGTGATCGCGGTGGCACGGCCTTATAATCGGTGGTGTCTGGTAGGTCGCTTGCAATCGGCATTGGCACTCCCGGCGCAGAGATCGGGTTCGCTTTCGCGATGGGGGATGGCATCGCTGGTGCCGCGACTTTCGGCTTGACGGGAAGCGATTCGCGACGGATGCCGGAGCGGTTGCAACCGATCGCAATTACCGCGATAGCACAGAGCAGTAAACGGCTACGGCCCATATTCGGCCTCCTGCGCGAGAACAATCAATCCTCTCGGCACGATAGCGGGTTCTGGCAACTCAGGCAACCCGAGCCAGAAATCGGTCGCGAGCGGAACATTCGTTTTAGTCTCCAAGTTACAAAGTGACACGTGAGATTGTCGCGAGGTGTCGTAGAATTACCTGAGATATTTTGATTGATGACGTGACCTTTTCTCAATCACACGCTCGGGAACGCTTCGCATGAACGACGTCACTGCTACTTCGGACCCGTTTACGGACCTTCCTACGATCCTCGAAAGTCGCGGGGCAATAGCAGCCGTGGATCGGTTAATCGACGGGCTTCGTGCGAAAGGTGATTTTCATAACCTGTTCTACGCCATGCTAATGCGTAAACGGGTCGAACTCGGCGTGACGCCGTTCCC
>JAYVXI010000006.1:0-26603 GCA_043785305.1 Limnoglobus sp. | reverse complement strand
CCGGACGATGAATCGCCGCGTTTACCGGGCGGGATGATCGAAAAAGGCGAGTCGCCCGAACGGGCGCTCGTGCGAGAGCTGAAGGAAGAACTCGACCTCGAACCGCACGAATATCAGGTGTTGCCGCGGTTGATCGTTGCGGGTGTGAGCCTGTTCGCGATCAGCCCGAGTACCGGCCAAATGACCGACTATTGCTTCTTCCCATTCGTGGTAAAACCGCTCGGGACGGGCATAAACAAGCTCCAACGCCGTCTCAACGGCTACGAACCGAGCGATGCCTGCACGGTGTCGCCCGTCACGTTTGAAGAATGGCAACGTACGGGCCACGGCTTCGAGACGACGTACCCCCGCGCCGTCGTCGAACGCCTGACCCGCGAGCAATTGGAAGACGCCGCCATTCCGATCGGTGCGTTTTAAGAATGGAAGAGAACCGCGGAAAACACGGAAGCAGAACTATAGAGGTCGATTCCCGCTGATCGTAACGCCCCCGGATAACAAGGCCGTGACGGATTTCAGTTTTACGTTTTCATTTCCGTGTAATCCGTGTTTTCCGTGGTTATTCATGTCTTATCTGTTGTTCGTTTTAAGAATGGAAGAGAACCACGGAATGAACGGAAAATACGGAAGCAGAACAAGAGGTCGATTCCCGCTGATCGTAACGCCCCCGGATAACAACGCCGTGACGGATTTCAGTTTTACGTTTTCATTTCCGTGTAATCCGTGTTTTCCGTGGTTATTCATGCCATTTCTGCTATTCAGTTTTAAGAATGGAAGAAAACCACGAGACGCCGCCATTCCGATCGGTGCGACAATCTCGTAAAATGCACTCAGGATTGTTCGTTTTCAGGGGATTTTGCCGTGCATCGATTCCTGGCGGTCGTGGCAATGTGTCTGGCGTTCGCATCGGTGGCGGAGGCGCACGCGGTGGGGATCGACGTCAAACTGCTCGATGGCAAAGTCACCATCGAGACGTATTACGACGACGACACTCCTGCACCGGCTGCGAAAGTGGCGGTCTTCGACGCGGCCAATGTGCTGATTTCCGAAGGGAAAACCGACATTCACGGCGTCTGGACATTCGATGCCCCACTACCGGGGAAGTACGAGGTCCGCGTGAATGCTGGGGCCGGGCACACCGCAAAGACGACGTTCACCATTCCGGTCGCGACAATAGAAATCGCATCGATCGCCGATGGCCCCGACCGTGCCACCTTTACGGGGCCGATGCGTTGGGTGATGGCGGCGGTTGGCTTAGCGGTGATCGGCAGCCTGACGTTCGTCGCTCGCTGGGCAGCCCGTAGGAAAAAAGCATCGGATTGACACCCTTCGCGATATGCATTCGGCATAATCGTCGCAAGCCGTTGCGAAATCACAACATGCCACACGAGATTGGCAGCGATTTTCGATGGAAATGTTGCGGTTCGACGACAATTTTTGTATAAATTACAACGACGTACTACGGAGCGAATCGGTTTCACCGACGCTACCGCCACGTCGTACGAAACCCGGATACGGTACCAATCCGCCCGAGGTACGAGGTAGTCCAGACATGGGTGCTTTGAAAATTCGTCGTATTGACTTAACGGCGAACAACGCGAATTCGCAGCTCGCCAAACTCCGCGACCAGTTCCGGCCCGATTCCGAAATCACCACGCCACAGAGTAAGAAGCTCACGCTCGCCGTGTTTGGGGAAGCCCTGACGCCGACGCAAGCCGTCGAACGCATCTGCCTCGATGTGAAGGCCAAAGGCGTCGCCGCCGTTCTCCAGTACACCGAGCAACTCGACAAGGTGAAATTGAAGGCCGACGCCATTCGCGTGAAGCCTTCGGAGATCGCCGAAGCCCACGCGGCGGCGGCCCCGGAATACCTCGATGTGCTTCGCCGCATCCGCTACAACGTCGATTCGTTCCAGTCGGGATTGTTGCACCAAGACGCTTTACTGCGTGTGTCTGGGCAGCACGAACTGTCGATGCGCTATCGCCCGATGAGCCGCGTCGGCGTCTACTGTCCCGGTGGGGCCGCCGCTTACCCGTCGACGTTGCTCATGACGATCGTTCCCGCACAGTCGGCAGGCGTGAAGGACATCATCGTCTGTATGCCGCCCAAAGACACGGGCGCGTACAACAAAGACATGCTCGCGGCCTGCCACGAACTCGGCATCACCGAGGTGTACCGCATCGGCGGGGCGCAGGCGATTGCCGCGATGGCGTACGGCGTCGAGGGCCTCAAGCCCGTCGAGATGATCGTCGGGCCGGGCAACCAGTTCGTCGCGCTCGCCAAACGCTACGTTTACGGCCAAGTGGCGATCGACTGCATCGCCGGGCCGAGCGAAATCGTCGTCGCCGCCGACGACTCCGCCCACCCCGCGTACGTCGCCCTGGACCTTCTCGCACAGGCTGAACACGCGCCCGGCGTGCCGATCTTGGTGACGTGGTACGAACCGCTCCTCGGCGAAGTCGAAGAAGCCCTGAACAAGCGGATCGCAAAGCTGTCGCGCGGCGATTTGGCGAAAGAATCGTTCGAGCGCTACGGTGCCTTCGTGCTGGCACCGGACAAAGCCTCCGCGATCGAGTGCGTGAATGCACTGGCACCCGAACATCTGCACATTCAGACCCGCGACCCCGATGGCTTCGCCGAAGAGATCGACAACGCCGGTGCGATTTTCCTCGGCCCGTTCAGCCCCGTGGCGGTCGGCGACTATGCCGCTGGCCCGTCGCACGTTCTCCCGACATCGGGCACCGCACGCTTCAGCAGCGGCCTCACGTCCAACGATTTCCGCAAGCGAACGAGCGTGTTGCGGTTCACCCGCAACGGCCTGAAGGACATCGCCGAAGACGTCATTTACCTCGCGAAGAAGGAAGGCCTGACCGGCCACGCCGCGAGCGTCGAACAGCGAGCAAACGACAACGGCCCCGCCGCCCGCCCAAAGCCCAAGCCCGAGAAAGTGATCGCCGCCGCTGCCGCTGCTGCCGCCGCGGCCGCAATCGCCGCCGGTGTCGCGCCACCGGTCGTAGCCGCCACGCCGTCACCGATTCCGGTTAAGAAGTAGCCATCCGATGTGGGGCACGTTTTTAACGTGCCATTGGTTTTCGGCTGATGTTGCCTCCGTCCCATGGTTACACCATGGGCTGACAGAGCGACCCCTTCAGGGTCGATGATGGTTCTTCGGTCCTGAAGGGATCGCTCGTATAGCCCATGGTGTAACCATGGGAGGGATTATGAACGGATTCCGCGACAACATCCGTCAGATGGCCGGTTACGTGCCGGGCGAGCAGCTCAACGCGACCGACATCGTTAAGCTCAACACCAACGAAAACCCGTACCCGCCGTCGCCGCGAGTGTTCGACGCCATTCGCGCCGCACTCACCGGCAACACGTTGCGCAAATATCCCCAATCGAGCGGCGAGGCATTTCGCAAGGTTGCCGGTCGCATTCTCGGCGTCGAACCCGACGCGATTCTCGTCGGCAACGGCTCGGACGACATCCTCACGATCCTCACCCGCGCCTTCGTTCCCGAAGGCGGCTTGATCGTCTCGCCGACGCCGAGTTACATCCTTTACGAAACGCTCGCACAGATCCAGGGTGCGCGATTTGAATCCGTGCGTTTCACCGACGATTGGGAACTGCCGAAACCGTGGCCGAAGTCCGGCGCGAACCTCACGTTCCTCGCGAATCCGAACTCGCCATCGGGCACCTGCTTGCGACCGAGCGAAGTGGCGCGGCTGGCGAAGGAAGTCGGCGGGCCGCTCGTCCTCGATGAAGCGTACGGCGACTTCGCCGAATGGAACGGCGTCTCGCTCTTAAAAACCTGCCCGAACCTCATCGTCACACGCAGTTTCAGCAAGTCGTATTCGCTCGCCGGCATTCGCTTCGGCATGGCCATCGCCGACCCCGCCACGATTCTCGAACTGACCAAAGTGAAAGATTCGTACAACTGCGACGCACTCAGTCTCGTGGCCGCCACGGCCGCAATCGCAGACCCGCTGTATTTCGCCGATGTCCGCGCGAAGATCGTGGCGACGCGCGGCCGAATGCACGCCGAACTCGCCTCGCTCGGCTTCCACGTCACGCCGAGCCACGCGAACTTCCTCTGGTGCCGCCGCACCGACCGCCCGCACAAGCCGATCTACGAAGCCCTCAAATCCAAAAACATCCTCATCCGCTACATGAACTACAATAGCTACGACGGCCTACGCATCAGCGTCGGCACCGACGCCGAAATCGACCGCCTGCTGATGGAATTACGCAAGATCGTGTAGGTTGCCAGGAGGCGACGAAACCGCCGCACGATAAAGAATTTTAACCGCAAAGGGCGCAGAGTACGCGGAGTCCATCCGACGTATCATCGGCATGCATGGATTCTTTAGCTGGCAGAGGCGGAGGGACAGGTGATGCGGAAGCTGACCGAATCTGCCGCGTGGCCGACGTTCGACGCGCCGCTGCTCGCCGACATCGCGGCGGCCTTCCTCCGCCGACGAAAGGCCATCAAGCACCGGGCTGGCGGGGTATCCTGTAGCCAAGAGTTCAGCGAGTCCGCGGTGGGAACCTTCGAGCGGCTTAACCTCGATCTCAGACGCGGGCATCTGCGGCTGAGCGTTTGGGCGGATGGGTGCTTGTGGGTGTCGGTCTGCGTTCGCGCGACCGGTCGGAACGCCGGTTGGGCGTTTCACGATGCCTTTCACGGGCACGCGGGCGATGTGTCGGCGGTCACGCTGGTGGGCATGTTTGAAGCCACACTCGGGTTGCGGTTGGGGGCCGATCCAATCGCCGAGCGTGAGTCGTTGCGTGCGCTGTGGCGGCGGGTTCTGCCCCGCACGCCGGACGCCCCGTCATGAAGTATCCTTACCTGCGTGGCTCGGTTCCCATTTGCCAGATTTCGACGCGGCCTTCGGCGGTGCCGTTGCCGTACGGATTGCCAGTGGCGACGAGCAGCGACTGCCCATTTGGGGAGAACGACAGGCTCGTTACCGCTGGGCCACCGATGGTTTGGTGGAAGGTGGATTTTCCGGTCGTGAGATCCCATCCGGTGATGGCGGTGGGCGACGCCGAACCGGAGTAAAGCGTCTTGCCATCCGGGGCGAACGCGAGAGCGCGCACGCGGGAGTCTTCGGTTGGAATCTCGCGCATCTCGCTGTAGTCCTTCTGAAGGTCTCGCTTCCCGTCGTACTCCTTGCCCGACCACACGACGATTTTGCCGTCGTCGCCACCAGTGGCAACGGTTTTCCCGTCGGGCGACCACGCGACGGCGAAGCACGTCCCGGTGTGGCCGCGAAGCTCCATTTGAAGGTCGCCCCTCACGACGATGGCCCCATTTTTCTGTGTGTTGTCGGCGTGTAAGAGGTAGCCGTAGTCGGTGCCTTTCGACGGCACGGCCACGCCCGCCGCGATTCGACCGATTCCGCCACCGATCAAACCGTCGCGGGCCTTCACCTTCGTGTTGGCTTTAGCCGGTGGTAACGTCGTCGCGGCCAGCGACACCCCATTGTGCCCGAGTAACATCTTTCCTTGCGGCCAGAACGCGATGGCGTCGCTCGGGTGGTCCTCCCATTCGAGGAACGCCTTGCCGGTGGCCGCTTTCAAGAAGACGATGCGGCGACCATCGCCGAACGCGATGTCGGTGCCGTCCGGCGAGAACGACAGGCTCGCCGTCGCCACGGGGTCGTACTTGTCGGTCGCCCACAGTTTTTATGCGTTGCGGCATCCCAGAGCGCGACATACCCGCCACGTTCGCCGACCGCGAACGTCTTGCCATCCGGCGAATAGATCGCAGAGTGAACGTCGATAGTCTGGAGTTCGGGGATGGCGAAAGTCTTGGAACTGCCCTTGGGCAACGGCTTGATGTTCAGCGGTCCTTGCGGTGGTATTTTCTCCCAGACGCGGAGGCCGGCGGGCTTCTGCGTGTGGTTCCGCTCGCCGAATGAGCCATACAACTTCGTGCCGTCTGGGTGGAACGCCAGCGATGCGGGGCGGGGATTTCCCTCGAATGAGGTTTTCCAAAACGGCGTCAATTCCGCTGGTGCGACAGTTGCGTCGAACAGGTAGAGTTCCCAATCGGTGCTCATCGCATCGCCGACTTTCGACTCCTTCCTCCGCAGCACGGCCGCCGTTTTGTTGTCCGAGGCGATGGCAACACAGACGATCGCTCCGCCGAGTTTCCACTCTTGCGTCTTCTGGAATTTCTCGCCCTCCCAAGCAATCAGGTGGCCCGCATCGTCGCCGCTGAGATAGAACTTGCCGTCCGGCGACACCGCCCCAGCCGTCGATAGTGCGTTGTGGCCGGACAGAGTTTGGATTTTGTGTGGTTTCGAGTCGGTCATTCGCACGTGAATATCGAACGGGTACAACTTTGACGCAGCGGAATACAACACGCGATCCATCCCCGGCGCACTCGCCAACAGCGTCGGCTGGTGTTTTTCCGTTGCAGCCGACTCCCATTGCTCACCGATAACCTCTTTCAACACGTCGATGCCGTTCTCCTTGACGATCGTCATGCCGATTTCTTTGAACGATACTCCGTTCGTTGCGAGGAGTCGGCCTTCGCCCACGATGTAAAGATCGTCTATCCACACGACTTGGTGCGGGTCGAAGTCGGGAATGCCTTCCTTCAATGTGTGGCCGAGGCCGAAAATGGGATATCCGTCGGGAATATTACTGAACATGTCGCGCAATCGTTCGAGAGTGACCAAGCCATTCTGGCACGTGAAGGCGAGCCGCCCTTTGGGGCCGTACGCGATACCGATTTTCGTGGCGGGGGCTTTCAGTGCAGGGATGCGGTCTGGATCGATTTCCGCATGTGTGACTGCGTCGATTATGTGCATCATTCTGTTGTTCACGACCACGGCGATCGTCTTCCCATCGGGGCTGACCGCGAAGTTCGAGATCGGCCAGTTTGTGAACGGGATCGGCTTTGTTTCTTGCCATGAAACAACGGGTACCTTCGCGGCCAGCTTGATGTTCGCCGCCTTCGGCACCTCGAGTTTGCCGCCTGGGCCGCCCGCGAGCATCAGGCTGCCACCGGCGAGCGCGACGACCAACAGGCTGACGATGGCTCCCATTTTCAACATGCCAACGTGTAACGAACGCATGACCGCCTCCGCCAGAGTTTGAACTGCCAGCGAACCGCCACTACCACCCGCGTACGCCAATGCCTCACGCGCGGTATCGACGAACAATGCGCTCGGCACCGCTGCCGTGGCGCTTTCCAAAAGCATCACTGACAACGCACTGACACTCAGCGTGATGCCGCGCCGCGTCAGTTGTTTGGCCAACTGCTCGCGGGCCTTGGCGAGCCGTTTCGCCACGGTCCCTTCGGGCCAGCCGAGTTCCTTCGCCGCTTGCGAACGCGACTTGCCGTTGATATCGCAAACGAGCACCGCTTGCCGAAGGTGTTCGGGCAACTTCGCGAGTTCCTCATCGAGCACTACCCACAAATCGGCCTCCGGCGTGGCCGGGCAGACCGCTTCCGGTTTGGCCGCCGCCATCTGTCGCACCCTCCGCTTCACCGCCTGGACCCGCGCCTTGTGTGCCACCTTGATCGCCACGCCGTACAGCCACGAACCGACATCGCCCCGGATCGTCGCGGCCTTCCGCGCCAGCACGAAGAACGTCGCCTGAAACGCATCGTCCGCTTCGAGGCTGTTGTTCAGGATTCGCCGACACGCGCCATAAACCATCGGCCCGTATCGCCGCACCAACTCCGCAAAAGCGGCTTCGTCGCGTTGCGTGAGGAACCGCTGAAGGACTTCGCCATCGGAGTCTTCGTCGGGTGGCCGCAACAGTACGTGCAGCACATCGATTACGCGAGTCATCGCCATGGAGAAGTTCCCGAACGCCGTGGTTCTACGAAGAGAGTGCTCGCAGAAGGGGAATCCGATCCCGGAATTTTACGGCGCGGCGAATTCGGGCGATTCGCGCGCGATGGGAGTGGCAACATGTTGGCCGGAGAGGATGGCGTTGAGTAACTGCGTCATCGCATTTTCGAGTCGCTGAAACGAGCGATTTTTGATTTGCCTCAGATGTGGGAAATCGATGTGCCGCGAGATGTCGGCTTGATCTCCCGTCGCGCTGTAGCCCTCTTTCAGGTTCGCATTCAACCATCCTTTCGCACCTCGGGGAGCGATCTCAACATCCGCTGGAATCGTCGCGCCTTTTTTTAACTCCAATCCCGGCAAAAGATGGTGACACGCAATCGCGAGCGACTCGAATTCTTGCCGGAAGAACACGACAGCCACGGAGAACACTGTGCCCGCACCGACGGTCCTGGCTGCTGCCGCGAGTTCCCGCGCCACATCCCGCACGCATTTTCCATCATCTTCCAAATTATCCGCATCGAGCAGTAGCAAGATTCCGCCGAAGTTTGCACGTTTACAAGCCGCGCGAATGAAATTCGTCCATTTCTCTGCGGCTTGTCCAGTGAGGTTGTAACTCCCTTTCACTCGAAACGGATTGGAGTCGATGAATGCCGCCGATTGATAGTCGGTCGACTGTTCGGCAAGCCAACGCCCCAACAACGCTGGCATGGCAAGGACATCGCCCTCACCTTCGACGAACAAGACGATTCGTTTCATCCGGACACCGTCTCAAGTCGATCCGACATCCGGGCCGGATCGACCGTCAGAAGCTCCCCTGGGAATATCAAATGGTCTCGCACGGAACTAAGTTGCTCTGGCGCGAGCAGACCAATCTGAGTCGCGTGATTTTCAATCTGAACGACACGGATCGATTCGACCGGGAAGTAGTCCAGTAACTGCGGGCTGTGCGTCGTCAGGATGATTTGTCCGCGGTTTTCTTCGGGACAGCGTTTGAATTCATCGGCGAGTGCCTGAAGCGCAGCAGGATGAAGGCCGGACTCGGGATGTTCGAACAACAACGTCCCTTTTGACGGAGTTTGGTACAGCGCGAGCAAATGGGCGAAAAACCGTCGAAACCCTTCGGATTCATTTCGGACGTCTAAAGTCAGAACGCGACCATTAACAGTGTAGCCGACGTCGATCCGTTCGCGATTCGGTACGTTCGGCGTCAGGCTCTTCACTGCCGTATTGAGAACCTTCAAGCATTTGACGATACGGTTCCAGCGTTTCACGAGGTTGAGGTCGCCGAGAATGCGATCCGCGACAACGAGGTAATTTTCGCCGCGATCCGCAAATCCATTGTCGGGCGAGTTTAACACAAATTTTGAATCGGTCTCAGAACTCACCATACCTCGCAACGCAAGTAAGTCGCGCTGTGGTACCGTATTTTCTGAACCGGCTACGACTTCGCCCGGGAAATCGTAGCAACCGATATGCGACCGCAGCGCAATGTATGCAAACGTCGAATCTTGAAGCCCCGGAATCGCACCCAATAGGATTCCATGTGGGGCCGGTACCGAAACGACGTCGGGTGCGACGATCCATTTTCTGTCCGCATGGTGAAACAAAGTTTTCTTTTCTTTGGATAGCCGCTCGGTGTACGTTTGCGTTTTGGGGTCGAACCCGAGCAAATATACGAATTGGGATTCTAAAGCCGCGATGGTGAACCGGATCTCGAACTCCAATGGCTCTTCGACGTGATCGACGTGCAGACTATTTATGTGACCCGCATTAAATACCACTGCGCGCAGGTTCAACGAATCGCGAAGGAAACGAATCGCTCGCACGAAGTTACTTTTGCCGGTACCGCTTCGTCCGATCAGCACCGTCACGGGACTCAGGTCGACCGCCACGTCAACGAGGCTGCGAAAATTCTTGATACGCACGTGCTCGATCATCATGCACCTCGACTCGCCAACGTTACGGGGCTGTTGTCATGTTACCAAACATAGCCGGCTTGCGGCTGTCGTTCGCGGATTCGCCGCTCCATTTTGGAGCGGGGCCGCGGAATTGGCTATCATGCCAACTATGGCTCGACGACGATGGCTCGTTTTGTGTCTCGGCTTACTCGCGGGCATCGCGTATTTCTCCCTATTGCCGATTCGCCAAAACTTGCGGATGCGTGCGATCCAACAATCGCTGTCCGAACGCGATCTGACAACCGCACAGATCCAACTCGAAGACTACCTTCGCCACGACGACACCGATGTAGCCGCGCACCTCCTTGCCGCGCAAACGGCACGGCGCATCGACGACTTTCCGGCGGCGGAGCGGCACCTCAATCGTTACCGCGAACTCGATGGCGATAAGGAAATGATCGAGTTGGAACGCACGATGCGGCGCTCGCAATCGGGCGATTTGACCGGCGCGACGGGTGCGATCCAATTCTGCATTCGCAACCCAGAGAACCCGTCGGTTCCGTTCGTGATCGAGGCAGTCACTCGCGGGTACTTGGCGGGCGGCCAACCGAAACTCGCCGCCGACGCGACCGACGTTTGGCTGAAGCGCAACCCGACTGGCGGCGAACGCGCCTACGTGTTGTTTCTGCGCGGGCGTAGCCACGAATATCGCGGCGAAATCCCGGATGCACTCGCACGATACCGCGAGAGCCTGACGGTGAATCCGAAGCTGCGCGAATGCACGTTGGCGCTCGCGAATGTGCTCGTGCTCGAATCCCCGCTCGAGGCGCTGCCGCTCTTGGAACGACTGCGAACCGATGCGTATCAGCCGACCGAAGTGACGCTCGGAATCGCGCGCTGTTACCGTCAACTCGGCGAACTCGACCGGGCGGCGGCGCAACTTGCCACACTCGAAACCGATGCGCCGTCGAACGTGGCGGTGCTCGTCGAAGCCGCGAAACTGGCGCTCGATCGGCGTCGACCCGCCGAGGCCGAGCCGCGCTTGCAACGCGCGATTGCACTTGTGCCGAAGCATCGCGATGCGAACGTGCAGCTCGCGCGCTGCCTCCGCGATCTCGGCCGCGAAGCTGAGGCATCGGCGCAATTGGCGAAGGTGCAACGCATCGAAGACGAGTTGTTTCGCCCGCCGCCACCTCCGGAGAAGAAGCCGTGAGCCGCACTCGATTGCTCGCGTGGGGCATCGCCGTTCTGATCGCGGGCGGCATCGCAATCGCCGTCCTGCTTTCGCGCCCCGTGGCTCCGCCCGCGCCCGAAGCCGATGGCCCCGACCTCTTTGAAGACGTCACCGCGAAGACGGGGATCGCGTTCACTTATACCAACGGCGAAGAGGCCAACTTCTCGACGATTCTCGAATCGCTCGGTGGCGGCGTGGCAGCATTCGATTACGACGGCGATGGCAAAATCGATCTGTTCTTCACCGGCGGCGGGTCGCTCGATGGCAAAGTGATTCGGGGTAAACCGAGCAAGCTGTTTCGCAACCTCGGCGACTGGAAATTCCAGGATGTCTCGGTGGAAACCGGCATCGCGGGCGGGGCGTCGTTCTACACGCACGGCGTCGCCGTCGCCGACTACGACCGCGATGGTTTCCCCGATCTGCTCGTCACCGGTTGGGACCGCGTGTGCTTGTTTCACAACGAAGCGAACCCCGCCGGTGGGCGGCGGTTCGTCGATGTGACCGCAAAGGCTGGCTTGAACGACACCCGCTGGGCCACGAGCGCCGCCTTCGGCGACCTCGATGGCGATGGCTACCCCGATCTGTACGTCTGCTACTACGTCGACTGGTCGTTCGCCAACGACCCGAAATGTGAGCCGAACGGCGTTCGAATGGTTTGCCCACCGCAGAAATTCCAACCCCTCCCGCATCGTCTCTATCGCAACAACGGCGACGGCACCTTCCAAGATACGACGATGACTGCCAAGCTGCGCCCCGATGGCAAGGGTCTCGGTGCGGTGATCGTGGATGTCAATGCCGATGGTAAACCGGACGTGTATGTTGCAAATGATGGTGGCGATAATTTCCTGTATCTCAATCGTGGAGGCTTCACGTTCGAGGAAGTGGGGAAGATCTCGGGAGTCGCGACCGGCGACAACGGCCTGTACAACGGCAGCATGGGCGTCGATGCCGCCGACTACGATGGTACCGGCCGACCGTCGCTGTGGGTAACGAACTATCAGGGTGAGATCCACGCGCTGTACCGCAACGTCGACGGCAATCGCTTTCAACACGATTCGCAAGCCGCCGGCGTCGGGCGAATCGGCAGGTCGTTCGTCGGCTTCGGAACCAGCATCACCGACTTCGATCTCGACGGTTGGGAAGACATTTTCATCGCAAACGGTCACGTAATCCGGAACCCAGCCGGGTCGACGTATCGCCAACGGCCGATCTTCATGCGGAACGAAGAACGCGAAGGCCGTCGCCAGTTCCGCGAGCTTCCCGGCAAGGGCGGAAGCTACTTGCGCGGCGAACACGTCGGCCGCGGACTAGCCGTCGCCGACCTCGATAACGACGGCCGACCGGACGTAATTATCAGCCATCAGAACGACCCCATCGCGATACTGCGGAACGTCGCACCGCGCGGCCACCACTGGCTGAAATTGGCACTCCACGGCAAGAACCACCGCGACATCGTCGGTACGACGCTGACGCTCGAAGTGAACGGCCGCAAACTGACGCGGTTCGTGAAAGGCGGCGGCAGTTACCTCTCCGCGAACGACCCCCGCATCGACTTCGGCCTCGGCACCGCCGACCGCATCGGCCGCCTCACGGTCGCATGGATGAACGGCGCAGTGCAACATTTCGACGGCCTAAACGTCGATCGCGAATACGCAATTCGCGAAGCGCAGAATTAGGCGTCGCGGCTATTGAGTTTGTCGTACGCTTCGAGGATCAGTTGCGATTGGGACGTTGCGCCGGAAACGAACGAGGCGTTGCCGTCGTCCTGGATGCCCTGGAACGTACTCAAAATGTACACCGCATCGTCGCGCTCGATGCCGTACAGGATGAAGTAAGCCGCATCGAGTTCGGCCAGCAGTTCGGCGCGCTCGGCGGGGTTCCAGCGGTGGACCGGCGGATCGAACCCCGCAGCTTCGGCCAACGGCTTCATGTCGTTCGCCGTGCAAGTCAGCTTCAACACGCGGTCGGAAATCCATTTCTCCAACGTCAACTTCTTCGCCCACGGGCACTTCTCGGCATAGCGATCCGACGGGAAGATCGGCAGTTGTTCGACGATGAAGAAGTTGAGCGTGATTCCGCCGATCTTTTGCCGTGTAACGTAGTCGAGGACCAAGGCGTTCAGGTTTCCGAGCAGACACATTTCAAGTCGCGGCGATGCACTCGTTAGCACCATGATGAAGTGATTCGAGGCTGCTGACCACGGCATAGCGGACGCGATCATCGTTCGTTGATTGGTCGGGCTGGTAATGTCCTTGAACCCGATGCAACCCTGTTCGCGTTTCGTCTTCATAACGTCTAAAACCGCCACCTCATCCACCCACCAGCGCGGTTGTACCACGAATTCCGGGTTTTGGTGCGCGACCAGATTCGTCTCTTCTGTCTGCCCCTGGCGAACCCAGTTTCCGGCTTCGATCACGACGCTGGCGGCGCGGTGGTCGTATGCCTGAATCATCTTCGCTTCGTATAGCGGCAGGTAGGTTCGTGCGTTGTCGATCCAGCGATGGCCGACGAGTTTCAACCCGTCGGCTTTCAGCGTCTCCGGCGGTTGGAACAGTTCCGCATCGTTGGTTTGGTGGAACATCGTCGTGAATTTGATGTCCCATGGGTTGCCGCCTTCGACTCGCGATTGGTCGATGAGGATTGGCACGCGACTGTAAATTTCCTTCGTGAGTTTCGCATCGCGACGGGTGCGAAAGATCGGGCACGTCCGCGTGTTCGGGTTCAGCAATGCGATGTCTTTTGCAGACAATGCGATGTGCCTTTTTTTCTCATCGAGATCTTCGATTTGCCGCAGAAAGAACGCGAAGGATGCTGCTGCGGTTTTGACCTCGGAGCCACCATAGACCAAGGTGCAGAACTTGAAAGAACGATGGACATCCGGGAACACGGGGGCTTTATTTTCAAAGTCGTAAAGGTTAATCAGTGCCTTCGTGTCCATCAGCGTGGCGAAGAACTCGCGGGTCGTGTGGTCGGTCGAGATGCCGGATGGCACGAGCAACCCGACGCGACCGGTTGGCGCGACGAGTTTGCGGGCGAGTTCGGCGAACAGCATGTACGTGTTGATGTCTCCGCGCGCCGTCAGTGGGAACTCGCCGGACTTGCGAACGTGATCGAGCGTTCGCTCGGCCGTGAGTTTGGCGTTCGTGTAGTTGTCGAAGAGTTCGGGTCGGGTCGTCACCATTTCGGCGATCAATTTGCGTCGCGTGGCGGCACTCACGGCTTCGGCGATGTCCGGGGCGGCGTGCGCGAAGAACTCACGTTCCTGCAATTTCAGTCGTTCCCATGGCGGATTGCCGATGACGGCATCGAAGCCGGGATTGCGACGCTGGAAAACATCGGGGAAGGTTTCGCTCCAAACCATCGCTCGCGGGTGGACGGCGTGGTCGACGACGAGGCTGTTGCCGCAGACGATGTTCTTGCTGAGGTCGGCGAGCTTCTTGCCGGGGATGGCGCTGCGCAACCAGAGCGCGAGTTGGCTGATTTCGACCGACTGCTTGGAGAGATCGACGCCGTAGATGTTGTCGTTGAGGATGTAAGCCGGCACCGGCTCCATCAGTTCTTTTTCGGATGTACCCGTGTGGCGAGCGATGCGTTCGACGATGTGCCCGTAGTGCCAATCGAGTTGCTCGTACGCTTCGATGAGAAAGGCCCCGCTACCGCAGGCGGGGTCGCAAATTTTCAGCGTCCGCAGTGCGGCCAGGCAGTCTTGCCAGTAGGCCGCGCACGCGGGTGTCGGCTTCTCGGTTTCGAGTTGGGCTTCGGTCAGCGACTGTTGGGTGCGCAGTGCGAGTTGCTGTTCGGCAACGAGTGCGCCGACCGTCTGTTTGACGAGGAATTCCGTAAAGGCGGGCGGGGTGTAGTAGATGCCGAACTTCTTGCGTTCGGCGGACTTGTTCATGGCCGATTTCGCGGTCGATGAACTACCGCCGAACAGCGGCCCACCCGCGTTGCGGATCAGTTCGAGTTCGCCGATCGACTTCTCGAAAATATGCCCGAGGACATCGACGTTGACTTCGTTGCGGAAGTCGTAGGTGCCGATGTTTTTGAAGAAGTCGGTCCACGAATCGTCGAGTTGGAGGTCGTCGACTTCGGTATCGTGCGCGAATAGGCCGCCGTTGTAGCCGTCCTCGACGAGGATCGCATTGTGGCCTTCGGCGATCGCGTTAAAGAGCTGGAGGAAGTTCTGCCAGCGCGGATTGACGACGCGGGTGAACGGCGGCGTGTTCTCCCAGCCTTTCTGAAGGCAATTCTCCGGCAGCAACCCGCGATCTTCGCAGAATGCGATGAAGACGATTCGGTCGAGCAGCTTCTGGGCAATGTGAATCGCACGATCGAGGTTCTTGAGATGCACCGTGCGCAGGTGATCGATCAGGCGGCTCCGGTTGGTGCTGTAGTACGTGTAGAGTTCGTCGCCAACGGTGCGTTGTCGCGTTTCGGTTTCTAGCAGTAGCCGGTTCGCACGGGGCGCGATCCCGGTCGACGACGGCAAGAACGCCCCGGCTTCAAAGAGGCAGTAAAACTGCTGGAACGTCTCGAACTTACGCAGCTCCTGAAGGCGAAATTCTTGATACACTTGCGGCGATTTGTCGCGGTGGTACAGCCGGATCGTCGAGAAATTGCTGACGATCCCCCACGGGCAAGTCGGCCAGGCATTCAAGTAATCCCAGCATTGCTGGACGGCAGTGCGGCCGTTCGATTTGTCGCGGTCGAGATCGGTCTTCGCCCCTTTGAGTTCGATCATGACGAGCGGGTTCGGTGCCAGCGCAGAACCGAAGACGCCGAGCGCACCATCGGCCGCGCCGACGTTGGGCACGGTGAACTGCCGTTCCAAATTGTACTTCGCGGCGTTGTCGGTCGCGAACGTGTAACCGAGACCGCGATTGAAGATTTCCTCGAGGAACTGCGCATCGAACGCGGTTTCCTTCTTCTTGATGAGTTCGCCCGACTTTTCGAGATCGGCCCACTTCTTGATAATCTCGAACGCCTGGTTCTGCGCCGGTCCTTCGAGCTTGGCATCCATCGAGGCCGTGGCGAGGAATCGCGGCAGAATCAGCGCGCGATACTTCCGGTCCCGACGTGCGGCACCCGCGAAAAGGTCGGGTAGTTTGGTTACGGGCGGCGGCATCGGCGGCTTGGCTTTGGCCATGGTCATTTCCAACGTACGAGAATTCGCCGCCGCTAAACGAGATGCACTTCCGCCGGTTGCACGATGAACTCGTCTTGGCCGGGGGCGAGGGGCGTGAGTTTCAGTTCGCGCACGCGCCAGCCGGGGTGTTGCACTTGGCCGGTGAATGGCGGTTTGCCGGTGACGTTGCCGAGGACGCGGATCGCGGAGGGGTCGAAGCCGACGGGGACGGTGACGGCGTCGCCTTCGGAACCGGCGACGATCGGCTCGAGGACGAGGTGCTGCTTGAGCGCGGCCTGCGCCTTGCGGTGAATGTCGCGCACCGCTTGCCCGATCTGGGCATCTTCAAATGCGGCAATGTCTTCGAGGAGGAAGTCGAGAATGCGCGACTCGGTCTGAAGGATCGCGAGTAACCGCAGCGGCGCGCCGGACGGTTTCTCGATGGTTTTGATCGCCGGCGCGGGTGGCGCAACAATCGTCGGCAACGGCGTGACGGGCAGGCCGATGAGTTCGTTCACTTTATTCGCGAATGCAGGGTCGATGTTCGCGCGCCCGGCCAGCGTGAGGCCCCACGATGCGCGACCGAGGCTCCCGGCCCGTGCCAGTAAGATCACCCCGCCGAGGAACATCGTCAGGAAGATGCCGACCACCAAACCGATGAGATACTCCATTCGTGCGATCCTTAATTGAAGAGTAACCGGTCGCGTCAGTTATACGATTCAAATGGGCGCTTGACCGCGTTGCCCCGGTCGTTTACCATCTTGATACCTACCTCAACGCGGGTTCGCGCCCGTATCGGTCGTTCCGCCTCGCCCTGGCTCTTCACTCAAGCCCCCTGGCGTGCGGTTCTGGAGACTTCACCAACATGCGCCGACTCTTCCTCGCAGTCGCGATGGGCTTCGCGACCGTGGCCCTGGCCCAACAACCGCAGACGCTCGCACCGCAACCGCGCATTCAATCGGTCTTCCCCATCGGGGCGAAGCTCGGCACCACGGTCGATGTCGTAATTCTGGGCACCGATCTCGACGATTCCACGGGCCTGCTGTTCAGCCACCCCGGCATCACGGGGAAGTATCTGCCGCCGCCCGCCGATCCGGAGCCACCCAAAGACCCGAAGAAAAAAGACGCACCGCCCGCGAAGATGAACAAGAAAGCCCCACCACCCACCGAGGCGAAGTTCCAGATCGCGGTGGCGGCGAACGTGCCACTCGGTTCGTACGACGTTCGCGTCGTCAACAAGTGGGGCGTTAGCAATCCGCGGTTGTTCGTCGTCGGCGACCGCCCCGAGATCAACGAGAAGGAGCCGAACAACGACGTGCCCGAAGCGCAGAAGATCGAGTTGGGCACGACGATCAACGGCACGATCAATTCCGGCACCGATGTCGATTACTCGTCGTTCGTCGGCAAAGCGGGGCAGCGAGTGATACTGTCGTGCGTGACGAGTAGCATCGATAGCCGCGCGAAACCGATGATCGAAGTCTTCAACGCCGAAGGCAAGCGGATCGGCTCGAACCGCAACTACGATGGGGCCGACGCGCTTGCCGATGTGACGCTGCCCGCCGATGGCGAATACATCGTGCGGCTCAGCGAGTTCGCGTATCTCGGTGGCGGGCCGGACTATTTCTATCGCCTCACCATCGGCGTCAGCCCGTGGATCGATGCCGTATTTCCTCCGGTTGTCGAAGCGGGGAAACCGGCACAAGTGACGGTGTACGGCCGCAACTTGCCGGGCGGCAAACCAGTCGCCGGTGTCACGATTGATGGCCGCCCGATCGAATCGGTAACGGTGACGATCCCGCCGACGGGCGAAGTCGGCAAGCTCGCACTTCGCCAACGCATCGAACCGGTGATGGGCCTCCTCGATGGCTTCGAGTACCGCATCGGCAGCCCCGGAAACAGCTCGAACGCCGTGCCGATCTTCGTGACGAGCCTGCCGGTTATCGCGGAAAAAGAAGCACCTAACGACAAAATGGACACTGCCGAAGCGGTGGTGACGCCGTGCGAAGTCGCGGGCCGCATCGATAAAAAATACGACCGCGACTGGTACTCGTTCACCGCCAAAAAAGGTGACGTGCTGATGATCGAACTGTTCGCCGACCGCATCGGCTCCGCGATGGATACGTACCTCAACGTCCGCAGCGGCGACGGCAAACAGGACATCGCCAACGAAGGCACGCTCGACGACGACCCCGAGATTTTGCACCCGACGTCGTTCTTCAACCGCAGCGGCGACCCGCCCGCGTACAAGTTCACCGCCGCCGCCGATGGCAAATATCTCATCATGGTCGGCAGCCGCGAAGCGAACGTCAGCTTCGGCCCGCGCTGTGCGTACCGATTACGGATCGCGCCGCCGAAGCCCGATTTCCGCGCGATCGTGATGGCACGCAGCCGTGAACTTCCGGCCACGACGATCGCGCTGAGTATGGGCGAAGTCGCACTCGATGTGTTCGTACAACGTCAAAATGGCTTCAACGGCCCACTTGCAATCACCGTGGAAGGGCTGCCTGCGGGCGTAGTGGCCATGCCCGCATCGATCGGCACGGGGCAGAAGTGGGGCACGCTCGTGCTTTCCGGTACGGGCACACTCACCGATGCGGTGTTGGAAATCAAAGTGAAATTGACGACCACCATCGACGGCAAACCCGTCACCCGCGAGGCCCGCCCCGCGAGCATTTCCTGGGGCCTAGTCGGCCAGCAGAACGTGCCGCTGATCGCGCGGCTCGATCAATCGTTGGTAATCGCGACGCGCGCCGGCAAGTCGCCGTTCCGCATCGCCGCCGATCTGACAGCGGCAACGGTGAAAGTCGATGGAAAAGATCAGAAAGCGACACTACCATTGGTTGTGAAACCGGGCGAGAAAATCAGCGTGCCGGTGAAGGTGACGTGGCAAGACGTGGAGGCCCGCGCAGGCCCCGTGAACGTACAAGCCGAGGCGACAATTGCAAACATGCAGAACGCACCCGTAACCATCAACAACGGCCAGCCACTGCCGATCGCCAAGGATAAAAACGATGCCCCATTCACCGTCGACGTGAAGGCGAATGCCGCACCCGGAACCTACACGATTTCACTACGTGGAGACACGTTAGTGAAGTTCACCAAAGACCCCACGGGCAAAGATAAAAAAGATATTACCGTCTCCGCATTCGCGCCGCCATTCGAGGTGAAAGTGATTCCCGTCAGCCTTGGGAAGATCACCGCACAACCGGTGGGCAACGTCAAAATCGGTGGCACGGGCGAAGTCATCGTTCGCGTCGAACGCCTGTTCGAGTTCGCCGGAGAGTTCAAGGTGAAGCTCGTTTTCCCCAAGGAAAACAAGGGCGTCACCGCGATCGAAGCCACGATCCCCGCCGGGCAGAACGAAGTGAAAATCGCGATCGCCGCCGATAAAGACGTGAAGGCGGGCGGCATCAACAACATCGTCGTACAGGCCATCGCCGTCTGGGACGTTAAGTATCCCACGACGCACGAAGCGAAGTTTAACCTTAACATTAGCAAATAATCGACATGGAGTTTCACCATATGCGTTCTCTCATGCTTTCAGTGTTATTCGCGGTGCCGATATTGGCGTTTGCCGCCGACGAAAAGAAGGATAAAGCCCCGCCGACGCCGATACCGGCGGCCGTACTCACCCGGAACGACCCGATTGACTACGCGAAAGACGTGCAGCCGATTTTCGCGAACAAATGCACCGTCTGTCATACCGGTACGGAGCTTCGCGGCAAGTACGACATGGCCAACCACGCGAGCGTCGTGAAGGGCGGCAAACGCGGCGTCGCCGTCGTGGCGGGCAAGCCGATGGAGAGCAACCTCTTCGTGTTTTCCGCGCAGCACAAAAACCCGATCATGCCACCGCGTTCCGACGCGAACGATCTCAACGGCCAGGAAGTCGCCGTGCTGAAACTTTGGATCGAGCAAGGCGCGAAAGCACCGACGGGATCGGAGATCCGCGTGCGGCCAAAGGTCGTGCTGAACCTGCCACCCGCGATCGTGAAACCGGTTCGCGCTGTGGCGATCACACCCGATAAAACCATCGTCGCCGCCGGGCGCGGCAACCAGATCCACCTGTTCGACGGCAAGACCGGCGAGTTCAAGAAAACGCTGGTCGATCCCGAACTCAAACTCCCCGACGGCAAGCCCGCGAACACCGCACACATTTCGCTCGTCGAAGCGATGGCGTACAGCCCCGACGGCAAGACGCTCGCGACCGGTAGCTACCAGGAAATGACGTTGTGGGACGCCGACAAAGGCACGCCGAAAATGCGGATTAGTGGCTTCGCGGATCGCGTCGTTGCGATTGCGTATTCGACCGATGGTAAGCTGATCGCAACGGGTGGCGGGGCACCGACCGAAGATGGCGAAATCAAGGTCTTCGACGCGGCGGGCAAGCTCGCATTCGAGATCAAAGCGGGACACAGCGACACCGTCTTCGGAGTCAGTTTCAGCCCCGATGGCAAGCTGCTTGCGACCGGGGCCGCCGATAAATTCGTCAAGGTTTTCGAGGTGCCATCGGGTAAGTTCGTGAAGTCATTCGAGGGCCACACGCACCACGTTCTCGACGTCGGCTGGACGCCCGACGGCAAGAAGATCGTCTCGTGCGGGGCGGACAATTTCGTGAAAGTATGGGACTACGAAAAGGGCGAAAAACTCCGCGACATTATCGGGCACCAGAAGCAAGTGACGCGGTTGATTTTCGTGCCGAAAACCACGACCTTCCTGACGACGAGCGGCGACGCCACGGTGCGATTGTGGAACGCCGAAAACGGCGGCCAAACCCGCGCCTACGGCGAGCACAAAGACTTCGTCTACGCCGTCGCCACCAGCCCCGATGGCACGCTCGTGGCCACCGGCGGCGAGGAAGGCATCGTCCGCCTCTTCAACGGCACCAACGGCACATTAGTGAAAGCGATGTTGCCCCCCGACGCCGAGCCAAAGAAGCCCGAAGTGAAGAAGGAAGAGCCGAAGAAGAAGTAGTCACACGTCGTCGCGCAGGTGCGATTTGTCGTAGCCTTGGCGACGCACGATTGTTGTGTGGATGAAATCGTGCTGGAATGCTGCGGTGATCGTTTCTGGCGTGCCGATGGGAACGGACGCGATCATCGTCGAGTTGATGACGCGACGTTTCGATTCGTCGGGTGTCAGTATGGTGGCGGTGTGCAAAACGCCTTGCCATTTCGGTGTTTCGATGGAAAACCCTGCCGTCGAATTGTTAATGCACACGATCTGATAATCCTCTTTCGAGAAGTCCGATGCGCGCGTTGTATAGGGTTGCAATGTCGTTTGGCCCGTGCGAAACATCGGGTTGTGTTTCGCCATAAACTCCGTCGGACTCATGCCGAGTTCGTATGCACATTTTGTATAGTCTGAAAATTGTAGTTCCGCATCGATCTCGCTCGGCTCGTATCCCAACATCAAGAAACACTCCTCGGGTCCGCCATCCAAATGGGGCTTCGTCGTCGTCTGCTGATCGAACCGCGCTGCCGACAGGTACACCAGTGTCTTCCCCGTTGCGGCTTCGTGTATCGCAGTCATCGCGGCTTTGAGATCGACCATCATTTGCCGAAACGCTACCGAATCGATCGCCCGACCGACGTTCGTTACGCTGAAACCCGGCGCAGAAAAATCCGTTCGGCACGTCCGCCGGGTAATCTCCGCCGCAAGCGTGGGGATGTGTACGTCTGCGATCATGTGATAATACTCAACTGGGGCTGCCAGACTCGAGAAAGTATATCATACG
The DNA here is from genome assembly GCA_043785305.1 of Limnoglobus sp. Taxonomy (GTDB): domain Bacteria; phylum Planctomycetota; class Planctomycetia; order Gemmatales; family Gemmataceae; genus Limnoglobus. Next base: position 4,798 of record JAYVXI010000006.1, on the reverse strand, counting down.
CCGGGTCGCGGACGGCTAAACGAGGCTCCGTTCGACGATTTTGGTTTCTACCTACGAGCCACCGGGTTCATCCGGTTCATCCGGATGAACCCGGTGGCTCGTTGACCTGCGAAGATCGCGCTGCGTCGAAGTTTCAGCCCCCATCGCAACTCGTCGGTCTGCGGGTGTGGTTTCGTCCGAATCCCTGGCAGTTCCTCTTGCACCGGATCGCGGTTCGTGCGGTAATGTCGTGCCCCCATGGATGGAGGATCCCGATGCCGCGCGACATTTTAGCGTTTCACAACCCGACGCACTCTTTTCCCTCGTCACCCGATCTCGCATACGAAGCGTTGCCGTTACTTCACCGGTTGCGCGATTGTCTGCCGTTGGCGACGACCTTCCGCGATGCCTGTAAGCGCACCCGCCGTTGGGGCGTGCCGCCGTTGTTCTTCTTCGGGAAGCCCAAACCGAAAGTCGCGGTGCCATTCCCCGGCGAATGCGGCATGGCCGTGGCGCGGCGTTACCCCGATGCGGCACTGGCTTGGTCGAAGCTCCACGATTACACCGACGATGCATTCGCGGTGATGGCCGCCTCCGCCGATGCGCGACGCACGGCACGGGCGATTCCCGGCCTAATTCCTGGCATTCAGGCACTGGCCGCCGACCATCGGCGCTGTCGCGAACTTGCGGAGTTGTTCGCTGTGGCCGACGATGGTGCCGTGACGGTGTTGCACCCAAGTAGCGGTGCGGGGTTCCGCATTCTGTTCGGTGGCATCGCGAATCTGGCTCAATTTCACGTGCTTTTGGCCGATGCGGTGACGGGTTCGCCACTGAAAGGGTATCTGGCGGGCGAGCGACCCGACCCGCGAATCGTTGCGGCGTATCGCGATTGCGCCACCGACCCCGAGGCCGATGTCGCGACGGCGCGGTTCCAGCTTTATCGACCGACGGCGTTGCGCGAAGATGGCGCGTTGCCGCCGCGATTCCAAGGCAGCGAAGAATGGTTTTGGGGCCACGAAAGCCCCGCCGAAATTCCGAGCGTCAACGGCGAACGCCTGCTTCTGATCGGCGAACCGGCGTATCGCCGTCAATGGACCGTCCGCCGTCGCTTCTCCGCCGTATCCGGGGAACTGCACGTCGACGAGGTACTTTCCGCAACCGCCGTTCGGTCGTGGATCGACGCGCTGCGCGGCCGCATTTCGCAAACCATCCGCGTATCCGAGGCCGCGTGACGCTTACCCGACGCCGTTCACCGCGTCGATGAGTTGCCGCAACCGGCCCTGATTCGTGCGATGGAAGCGGAATTTCAGTCGCGGCATCGCCTTCAGCGTCGGTTCGTTTGCCTCGGCGGGTTGGGCTTCGGTTTGCTCGATGGTGCCACTCGTACAGATGTCTGCGAAGTCTGTACGAATTTGTTCCAGAACTTCATTCGAGATTCGCGATTGCAACCTCAGTATGAGATGGCCCTTCACGTAGCGCATCGAGTGATAGACCTTATAGAAATCCGTCACTTCGCGCACGGCTTCTTCGACGGAATCGGTAATGCGGTACAGCGAGCGATCGTCGGGCGAGATGTAACCGCGCTGCAAGAGGTCGTCGTCGACGAATCGCTGCCAGCTTCGCCAGTAGTCGCCGCCCGGTTCGTCGACGAGCACGAGCGGGAAGATGTGCGACTTGCCGGTCTGAATCAGCGTCAAAGACTCGAACGCCTCATCGTGTGTGCCGAAGCCGCCGGGGAACAGCGCGATCGCGTCGGATTCTTTCACGAACGCGAGTTTGCGCGTGAAGAAGTACCGCATGTTCATCAGCTTCGGATCGTCGAGAATCACGGGGTTCGCCGATTGCTCGAACGGCAACAGAATGTTCAGCCCGAAGCTGTTTTCGCGCCCCGCGCCGACGTGCCCCGCCTCCATAATCCCGGCTGCGGCCCCCGTGATGACCATGTACCCCGCATCCGCCATCTGCTTGCCAAACGCCACCGCCGCAAGGTACGCCGGGTGATCCGGCTTCGTACGTGCCGAGCCGAACACCGTCACTTTCCGCCGCGACCGATACGCTGCAAACACGCGGAAACAGTGCCGCAATTCCTTGAACGCCGTCGCCAACAGCTTGGCATCGCCGCGGCTACACCCGTCCTTCGTCAGCTTGTCCGCCGTCTCTTTGATCTGCGCGACAAAGTCGTCAATCGATTCGGTGGCATCCGTTTCCAGGATCGATTCAAACGCCGTATTCGGCACCGCTTCCTCCGCCATGTTGCAGCTCCGCCACGTACATAAACTCAAGCCGATTCCCTGTAAGGGGTCGGGTAAAGTATAGGACTGTTCCACCCGACCTAGCGGGGAATCGGCTCGAAACGACCGATGGGCCTCACTGCTGCGGCGGTGGGGCTGGCTCGCGAGGAAGGAAGTCGCGGTTCACCGGCCGGGAGTCCCAGATTTTCGCCGTGCCATCCATACTCCCAGTGAGAATCCGCGACCCATCCGCACTAAACGATGCTGAATTCACCCCTTTGGAGTCGACCTTGATGGTGAGGAGTTCTGCACCGGACTTCGCGTCCCACAACTTAGCCGTCCGGTCGAGACTCCCCGTCACCACCCGCGACCCATCCGCACTGAATGAGGCCGAGATGACCGCAGCCGTGTGCCCTTTCAGAGTGAGTATCTCGGCTCCCGTTTTCGCGTCCCACAACTTAGCCGTCCGGTCGGCACTCCCCGTCACCACCTGCGACCCATCCGCGTTGAACGACGCCGAAACAACGTTAGTCATGTGACCTTTCAGAGTGAGGATCTCGGCTCCCGTTTTCGCGTCCCAAATCTTCGCCGTGTCGCCCGCGCTCTCAAACTGGTCCCCAACCCCGGTGACCACGCGCGACCCATCCAGACTGAACGAAGCCACCAAGACCATTCTCGTGTGCCTTAATGTAAGAACCTCGGCTCCCGTTTTTGCGTCCCAAACCTTCGCCTTATTGTCCCTACTCGCTGTAACCACCCGCGACCCGTTCGGACTGAACGACGCCGAATTGACTGCACTGGTGTGCCCCTTCAGGGTGAGTAACTCGGTCCCTGTTTTCACGTCCCACACCTTCGCCGTCTCGTCCCAACTCCCTGTCGCAACCCGTGAGCCGTCCAAACTAAACGACGCAAATCGGACGATACCAGTGTGCCCCTTCAGTGTGAGTAACTCGGCCCCTGTTTTCACGTCCCATACCTTCGCTGAGTTATCCTCACTTCCGGTCACGATTCGAGTCCCATCCACACTGAACGAGGATGAAAGGACTCCACTTGTGTGCCCTCTCAAGATAAGCACTTCGGTCCCAGTTTTCGCATTCCACACCTTCGTTGTTTTGTCGTCACTTCCGGTCGCGATCCGGGTTCCGTCCGCACTGAACGACACCGAGTTGATACCCTCAGTATGCCCTTTTAGAGTGAGCAACCCGGCCCCCGTTTTCGCGTCCCACACCTTCGCTGTTTTATCTTCACTCCCAGTCACGATCCGGGTTCCGTCCGCACTGAACGACGCCGAGTTGATACCCTCAGTATGCCCTTTTAGAGTGAGCAACCCGGCCCCCGTTTTCGCGTCCCACACCCTTACCGTCCCATCCCAACTCCCGGCTATGGCCCGCGACCCGTCCGTAGTGAACGACATCGAATTGACACCCTCGTAATGGACTCTTCGTGTGAGCAACTCGGTCCCTGTTACCGCGTCCCACACCTTCGCCGTACTGTCATCACTCCCAGTCATGACCTTGGAACTGTCTGGACTAAAAGACACCGAAATGACTTGAGTAGCGTGCCCTTTCAAGTTGAGCAACTCGACTCCCGTTTTCGCGTCCCACACTTTCGCTGTCCGGTCGATACTCCCCGTCACCACGCGCGACCCATCAGGACTGAACGACGCCGAAATGACGTGATGAGTGTGCCCTTTCAAGTTGAGCAACTCGGTCCCCGTTTTCGCGTCCCACAGCTTCGCCGTCCCCTCATGACTTCCGGTGACGATCCGCGATCCATCTAGGCTGAACGACGCTGAATAGACGCGTCCTGCGGGCCCCTTGAGGGTGAGGAGTTCGGCCCCGGTTATGGCGTCCCACACTTTCGCTGTCCCGTCGAGACTCCCCGTCACCACGCGCGATCCGTCCGCGCTGAATGACGCCGAAAGGACATGCCATTTGTGCGACTTTAGGGTGAGAAGGTCGGAATGACACAAGCGATGTACGTAGTGCCATTCCCAACCGCGAAAATCTTCCCTGGTGCCTTCGAGCAACGCCTGGGCAGCGGCAATGTTGTTGTCCCGCCATTGCTCATAGGCCACCTGCATGGTCCGGCCGTACTCGACACGGGCCAGCTTCTCCCGTTCCCTGGCCAGATCGTCCCGGGCGGATTCGGCTGCTTTGCGGGCCAGTTCCTCGCCGTCGCGCGCGGTTTCGACTGCAATTTTGGCATTCTTCTCGCCATCGCGCGCAGTTACTGCCTCACCGCGAGCGGCATCGGCCGCGTCGCGATCGCGTTCGGCCTGTTCCCGGAGCGAATTGGCGATCCGCTGGTTGCCGGCTTCGATCACGCCATACGCCGCCCCGATCACGCCGCCGATTAGCGCGAGAAAGATCAAGGACGCGGCCACCACCTGCCCCTTGTGCCGTCGAACGAACTTCTTCACCCGGTAGCCCATGCTCGGGGGCCGCGCTTCGACGACTTCGTCGGACAGGTAGCGTTGCACGTCGCGTGCTAGAGCCTGTTATGCACTTAACGCGAGTGGTGGCGGTAGAATAGGCTATGAACACTGAACGCCAACCGTATCCCAGTGATATTACCGACGACGAGTG
>JAYVXI010000005.1:0-9294 GCA_043785305.1 Limnoglobus sp. | reverse complement strand
GACCCGCTCGAATCCCTGACGCTCGTAAACGCTGCCGTGGACGTTCGCCGGACGCGACGCGAACTCACCGCCGAAGAACTCCGGTTGTTGCTCGTTGGAACGCGGGCAAGCCAAGGCACGTTTCGCGGGCTGACGGGTTCGGATCGGTACTTTCTGTATCTGGCCGCCGCTGGCACTGGCTTTCGTGCAAACGCCTTGGCGAACCTGACACCTGCAATGTTCGACCTCGAAGCCGAGACGCCCATCGTGACGCTGGCGGCCCGCTTCAACAAGTCGCGCAAGCTGAAGGTGCAACCGTTGCCCGCAGACGTAGCGATTGCTCTGCGCGACTTCATCGCCGGGAAGCCCGCCAACGCGCCGCTATGGGGCGAAACGTGGGCGAAAGACCATCGCGGGGCGGAAATGCTCCGCGCCGATCTCGAAGCCGTAGGCATTCCCTACGTCGTGGAAGGCCCCGATGGACCAGAGTACGCCGACTTTCACGCCTTGCGACACACGTACTTGACCATGCTGGGGCGAAATGGCGTCGATTTACGGACCGCGCAAGAACTCGCCGGACATTCGACGCCGCTGCTCACCGCCCGCTACTCGCACCGCCGGTTGTACGATCTCGCCGGGGCCGTGGACAAACTGCCGAACCTCGTTCCATCGACCGTGCCAGTGTCGAACGCATCGGGAATCCCCCTTCGCATGACCGGGACCGATGGCGATTTCGGCGTAGTGCCGGGCGTAGTAGCTTGTGATTTCGGCGTAGTACCGGGCGTAGTAACAGGGGACATTGATCGGCATCGAACTGCACTGAAGTACACTTTGGGCATCTTCGATGAAACGAGTGGCGGTTCGGCAGAAAGCCTAGAAATGAAGCAGACCGGCGCTGTTTTGCACCGGTCTGCGTCGTCTTGCACAAGTGAAGGCGCTGGGGATCGAACCCAGGACCCGCAGATTAAAAGTCTGCTGCTCTACCAGCTGAGCTACGCCTTCATTTGTCGAACCGATGCTTCGACACAATATTTATAGCAGCGGAACGATGAAATTCCAGTCTGCCTAATCGCAACGCAACGCCTTTCCTTCGCGATTAGGCCCAATCGACGGCACCTTTGCCGCTCAATCCGAGCTTCCGTTGCCGGAATGCGGCCTCCTTCGGTGCAAAATCCGCCCGCAGTTGCGTCAGGCTGATCGGCTGGAATTTCAGAGGATCGACGCCCACGTCCCTCGTCAGCACGCACGGGTCGGCGTCGTCGAGGTGTTTCATGCGCCCGTGAACGTGGCCGTATAGTTGCCAACTTCCGTGGAAACTCCGGTCCCACGACCGCATCGGATAATGATTCAGCCAGATCAATTGCCCATCGGCTTCGAGCATTCCTTGTTGCCACGCCTGCCGGAACAGCGGCAACACACTATCCGAATCGTGGTTTCCCTGCACTAAATTTACGTTTTTGCAGGCGATCCGGTCGAGGTAACTGGCGGCTTTGCCACTCCCGCCCCAGCAAAAGTCCCCGAGTACCCACAGTTCATCGCCCGGTTCGACAACCGCGTTGATGTTGCGGAGGATGGTATCGTCGTGACGCTCGCCGGATTCCTTCGATACCTTGAGCGGTTCGTTCCTGTCGAGCGTTTCTATTTCCTGCGGGGAAAGAAATGCATCGCGGCGGCACAACTTCAAGATGTTGTTGTGCCCCAAGTGTAAATCCGCAGTGAACCAGTATTCCATGCCAGTGATGACGGGCAAAGGCCGAAGAAGGTTCGGTCGAAAGCGAAACGCGATACACGTTTAGCCGCGCCGCGTAGGCTTTGCGGAGCGAAGCGCGGGGCGCGAACCCGCTCAAAACGATCTTGCTGTACGATACTTCATGCCTACGCCGCTTCGCTTTGAAGACTCTGCGGCGAGTCGAAACGGGGAACGAGAAAGTGAGGTTCGTGATGCGTGTCGCTTTCACCGCCAACGAAGGTGGCTTCGAGGCCGACGAGTATACCCTCATCGTCGGAGTGACTGGCGGCGACCACGGGTTGGTTTTACAGCGTGACGCCGAGGAAGAGGCTAAAGATTGGGGTATTCACCTGGTGTATAACGATCAAGCCAACGGCGATTACGGGTGCGTGGCGGCGTGCCGGATCGGTCCCGATTCGCTGAGCATCGATCTCGCAAGGCAACTTGGTGGATTAAACGGCGCCACTGGGTTCGATGTGACCCTGCGGCTCGAACTGGAGCAGATCGCAGCGATCCAGGCAGGATTGCGACGGGTATTCCGTGGCCACCTCGAGAAACTCGCATTCGTATGAAAGCAAAACGCGATACGAGTTCCGTTTTGCTTTCGTCCCTTCTGTTCGTCATATCGCGGTCTGCGTAAACTGTTGATTTCCTACACCGCAGGCGGCACCTCGTTACCCGGAGCGCTCTCTCTCATGGCGAAAATTGCAGTCAAGAACCCGATTGTCGAGATGGACGGCGACGAGATGACGCGGATCATCTGGCACAACATTCGCGAAAAGCTGATCCTGCCCTACCTCGATATCGACCTCAAATATTACGACCTCGGCATCGAACATCGCGATGCGACCGACGACAAGGTGACGTTTGACTCGGCCGAAGCCACCAAGAAGCACGGCGTCGCGGTGAAGTGCGCCACGATCACGCCCGATGAATCGCGCGTGAAGGAGTTCGGCCTGAAGCGGATGTACCCGTCGCCGAACGGCACGATTCGCAACATCCTCAACGGCACGATTTTCCGCGAGCCGATCATTTGCAGTAACGTGCCGCGGCTCGTCAAGCACTGGGACAAGCCCGTCGTCGTCGCCCGCCACGGCTTCGGCGATCAGTACAAGGCGAGCGAAATTTTGTTCCCCGGCGCGGGCACGGTGAAGCTGACATACACCCCGGCCGACGGTGGGCCGGTCGTCGAACGCGAAGTGTACAAAGCCCCCGGCAGCGGCGTCACGATGGCGATGTACAACCTCGACGAATCGATCATCGGCTTCGCCCGCGCCTGCTTCAACTACGGCATGGACCGCGAGTATTGCGTCTATCTTTCGACCAAGAACACGATCCTCAAAGTGTACGATGGACGGTTCAAGAACCTGTTCCAGGAAATCTTCGACAAGGAGTTCAAGGCTGCCTACGAAGCGAAAAAGCTCACGTACGAACACCGCCTGATCGACGACATGGTGGCCAGCAATATGAAGTGGAGCGGCGGCTACTTGTGGGCGTGCAAGAACTACGATGGCGACGTGCAATCGGACACCGTGGCCCAGGGTTACGGCTCGCTGGGGTTGATGACATCGGTGCTGATGAGTCCCGATGGCAGCACGATCGAATCCGAGGCCGCACACGGCACCGTGACGCGGCATTACCGGATGCACCAGCAAGGCAAGCCGACCAGCACGAACCCGATCGCCTCGATTTACGCCTGGACGCGCGGCCTCATCTACCGCGGCAAAATGGACCACACGCCCGACGTGGTGAAGTTCGCGGAGACCGTGGAAAAAGTCTGCGTCGATCTCGTCGAATCGGGCAAGATGACGAAAGACCTCGCACTCCTGATCGGCGAAACCACGCCTTACCTGACGACCGAACAGTACCTCGAAGCGGTGAACCAGGAACTACAAAAACGCATGGGGTAAGTGACAAGAACGCCCCGCAACAACCGTCGCGGGGCGGTATGATATGTATGGTTGGCTTTGATTGAGGTGATAGATGATCGACGAAGGAATGGGAAGTTGCATCCTACATCAGATGTACCAAAACTGGATCATTCCAGAACTGGAAGCGAGAGTGGGGGCCAATACGCTTCCGCCTGACTTCCAGATCAAGCGATGCCTAATTCGGTTACCCAAGAACGCCCCACCGATTGTCCAGTTCAACGAGGAGACAACATTAACGGCGAGGGTTAAGGTTCCCATTGACCGCGACGTGAAAATCGGAGATGACGCTTGGCTGGAAGACATCGAGTACATTGAGCGGGTTCAACCACCGGAACTAAATGGGGTGCGGGTTGCCTTTTTCTATGCACATTGGGTTAACGGGCGTTACTCCGTGTTCTGCGACCTTCGTCCGAATAGCAATGACTTGCCGGAGGATGCAGCCAACTGGAGTTTCGGCGAGTCAATTGCTAAAGCACTTCAGGCTTCTGTGGTTGAGCTGGCGCTGGCAGTTCACGATTCGGTCAAAACAGAGTTGATGAAAGTTGGCTTGTGGGCCGCACCAGCTCTTCTACCCTATCCATTAAGCAAGATCGCCAGGCTAGTCAAGGATGGGAACGAAACGGAGGCGCGACAGGTTTTTGTTGAGCACTGTTCTGCTAAGCGGCTGACCGATCTCGTTTCGGGTTGGTGCAATATCCCGGTGTTCAACGACCGGAAGGTGCTGTTTGAACAAGCCCTGTGTGCCCATGTTACGGGCCAATACTGCCTGTCCATCTCAACGCTGACCCCGCACCTCGAAGGTGTAATGACCGATTGGCTCCACTCAGCAACAACAGTTATCAAATGGCGACAGGGTTCTAAGATTAAGCAGTTCCAGGACTTGATCGCTTCCTCTCCTGATGCCACTCCAACATACCGGCAGGTAGTGGAATCCACAGTCAGCTTTATTCTTGAAGGCCCAGCCCTAGCTGACTTTAAAAGCTGGTATGCCAGCTTCGACACGAGTTTCGCTAATCGTCATGTGGTCGGTCATGGGCGATTTGAGCCGCAAATGTACAGCCAAGAGAATTCTGCAAAACTGTTCCTGATGCTGGACACTCTGTATCAACTCATTTCTGCATATGCTGCAAAGTAAAAATCGAACCCCGTTCGATCTTTTTAAAGAAGAACGGCCGCGATAACGGGCTGAGCGATTTTCTAGATCGACTCAGCAACCGTACGATACCTGGGATCTTTGGCGGGAAACGAGAGTAGTCGTCATTTCACTTTCCGCTCGCCGGTTTCGATGGCTTGGATTTCAGGCCGACGCTGTTGACGCTGATCACGCGATATTCGTGCGATTCGCCTGGCTTTGCGGTTTTGTCGATGAAGGTCATTTCGGCGAGCGGTTTCTCGGGTGTGTCGTGGTACGACATCGTCTGGAACAACGCGCGACCGAACCGGCCGATCGGCTTCTCGGGGAACGGCGACAGGTCTTTGCCGTCGCGCTGAATCACGAACGAGCGGATGCCACTTTCCAAATCGGCCTCGGCGTCCCACTTCAACTGAACGACGCCGTCTTTCGCGGTGACCGTCACGCCGGTCGGTGCGGGCGGTGCCGTGGTATCTTCGGTCGAACCGGTTTTCACATACTCCACCCACTGCTTCGCGAACCGCTCGTTCGGTAGCCACATCGCCTGGTCGGGCTTGCCGGTGAAGTCCGTTGCTGACATGGCCTTGTCCGTCTCGGGTAGCGCACGCCAGCCGCTCTTCGGGTCGATCGGCTTCAGCTTTTGCGAACCGTCATCGGGTAGCCGTGCGTTCAGGCACGCATCGAAGAACGGGATCGCGAGGTAGCGCGAGTCGCCGCATTCGTGTGCGGTGCGCGGGTCTGGTGCGAAGCCGACCGGAGCGCCTTTCGCCCGGTACGCAGCGAACATCGCCATCGAACCGGTCCAGGCTCCGGCGAAGCGTTTGTCGTCCTTTTCCTTCGCACCGGGGTTCAGCATCATCGGTACGCCGTACGCGGCTTCGGAGATCGTCGGCTTCGCGATTTCGCCTTTCTCCCAAGTCGAATACGCCGTGCCGGAACGGAACCAGATGCCGACGATACGCTCGGGGTCCGACGTTTGCATGAGGCTCGCCCAGTAGCCGCCGCCCGAGTGACCCCATAGGCACCACGGCACCGTTTTCAGTTCGGGATGCTTCGCTTTCGCGGCCAAATCGCCGAGGCCGTTCAGGAAGGTTTGTCGCGATCCGTTGCGCGGGTCGCACCAGAGCCGACAGTTTTGTCTATCGTCCTGGTGGTACGATGGGCCGAGGAGTGCGCAGTCCCATTTCTTCGCGAGTGCCTGCCAGTGCAGGTCGTACGCTGCCGTCGCGCCGCCCTTGCACGCCCCCGACCCACAACCATGTTGATGCACGATCACCCCGCGAACGGTCTTCACGCCATCGGGAATCCAGATCGTATACGTGACGCCGAGCGTGAGTTCGCCGGGCTTCTCCGACGGCGGATACGCCACCTCGTGGTAAGTCCCCGCCGCATTCGCAGCGACACGGCACAGACATAAGAGCGAGAGAGTCAGAAAGAATCGCATGAAGCACCTCGTTCGGGAAGAGTGTGACACAGCTAAAGTATGCCCGAGAACGACAGACATTCAAAAGTTTCGTCGTGTGGAATCAAAAAGTATCGAGGATTATTTGCAACCGTACGCCTGATGAATCTTTATAATTTGGCAGTGTCTGTCGGCGAATTTTAACCTCAGGTGATTTTATGAATGAAGCGATTGTGAATCGGCGTGCGTTCGGGATGGGTGTCGCCGCAGTGTGTACGCTGGCGGTTTACTCGGAAACTCACGCCGCCCCTGTCCCCGCTCTTGTCAACCCGCCGCCCATCCCCGACCCGATCATCGAATTCGACGGGAGAGCGCACCTGAACCCGAAAGTGTTGATAAGTGGTATCGTCGTGGCGACCGGGGTCGTTCGCCCGCCCAAGGACTGCAAGATCCTCGATGTCGAGGTCAAATGGCAGAAGACGTCTGTAACCAACGTCAGCAACATCCAGAATGCGATCGTGGATATGACTGTCGATCCCCCGACGTGGAAAATCCAGATCGAGAATGTCGAAACGGGAGAGTATTGGTTCGACACGAACGTGATGTTCATGACCCCAGATGAGGCAAAAATGCGCACGGAAAGCTTCGATAAACGGCGCGTGTATGTCACTGCGGCTCCCAAGTAAACTTCTCGCGGTCGGAAATGAGAAGTTATTAGTCAGACAATCCATTCCCGTTAGCCCGACGCGCTAGCGAGGGATTACTATCGTTTCTGCGATGTCGTGCCTTCACGCGGGTTCCCCTCGCTTGCGCGTCGGGCTAACAAAACGTATCGAATCACCCCGCTCAAAGTATAAACACCGCGAATCGTGCCGTAGTTTCCACGCGGCACGCGAATTGCTGATTATTCTCCTTGCCACATCTATTATGCAGGAGAAAACGATGTCGAAGAAACACAAAGGCGGACCGGCACCCGTTCCACAGGGCAATCAATCGGGTTCGGATCCGCACGAACCGATTACTCCACAAACACCCACGATACCCGATGGCGCGCCGGCGTCCGAGCAGGATCCCAAACGCCGATTGGGCAACTACGGCACCGCCGGCGAGCATCCCATCCAACAACCGGGTGGGAAGCAAGGTTCGGATCATTAGGCCGAAAATAGCTGTTGATCCGGATGCGAGTCTCGGCGACGATATTGGGTGAAGATGTTCACGAGTGGATTTCCCATACGTAAAGGGTGCGAGATGATTAACCATTCCGACGACGTCGTCAAAGTGGCGACCGGTACGCTGATTGAAATGACCAGCTTGGCCGAATTGCTAAAGGATGAGGGGATCGTCTGTCGCGTCGTGGGCGACGACTTGACTGCCGGTTTGGGAAGTACCATTCCCGGTTCGGTGGAGTTGTGGGTGGGCGCAGCCGACGCGAATCGCGCCAGTAAAATCCTCTTCGATACCGAAGGGCATCACAAGAAACACGGCAAGCCTCTGCCGAATGCGTTTCCGCACCCGAAATCCGACCCGAAACCGGATCGCACCCAAGGGTCTCACCACAACCCCGAACCGCACCGGCCCAGCCCATAAGCGGGACGGTTTGCGACGGTTATCGGAAACTCTCGGACTTCCGATTCGATTTTCGTGCGCGACTCGCTGGCGTGTGCTAGTTTTGTTCGACCGCTGCCCACGGTTCCGAATCCTTAACTACGATACATTCCGTCAGCCCCGATATTCCCATGTTCGGCAACCTTCTCGCATTCGATCTGTCCTCGCTCAGCGAATACTCGCACTACGTTGTCGGTTGTGGCGTTGCGATGTTCGTTCTCGTCGTCATGATGAGCCGGTGGCGCAAGCGGGCCCAATTGCGCAAGCCGCATCACTCGACGCAAACGAACGACGAGTGGGCCACACCCGACGCATCGTTCGGCAATCGCCGGACGTCGGTGAGACGGGAAGGCGCGCCCGTAGAAATTTCCGTTTCTTGCACGGCGTTCCAAAATACCACCCAGCAAGCGTGGGTCGTGGATCGCTCGACGGGCGGCCTGCGACTGACGATCGATCGAGGGATTTCGCCGGGTACCACGATGCGAATTATGGCGGTGAATGCACCGAAGAATACCGAATGGGTTTCGCTGCTCGTACGGAGTTGCAAGCCGATCGGCAGCCATTTTGAACTCGGCTGCGAGTTCGTCCAAACGCCACCGTGGAGCGTGCTGTTGCTATTCGGATGATCGCGAGTCCGCAAGCTTCATACCCAGCCGATCCACTGGCGTATCGAGGTAGTAACTGAACGCGCCGAGCAGGTCGCCCTTTTTGGCGTTCGTGTGACATTCCAAGCATTGCGGCCGGGCGCGGATCGCGCCGAACATCCGGGTCGGTGCCTCCCGAGTCCACATCAGGTGCTCGCCGCGACGCACGGCGTCGAGGCCGAGTCGCTCGAACTCGTCGAGCGGCCGGCGGGTCGCTTGCCGAGCGAGCGGTGGCGTCGCCATCTCGTCGAGCACGTACACCGACGGCTCGGAGTCGGTCAGCAGGCTGACGAGTTCGACCCGGTCGATCGCCGGCGACGCCACCGACACCCCGCGAGCATTCGGGAAGAATAACATGCGTACGAACCCGAAGCCCGACGAGGTCTCGAAAGCCGACACGGCGAGATCGTGGACGCGGTATGGTCCGGATCCGTTCGCGGCGTGCTTGGGGGCCGGTTCGACCGACCGGCACGAAGTCGGCGGCATCGGCTCGGCGGGTTTGGCTCGCGTCAACGTGCCTTCGTGATTCCGTCCCTCTAAAACCGCGTCGTAGTTGAGGCCGTCGGTGGGCCGCGTGGCTCGTCGGCTCCGCTCCCCTTCGCGAATGTTCGCGGGCACCTCCGTCGGCACAATTGGCTCATGGAGCGAATCGACCATCTCGTAGGGCACGTCGGTTTGCTCCGGCGCTCGGCGACCCCGATCGACGACGAAAAAGACGGTCAGCCCAACGGCCACCACGACGACCATGAGTGCGAGACGCTGAAGTCCTGACATGTGAGCAGCCCCTGCGTGATCCGCTGCCGAACCATTGATTGGCTTGCCAACAGGCAAATCAACACAAGTCGCATTTCAACCGGCTACGCAACGAGTGT
>JAYVXI010000004.1:0-26658 GCA_043785305.1 Limnoglobus sp. | reverse complement strand
CGATCGAAGCGCGACTGGAGCGTTCTGCGACTCTACCCAAGTACGACATCGTCATCCACCCCCAAAGCAGGTAAATCATGACATGCCTGACGCCTTACGAACGGGTTCGGTTGAGGAGGGTTGAGGAATCCGACGAGGATGATGAGCCAGACCCGGAAAGCAACAAACCGTTGGAAATCCAACGGTTTGATGGCGAAAGAGAACGATTGGGGACCATTGAAACGGAGAGGGGGGGATTCGAACCCCCGGAACGGTTTTACCCGCTCGCCGCTTTAGCAAAGCGGTGCTTTCGACCACTCAGCCACCTCTCCAAAAGTCGAACGCGACGATCGAATCAATTCGCTCGTTCGAGTAACTTACCGCGCAATTGTTGTTCCGACAAGATCGCTATCTGCGGGCGAGCAGCAAGTGCGTTTCGGTTCCGCAATTCGCCGCGACGCGGAGGCTTGAGTCGAGCGGCGAACGGAACAGAAACAAGAGTGACAACGGATCCCGTTACGGGTTCGCGCCAGAAACCTGACCCACAAATTTGCGTTTAGTTTCGAGTGGATCGCACCGTACCGGTTCGAGTATACTAACAATCCTGCCAGCCGGTTCCGTCTCCCTCGAGGTGTTCGTTCATGCGACGATTGCTGTTACTCGTTCCGTTTTTGCTCACTGTCATCGGGCTGTCATCGGCCGATGTTTCCGGGCAAAACAAGAAAAAGAAAACCCCCGCGAAGCCGCAGTTCGCCACGCCTGCCGACACGTTCAAGGTCGCGAAAGGCTTCAAGGTCGAACTGCTGTATAGCGTGCCGAAAGACACCGAAGGTTCGTGGGTGAACCTCTGCGTCGATCCGAAAGGACGGCTCATTACATCGGACCAGTACGGCCCGCTTTACCGGATTACGGTACCGCCACTCGGTAGCACCGAAGGCACGAAGGTCGAACAACTCCCCGCCGACGTCGGCGATGCCCAAGGCCTGTTGTGGGCGTTCGATGCACTTTACGTGATGTCGAACTCGCATCGTAAACTGCCGAGCGGCACGCAACTCAAGCCCGCACTTTACCGCGTGACATCGTCCAAAAACGACGACACGTTGGACAAAGTCGAGATGGTGATGGAGTTCGGCGGCGCGGGTGGCGAACACGGGACGCACGCGATTCTGCCTCACCCCGATGGCAAACGGCTGACGCTCGTCTGCGGCAATCAAACGCAGATGCCGAAGTACGACACGACGAAAGTGCCACCGATCTGGGGCGAAGATCACCTGCTGCCGCGGATGCCCGATGGCAACGGCTTCATGAACGGCGTCAAGGGGCCGGGCGGCTTCATGGTCAACGTCGATCCGGACGGCAAGAACGTCGAACTGTTCAGCGTCGGCTTCCGCAACCAATACGATGCGGCTTACAACCGTGATGGCGAACTGTTCAGCTACGACGCCGACATGGAATGGGACATGAATACGCCGTGGTATCGACCGACGCGCGTCTGCCACGTGACCAGCGGCAGCGAGTTCGGTTGGCGGAACGGGGCGGGCAAATACCCGGCGTACTATCCCGATAACTTGCCCGGTATCTGCAACATCGGGCCAGGCTCGCCGACGGGCGTTTGCTTCGGTTATGGGGCCAAGTTTCCGTCGAAGTACCAGAATGCCTTCTTCATCTGCGATTGGAGTTACGGCAAACTGTACGCGATTCACATGGAGCCGAACGGCAGCAGCTACAAAGCCATTGCCGAAGAGTTCGTAACGGGCACGCCGTTGGCGCTCACCGATGTCGTCATTAACCCGAAAGACGGCGCGATGTACTTCACCGTGGGTGGCCGCAAGACGCAGGGTGGGCTGTACCGTGTGACTTACACCGGCACCGAAGCGACCGACCCCGTTCCCGCGAAGGTGAAGCCGACGGAGAATATCCGCACGCAAGTCGAAGCCTTCCACGCGAAATCGAAAGACCCCATTGCTGTGGAAACGGCACTCGCCGCACTGAGCAGCCCGGATCGGTTTGCACGTTTCTCCGGTCGCGTGGCACTCGAACACCAGGATGCGAAGTCGTGGGCCGAGAAAGCACTCGCCGCAACCGACCCGCAAACCGCGATCCAAGCCCTTCTTGCCCTGACTCGCGTATCGGCATCGTGCCCCGAACACGACAAAGCCGGCAAGCACGTCGGCGATCCGAAGTTGCGCGGCCAGATTCTCGCCTCGCTCGCCAAGATCGATTTCGCGAAACTGACGCACGAACAAAAGCTCGATATGGTTCGCGTCTATCACGTGTTATTCAACCGCTTCGGGCAGCCATCGGTCGCCGAACGCAAGGCGTGGCTCGCGAAGTTCGACCCCGTATTTCCGACCAAAAATCGCTACGTCGATGGTGAACTGCTCCAAGTGTACGTGTACCTCGAAGCGTCGAACGCGGCGACGATTGGGGCGAAACTGCTGGCGGCCGCGCCGACGCAAGAAGAGCAAATGGAGTACGCACGGGCACTGCGCGTGCTGAAGACGGGTTGGACGCCCGCACTGCGGATGCAGTACGCCGAGTGGTTCGTGGCCGCGAACAGCTTCCGCGGCGGCAACAGCATGAAGGGCTTCATGAAGATCATGCGCGACGACTTCACGAAAACGCTGACGCCTAACGATCTCGTCGCGATCGACCCGATTCTGAAGAAGGCCGCCGCAGGTATCGCGATGGCCGCACTGCCACCGAAGCCGTTCGTGAAGAAGTGGACGATCGACGAACTCGCACCGAAGCTCGAAGCGGGGTTGAAGTCGGGCCGCGATTTCGAACATGGCCGCAAGCTGTTTAGCGAAAGCCGCTGTTTCAGTTGCCATCGCTACGACAACGATGGTTCCTCGTACGGTCCCGACCTCAGCGCGGTGTCGGGGCGGTTCGGGCCGAAAGACTTGCTCGAATCGATCCTCGATCCGAACAAGGAAGTCAGCGATCAATACGCCGCCGTCGAGTTCGAACTCGAAGACGGCGGCAAGCTGATCGGGCGGATCGTCAACCTCAATGATGACGGTTTCTCGGTGAATACCGACATGCTCGACCCGAACGCGATGCGAACCATCAAACGCAGCAACATCGCGTCGTTCAAACTGTCGAAACAATCGATGATGCCCGCCGGGTTACTCGACGTGCTAAAAGACGACGAAGTGCTGGATTTGATGGCCTACTTGCTATCGCGCGGCGACCGCAACCACACGATGTTCAAGAAGTAATTGCGAGGAATCCGCGATACGACGAAGGCGTCGTATTGCGGATTCCACTCGGACTCGTGCGAATCGTCCGAAACAATCACATCCGATGCATTCCGCGTCGTCGCCAACCCTTGCTCTTTCCCCGCTTGGAACGTATCCCGACTGAAGTTGCGTTCATTCATCGGGAGAGATTCTCTTGCGAACATTAATTACGGGCGGGGCAGGGTTTATCGGCTCGCACTTGTGCGAGCGGTTCTTGGCAGAAGGGCACGATGTCATCGCGCTCGATAATTTCATCACGGGCAACCGCGACAACGTCGAACACCTGATGACGCACCCGAAATTCCGCGTGTTGGTTCACGACATCAGCGAGCCGATCGAGTTTCGCGAACTCATCGACAACGTGCTCCACTTTGCCAGCCCGGCCAGTCCGGTCGATTACCTCGAATTCCCGATCCAGACGATGAAAGTCGGCGCGCTCGGCACGCACGTTTCGCTCGGGATCGCCAAGAAGCACAAGGCCCGCTACCTGCTCGCCAGTACCAGCGAAGTCTACGGCGATCCGCTCGTTCACCCGCAGACCGAAGCCTATTGGGGGAACGTGAACCCGATCGGTATGCGCGGCGTCTACGACGAAGCGAAGCGCTATGCCGAGGCCCTCACACTCGCATATTATCGGCAGCATAAACTCGACGCGCACATCATTCGCATTTTCAACACCTACGGCGAACGGATGCAACTCAACGACGGCCGCGTCGTGCCGAACTTCATCTATCAGGCGCTGCGCGGCGATCCGATAACGATCTATGGCGATGGCTCGCAGACGCGCAGCTTCTGTTACGTCGCCGACCTCGTCGAAGGCATTTATCGGTTGCTGTTCAAGGATTTCCACGAGCCAGTGAACCTCGGCAACCCGGCGGAAGTGACGATTAAGGAGTTCGCGGAAGAGATTCACAAACTCGCACACTCGAAGAGCGTGTACATCACGAAGCCCCTGCCACTGGACGACCCGAAGAAACGCAAGCCAGACATTTCGCGCGCGATCCAAGTGCTAGGCTGGGAGCCAAAAGTCGGCCGCGAAGAAGGCCTCCGCCGCACGATGGCGTACTTCCAGGAGAAGATGCAAAAAACCGGGAAGCTGTAAGAATAGCGACAAATTCTATCGCACCTTCTACTCGGTAGCGAAACGAGCACAAGAAGGGCGATTACCCGATGCGTTCCACCGTCGTCCCCGCTTCCGTTGGTGTGAGACGATAACCGGTAGCGAACTGGTCGGTGAAGGTTTCCTGGTGGCTGACGAGGATGATGCGTTTGAGGGCTTGCGTACGGCGCAGTTCGTGGAGGTTTTCGGCCATCGCGCGGAGGCCGTCTTTGTCCAGGCTGCCGAAGCCTTCGTCGATGATGACGGCTTCGATCGGGCGTTGCTTTCCGCCGGCGAAGCGACCGATCGCGAGTGCCAGCGACACCGCGACGCGGAAGCGCTGGCTGCCCGAAATGAACTCGACGCCGACGGGGTTTTCGCCGACTTTGCGGATGCGTAACGCGAATGCTTTCAAGTCGCGGCCCGATGCCTCATCGTCGACTTCAAGCGACAATTCCTGATTCGACAGCCGCCGCAAAGTATCGTCGGCGAGTGCGATCACTTCGGTTTCGGCTTCGCGAATGAGGTCGAGTTGAATGCCGTCTTTTCCCACTAACTTGTCGAGTGTTTCGTGAACGCTGAGCCGTACTTGGGCTTCGGCTAACTCGGTCGAGACGCGCTGATACTCGCTCGATTGCTGCACTCGGTTTTCGTGGTCGCGGAGCGATTCGCGATGGTTGGTGTCGGCGGTTGCGAGTTGATTCGCGGCTTGGGTGCGGGCGGTTTCGGCCACGTCGGATGGAATGCGATCTGCGGGAACGATGCCATCGATTTCGGTTTGAACGCGATCTTGCTCGTCGCGCCAGACGCCGCGTGTGGCATCGTCGTTGAGGAGTTGACGGTAATCGGATTCGACGGGCGTCATCCGCAGTGCCGCCAGCTCCTGTACCAGAACTTGCACTTCGTACGCGGATAGTGTCGGCCACTGCGCATCCCACGGCGGCGACAGTCGCGCGGCATCGCTCGTTTGCGCACCTTGCAAAGTCGCTCGTTTCGCCATCGCTTCCGCGACTTGCGGCTCGAGTTGTTTCAGTTCGGCTTCCGCGCTTTTGCCGGTTGTTTCCTGCTGAACCGCGATCGCTTCGGCTGCGGTTTTCTCCTTCTGTGCAAGCACGAATCGTTCGCGCATCGACTGCTCTTGCGACTCGAGCGTGAGTTGTTCGGCAATCAGTTCGGCGGCGTTCGACGTACAACCCAGCCCAGTCAAGCTCGATTGGAGCGTCTGAAATTTATCGTGAAAGCGGTTGCGTCCGGTCGATTGCATCACGAACCCGGCGAGGTCCGCTTTCGCTTTCGTGTGCTTCTCTTGCGCGACACTGACAATGGCCTGTCGCTCGGCGCATCGCGTCTGCCACGTGGCTACGTCGTTCGCCATGCGGGCGCGTTCGGTCTCCGCATGTTCGGCAGTGACTTTTTGACCGCAACGCGAACAGTCGACGCCCGCTTTCACGTCCTGAAATTCGGCCTGTTCGGCTCGTGCGGCCTTGAGGTGCGTGCGGGCTTCGGTGAGTTGATTCTCGACGCGACGAAACTCGCCGTCCGCGCTCGTTTCTGCCTCGGTGGCAAGCAGTAATCGCGCGGGCAGATCGACGGGGTAGCGACTGACTTCGCCCGCAAGTTTGTCCAACTCGACCGCTTGTTTGTGGAACGATTTCGCACGCAAGATGCCGCGCACGATCTCCGCCAGTTCGCGCTCGATACTCTCCGATGCCGCCTTATGTTCGGCCACCTGCCCTCGCGCTTCGGCGGACGCAATCCGGGACGTATCGCGTCGGCTTTCGGCTTCGCTCCGCAGGCGTTCGCGATCGCTGAGTGTCTCTTGCCACGTTGCCAATTCGCGTTTGCCATCGAACAGCGATTGCAACAATGGTACGACGGTGCCGAGTTCATCGACGCGCATTTTCTGATTGCGAATCGTCGTCGCGCGGCTCGCACGCTGGTCGGCTTGCGCCAGCAATTCCGTGAGTTCATCGAAGCGTGTATGGCACTTCTGCCACGTCCGCGACCGCCCGACGCGCTCGATGGCCGCCGCGTGTAATGCACTCACTTCGAGCCGCACTGTCTCGGCGCGATCCGCACGATTTTGGCTTGCTGCCAAGTCTTCTGGCGACACCGCGGCTAAATTCGCGAACCGCGTTTTGAAGCTGGCAACCGTGCTGCGAACAGCCGCCGTGGCAGTCTTTACGCGAATGGATAGTGCCTCGAAATGCTCGAAGCCGATGATGCCTTTAAGGATCTTCAGGCGATCTTCTTTCGATGACGAAAGCAGTTTGTCCGCCTCGCCCTGCTTCAACAATACCGATGACGTGAACGAATCGTAGTCCAGCCCGAGTGTGGCTTCGACCCACTTGTTGAGTGCGTCACCGTTGTCGCCTTCCTTGAGCGCAATCCAGTCACCGTTCGCGGATTGCTCCTCGAGTTTTTGCAATGGCCGCTTCGACTTGCCCGAGCGGCTGCGACCGCGGGTGATCCGGTAGCTGTGCCCCGCGAAATCGAACTCGAGAACGACCTGGCAAAAATCGGCTCCGTGCCGCATCAACTGGTCTCGCTTCTGGCGGCCGCCACTGCCGCGATGGCACTCGAACAGCGCGTAGGTGATGCCGTCGAACACGGCTGACTTGCCGCAGCCGTTCGGCCCGGTAATCACCCATAGCGCCTCATCGTTTCCGGTGAAGTCGAACGCGACCGCCGGGCTGGCGAAGCTGAGGAAATTCTCCAATATCACACGTTTCGGAATCATGGCAGCGCCTCGGTGATGCTGAGGAATGTTTCGGCGAGCGCCAACAGTGCGGCGTCGTTCGGGTGCTTGGCTTTCAGGTAATTGCGTACCGTCGTGCGGTAATCGGCATCGTTGCGAATGCTCGTTCGCGGTGTGCCGCCGTCGCTGGTTTCGGCGCGAGCGAAGACGATCTCGGCGTAGCGAGGGAACATCTTTTTTAGTCGCTGCATCACTTCGTCGCGGCTCGGTCCACCGGCTTCGAGAGTGACATTTATCTTGACAATCGCCGTCGCGCGATCCGGGTACTTTGCGGGCAGGCCGTCGATTTCGGCGGTGTTCGCGATGGTGATCAGGTGCATCGGCGTCGGCGGAATCGGCACCCATTCGGGTACGGTGCGGCACTCCGGCCCGTACTGTTTACCGACGTTCAGCGCGATGACGCCGCGATCGTCGTTGCGTTCGCCGAAGTCGAGGCGGTCGAGCGGACCGGGGTAGCGGACGTGGTCGAGGCCGCCGAGCGATTGCGGTTTGTGGATGTGCCCGAGTGCGACGTACGCCCAGTGGCTCGGGATGAAATCGGCCCCGAATAGCACGTCGTCCGTCTCGCTGATTTTGTAAAGCGAGTGCGTTTCCGAGCCGCGCACGTGCAAGTGTGCCACCAGTACGCTCGGTAGCGATTTGTCGAAGCCGGGCTTGTCGGTGGTCTTCTGCACCCACGAACCGACGCGCTCGGTCGTCGTGCGGTTGCGCTCTTCGGTGCTCTTGAAAACATCGCTGGCCTCGGCGTAACGGTGCGGGTACGGGTATGGCACCAGCACGAATTGCACTTTCTCGCCGCCGCCTTCCAGCACTGCGATTCCCGGCCCGTTTTGCAAATACATCCGCCCCGGTGACAACGGCTTGACACCACTCGACGGCATCGCCGCGAGCAACATCCCCGCACGGATGAACTCGATGTGCTTGTCCTTGTCGTGGTTCCCCGTAATGGCGAGAATCGTACCGCCACGCTGGAAAAACGGGCGATACACCTTCTGGATATGTTCGAGTTCGCGCGTCATATCCTCGGCACTCACCGACGTATGATCGGAGAACAGATCGCCCGCAATCACGAGTACATCGATCGCACGCTCTTCGCAAATGCGCGCAACCTCAACGACGCGACGGCGCAAATCGTCCGTGCGATCCAACCGGTGCAAATGGTCGCCGAGATGCCAATCGGCGGTATGGATGATCTTCATTTGGTGTCCTGTGCGTATGGTCGTGTATGCTCAGCCCAGCACCCAGGGGTACGACGTAAGACGTCTAACCCTGGGCTATCCGATGCAACCCCGTTGGGGTAAGAATTCTGTATGTATTTACCCCAACGGGGTTCGATATTTTAGCCCAGGGTTAGACGCTTCGTCGTACCCCTGGGTGGACTAAAACACTAAAACACCGCCTCCACGCTCTCTTCCCATGCCACTTTCGTTGCCGCGACATCGCCGGTGCCGATGGCGTGTTCCTTTTTGAGTGCGAACGGCGGGAAGGGGATTTTCGCGAGCATTGGCTCGCGGAAGTTCGGTTGCACCAGCAGTTTCTCGTCGGCTTGCAATTGTGCGGCCGTGCTGCGTGCGGAGCGATCGAGGGCTTTCCAAACTTCGGAACCGAGTTCGAGTGTGTCGCTGCGGCCGATCGCTTTGATCGCGCAGTTTGCGATCACACGCTGCGCGACGAGGCTCGCTTGTTGCTGGGCACCGAGCAGAATCACGCCTTGCGAACGCATCTCGGAAGCGACGGTTTCGATGATCTGCGTGATCGGGTCGGAACTGTTTCGCGGTGCGAAACGGTTCAGTTCGTCGAGCATGACCACGAAGCGCAAACCGGGCGTCGGGTCTTCGGAACGCAGCCGTACGAGTTGGTGGAACACCGCCGCAACCACGAAGCGTTGCAAGCCCGGCGTCATTCGCAAACCGAACAGGTCGATGACCGTCGGCCCCGCCTGTTCGCCGTTCGTCAGCACGATCGGGTGGCCCTGATTGTCGTTCAGTCGCAACACGCCGCCACCCTGCCGCAAGATGAACTTCAGGTGGCGATAGACTTTGCCCTGCGTCGCCTTCGCGTAATCTTTGCTGGTAACGGCTTCGAGCTCTTTGAACATCGTGAGCAATTCTTGAAACGTCTGCGGCAACTTATCGCCGATCTTCAGCTTCGGTCCACTCGGTGTGTCGTTCGTCAGGAACTCCGCCAACTCATCGACCAGCCCGCCGAAGTTCGGTTCGTATACCGCATCGTCGGCGAACAGGAATTTGAACAAGCCTTGCTCGATGACTTGCGAGAGCGACCAACTGTACGGCTTCACGGCCCCGTCGGCGCGGCCGACGTTCGCGGGTGTCGTCTTGTCTTTCTCTTGCGGGGCGAGGAACTTCACATCGCGAAACGGCCACGGCTTTTCGACGCCGAGTTTCTTCCAGTCGTCCAAGTACTCGGCTTCCTTGTCGCGATATTTCTTGTTCAACATGTCGATAAAAAACAGGTCGTAGTTCTTGACGTTGAAGACGATCGGCGCGATCTGCAAGCGGTTCTTGTCGCTCGGCGAACTCTTTTTTTGCCGTTCGGCTTCGCGCAGCAACATCCACAACACGTGCAGCAGGAAGCTCGATTTCGCACCGAGGCCCGCGATGCCGTTGACGTTCATGTGCCCGCCGTTTTCGCCGAGCAAATAATCGAGATCGAGCGTCGCCTTACCCGCGTACTCGGTGCCGCCATTCTTGAGCAAACCGACGTCGAGCGGGTTCTCGACGCGATCGACGCCGTACCCCTGCGATGCCTCTTTTGCACTGGCCAGATAGACTTCGCACTCTTCGGTCGGCGGCGTGTACGCGACGGGATCGGTACGCAACACGGAGGCTTTCGCGTACGTCACGCCTTCGCTGTCGAACGGCGGATGCGAGCCGCGCCCGCCGTCGTAGCGATCCGATTCTTCGCTCACATCTTTCTGACGACTGCGGCGGTACACCTCTTGCACCACGGCGATGAACGTCACGCTGCGCGGGCCGATCGTGCTCTGCGTTTTGACGATCTGCGTGCGCTCGACGGTCTTATCCCGGTGAACCCAGAAGTAGAATTCGCCCGTCGTCGATTCCTGATCCGGGGGAGCCGACACGCGGCCAATGGGTTCGCGGTTATCTTCGGTCACAGTTCGCCTCCG
This sequence comes from Limnoglobus sp., assembly GCA_043785305.1. GTDB lineage: Bacteria > Planctomycetota > Planctomycetia > Gemmatales > Gemmataceae > Limnoglobus. The sequence continues at coordinate 16,432 of JAYVXI010000004.1, read as the reverse complement.
CGAAAGAATCCTGCCGTGCGGTACAGTCGATTGACCAGCACCGGGAACGGCGTAAAGAGCGGTTTGAGAGCATCTTCGGCACGCACGATCGGCTCGAGCGAAACCGGCATGCGTGCGTAACTACTGGTGCGACAGCGCGCATCGATGAGCCAGCGCGACAAGCGATCGACGAACGGGAAGTCTTGTGGGAACTTCTCCGCGAACTGGTCCCACGGTATTTCCACGCGAACGTAGCCCCAGTTCGGCGCGAGTTGCGAGCCCCCGGAGAGTTTGAGGAACCACGTCGCCACGGAAATGCGGCCTTCGTTTTTGCCGTCGATGCCGACGATCTTGAATACGGGCGTGCGTTGTCCGGGGCGGAGCGATAACAGCGTTCGCCAGCCTTCGGGGTGCAAGTACGACGCCGCTTGTCGCTTCGCGATGCCGATGAGTAACGGCGAACCGGGTAGCGGATTTCCCGTCACGCGGCTAAGCGGCCCATCGACGAGCGTCGGCACGCTGCGATCCACGGCGAGCGCCAGGCGTTCGAGGTTTGCCATCTCTTGCACGGCCCGCGCCCGTGCTTGCGAGCGCATCACTTCGTAATCGAACGGGCTGTACTGCGCGAGGTCCGGCAGGTTCGCGGGGAGCACGCGCAGTTGCAATTCGGGCTTGTTGGCTAGGTCGATTGCGAACGCTTCGACATCCTCCCACGGGAACGGATCGGCGACAAAACTGAGCACGCGATCCACGGCGACGAACTCGCGCTCGAAGCCGCGGCCCACGCTGCGGAGCGCGATCGCACCGACTTCGGAGAGCATCAGCGGGATCGGCCAGCCGCGTTCGGTCCGCACGCACAACACGGGCAAACCCGTATGCGAGCCATCGATGAAGCGCACGGGAAACTCGCCATCGCGGGCCGGCGCTTCGGGAACGATGATCGGCTTCCACGCGGCTTCGGGAAATTCGATCGTGCGATCCACGGCCGATTTTTTGTCGTCGTCGGCATCGTCGGGGTCGAGTGGCACGTTCGGTTGTGGTGGCGTATCGCCGACGGTCGACGCCCCGTACTTCTTCAGGAAATGGCTGGCGGTATCATTCGGCATCGGCGACCCCCAGGTTCTTCAAACGGTAACCGATCGCCTGCCGACTGACGAGCAGTTCGGCGGCGAGTCGATACGCCAGTACGCCGAATGGGCAGCATTTGTGCAAAGTTCGCAGTTCGTCGGCGCGTGCCCGTACCACCGCTTCGGGCATCAGGAGTTCCGTCGCAAACTGGTTCGCTTCGCGTTCGATCTCGTCGGTCGAATCGTCGGCCTCGAGCAGCGTCTCCGATGTGTCCGCACGGAAGCGGCCCATCCGTTCGCGATGCAGCACCGCGTGCCCGAGTTCGTGCGCCGCCGAGAAGCGCCGCCGCGGCAAAATGTCGTCGGCATTTACGAACGCCTGCCCCGATCTTCCCGCGAAATACAGGAACCCTGCAAGCGGTTCCCCCGGCGCGCCGAACGGCTCGACGGTACCGCCTTCCGCGAGCAAGTATTCCGTCACGCGGCCACACGTCAGCCCCGGCAGGGCCACGTGCGAAATCGAAGTGGCTTCAAAGAATCGATTCAGCGGCACCGGCCCGCGAACCTGCGGATCGACCGGCAGTTGGTTGTCCCGGCGAAGTTTGGCGATGGCCTCGGCGATCACTTCGGCTCCTCCGGTTTGGGTGCCCGGCGTGCGGCCAACTGGTATTCGATCGCCGAACCACGCCGCCGTTCGAGCTTCAGTGCCGCCAGCCGGAACGCCTTCCAATACTCCGAAGGGGCCGGGCCAAACTGACTCTCCGCCCATGCGATCAGCTTCGTCAGCCCGAGTTCTTCGGGGAGCACTTCCCGCGACGCTTCCAGCGTTTGGTTCAACTGATGGGCCTCCGCAGCGAGGCGATCCGGCGGGTGCAAAAACAGTTCGCGAGCCACATCGCCAACCGTCACGGGACTGGTTGAAGGCGCAACGATCTCCGCACTTTTGAGGTGCGATTGCACGGAGTTCGTAATCGCGCGTGTCGCCGCCGCCGTTTCGCGTTCGCGGTCGTCGGCATCGACGGCCACATGCAGTTCGTGCAGCGCCTCTTCGAGTTGGGTATCGAGTGCGGCCATCTCCCAAATCCGCTCGATGGTGGAGAAATCCTCGTTGTAAATCGCGACGAGATATTGTTCGGCGAGTCGATCCATTTCGCGGTCGGTCATGATTGGCCTCCTTCGAAGGCCGCGGACAGCATCGGGCGAAGTTCGTTGTGAATGCGGACGAGTCGGACGCGCACGTTTCCCGCGCTCAACCCTGTTATCTCAGAGATTTCCGCACTGGAAAGATCCTCGACGTGTTTCAGTTGTACCAGCTTCTGATCTTTGGCACTGAGCTTCGAGAGCGCGATGCGAACCCGTTCGCCATCGGAATTGCGAATCCATCGCTCTTGTGCCGACTCGTTGGGATCGGTGACATCGATGGGAAACTCGCTGATAATGCACATTTTCCGGGCGTCGCGATACTTCATCGTTAGGTTGCGAACGATTCCCTGAATCCACGTGGAGACCGATGCAACGTCCGGATCGAATTCTGCGGCTTTCCGGAGTGCGATCATCACCGCCTCCGAAGCGATTTCTTCGGCCGCCAAATCCCGTTCCGTGCGAATGCCATTTCGCACCAATTGACGAAGCATGACCTTGGCCGTGAAGAGGATTTTTTCCAGCACCACCGAGTCACTCAGCGCCGCCCGCACGGGGTCGGGCGCGGCGATGGTCGGTGGCGGGTCGAGAACGTGAGCCATGTGAAAGCACCGTGCGAACGGGTGGGCCATTCCTCGTTTTATTCCCACCCGACACCAGTACGTTACATAAAATGAAAAGAATGGAACAAAAACGGCGAGATTCACAGGCCGCCGTTTGGAAAACAAGTGGGGAGATCTCTGCGTTATCGCTTTCCTCGCGTCTTCGTTTGGAGCGGTGGTGGCAGTCGCTGTTGCATCGGGAATGTGGCTTGTAACAACAAGTCGAGAGACAAAACCGCGATCGTGTGGTCTCGCTCTTTCCCTCCGTCCTTGAAGCGAACATCCGTAAGATTGTAACCCACCAGATCCGAATCGACGATAGCCTGATAGCCGAACGTGTCAGCGATCGTTTCGCCTTAGCTCGGCCCGTTCAACGTCCAACAAACGATTCGGTCCGTCAGTGTGAGTGACTGTCCCATATGTAGGTTTATGCCGCGGCGAGTACGGCTTCTCCTCGGCGCGAACTTTCGTGCGGAGCCGGTCGTGGATCGCGTCGAGGGTGCCGTTGTGTTGCCACTCGTCGAAATACCGCCAGACCGTTGACCGGGGCGGGAAATCTTTGGGCAGGTAACGCCACTGGCAACCGGTTCGCAGGATGTAGAAGACGGCATCGACGACATCCCGCAAGTCGGTGATGCGGGGCCGCCCGCCGGGGTAGACCGGGAGGTGCGGCTCGATCAACCGCCACTGCTCGTCGGAGACATCGCTCGGGTAAGTTTGGGTTCTCATGTACCATTATACTCACCCAACCAACCCATATGGGACAGTCACTGAGCGAGGGGCGTTTTCGGCATCCATGATTTCTGTACTCTGCGGCAAATGTTTGTTAATTGACCGCATCCCACTTGCGTCGTGCAAAGCACGCCGCATAGGCGAGCGGTGGCATTAGCCCCTGATCCAACCTGTATCGCAAATAATGTCCATTTCAATGAGGCAATCTCCATCCATATCATTGTACATGATTGTGGTTGGATCAGTTGGGTACATACCAGCCCGTCAGCATCACCCACCTGGGTACACGAGGTGGCGAGGCTTCATCATGCATCCACCCGCCGACTGCGTCGACACCACGGCCAGTAGTAACACGCAACGCCTCATCGGTCGCCTCCTCCTAAACGAGTGACAAACAACTTGGAGTGAAAGCCGCAAGCATAGTCCACGCCTTCACAACGCGAGCATCGTGGTGTCGATGCAGGGGTTAGAACTCAAACTGTTGGCTCTTCGGGCTTGGCGCGCAGGATCTCGGCGGCGTAGCGACTCAACGACGCATTGTAGCGAGGCAAATACTTCGACAGAGCCGATAGAGCATGTCCCAGCCCCTCCCGCTCGCGGCCGAGGTCGCTCAGCGCGAGCGCGCGAAATGCGCTGACCGCACTGCTGAGCTCGTCTTCGGGCTTCAGCGATTCGGCCTCTAGGAGCGCCACTGCTTCCTCGGCTTTACCGACGTTGCGTAGCGAGCTGGCCAACTGAATGGTGGCCCTACGACGACGCAGACCAGAAAGCCCTTTGGCTAGCGCCGAGCGATAGAGAGGAACCGCGAGATCGGAGTGGCCGGTCGAATCTTGCGAACATGCGAGTTCAAAGAGACCGATGGCATCGCCTTGCGGGAGTTCTTCGACGAGCTCCTGCATGTTGCCGAGAAAGCGCGTCGGCTCCTGCTCGGACAAGGACGCCCAAAGTGCAGCGAGACGTATTTCCCACGATTCGGGCAGACTACTCATCGGTGTTCTTGGGCTACGTTTTTGATTCTCAAGCGAGGGTCGGTTTTTCAAACGGTCGAGGCACAGCAACGAGGTTCTCGTGGGTTTCCCTCGCTGGCGCTCACCGAAAGTCCCGATTATGTGGGGCACGTTTTTTACGTGCCATGATTGATAATGGCACGTAAAAAACGTGCCCCACATTGATACCCTGTTTTGTACCATGCCACCGAATTGTAACCACTGCCTTCCATAAAGCAACACAGTTCGATCGTTTTCATCGCTCGAACAATCCTTCTCCAACGGTGGACAACCGTATCCGTTTTTCAGTTCCGGACGGCTATCATTCCAGTTGGGAACACCCCACGGACGGTCGTCCGTGGGCGTTCCGGCCATTTTGAGACTGTGACCCACACGAATACGGAAAGTCAAAAAATCCAAGGCGATCCGACGTAAGTCGACATTTACATCGTGTCGCGAAGTGTCGTGAAAGTGTCTCCAAGTGTCGTGAGAATGTCGTGCTCGGTCGATTTTATGTCGTACTCGGTCGATTTTGTGTCGCACTCGGTCGATTTTTGGTCGGTACTTCCGGCGAGTGCCGAATCGATGGTCGTCGACGTAACCCGCGATTTGGGTCGATGATACGGCAAACCTGCCCGGTCATCGGCCCGCGTTTTCGACCGAAAAGTCGCATTTTGGGTCGCCAAAAACGGAAAAAAGACCCCAAAACAGAGTTTTGGAGCCTTTGCAATTGTCACTTACGTCGATTCTGAGAGGCGAATTACACCCCGGCGTCGGCTTTCAGGGCGCTGGCTTTGTCGGTCTTTTCCCAGGGGAAACCGTCGCGGCCGAAGTGCCCGTGTGCCGCCGTGGCGAGGTAGATCGGGCGACGCAGATCGAGCGTCTCGATGATCCCCTTCGGCGTCAGTTGGAAGTGCTTGCCGATCAGCTCGATCAGCTTCGCATCGGTGACGCCGGGTGCGGCGGTGCCTTCGGTGTTCACCCAGATATTCAGCGGGTTCGGGTAGCCGATCGCATAGCTGAGTTGCACTTCGCAACGCTTCGCCAACTTCGCCGCGACGATGTTCTTGGCGATGTACCGGCAGACGTACGCGGCGCTGCGGTCGACCTTGGTAGGATCCTTGCCGCTGAACGCCCCGCCGCCGTGGCGACCGCGACCGCCGTAGGTATCGACGATGATTTTCCGCCCCGTCAGGCCGCAATCGCCGTGCGGGCCGCCTTCGAGGAAGCAGCCCGTCGGGTTGATATGGCAGGCAATATCGAACTCGCCGAGCGTCGGGTGCGTGCCCGGAACGACCATTACGAGCTTGCCCTTTACCAGATCCGCACGCTCTTTCTTCAGCACGGGCAGAATCAGCTTGTCGATGATCATCTGACGGGCATCGTCGGTGAAATAGTCCGTTGCGCCCTTCTTCGTCATCACGGTTTCGTCGTGTTGCGTACTCAGCACGACGGTGTGAATCCGGTGCGGCGTGCCGTCGGCGTGATACTCGACCGTGACTTGGCTCTTCGCATCGGGGCGGAGCCATTTCAGCGTGCTGTTGCGGCGCAGTTCGGCGTGGAATTCGACCAAACGGTGCGACAGGTGAATCGGCAACGGCATCAGCGATGCGGTTTCATCGCAGGCGAAGCCGAACATCATGCCTTGATCGCCGGCACCGCCGGTGTCGACGCCCTGGCTGATGTGCGGCGACTGCGCGTGAATGACGTTGTGGATCTGGCAATTGCTGGCCGCGAAGCCGATGTTCGGATCGACGTAGCCGATGTTCGCAATCGTTTCGCGCACGATTTTATCGACGGCTTGCCGCGTCAGTGGGGCTTTCGTCGTAATTTCGCCCGCCACGGTGCAATGGTCCGTCGTGACGAGCGTTTCGCACGCCACGCGGCTCATCGGGTCGTGCGTTAGGCAGAAGTCGAGAATGGCATCGCTGATCTGGTCGGACACTTTGTCCGGGTGACCCATCGATACGGATTCGCTGGTAAACAGGTAACGGTCGGCACTCACGGGGTTGGCCTCGGCAATACTGGCGTGCGCCTTCGTGGCGGAATGAACGATAGACACGTTCTAGCCCTCAAGTTACAGACGGAAAGAACCTTGTAACCTATTTCGACCGTAAAACCGGCATACTTGAACCTGGCGATCGAGAATCCCTCGCTCGATAAGGCAAGGCGCGTGGGCGATGTGCATTGAGTTTGTGGCATTTTGCCGACGATTGTAACGAGATCAGTGCGACGAACCGACGCGGGTAAACACGATGGTCAAATCATCCTCGAAGGCGATGGCCCATTGCTCGGGGCAGTTCCGCAATGATACCGCGAGTACGCGTTCCTTCGGCGCGATCACGAGGTTTGCACTCGATAACAATTTGTCGGTTCGCCAGTCGTCGGTGCCATCCCAGGTTGCGAAAGCGCGGCGCAGACCGTCGCTGCCGTAGAGGTTCGTGCGTCCATCGATCGCAACCGGATGGTTCGGCAATCCCCAAATGATCGCGCCGCCCCAGTTGAAGTCGTTGTATAGCGGGCCGGGCAGATTCTTCTCGCGAATGTGTGCCATCGCGGCGAGTGGATATTCGCTGTTCGGCACGGTCTTCGGCCCGTACCCGAGTAAGCCGTAGCCACGGGCGATCGCGAACACCATGCAGACGAGCATCGCCACCGTCAGCGGTCGGACGCGCACGGAGAACGGGGCTTGCACATCGCGCAATATCGCCACCGCCGCAAGGACACCGAACCACGTGTCGCGCCGCATTCGCGTACTGAGAATGACGGCGACAATTAACAGACCGAGTTTGAATCCATCGCGCGGTTGACGCACGCCGACTAACCCCGCCCACAACATCAGTCCGAACACCGCCCACGTGCATACGGAAGAGATTTCCGGTGGGGCCAATTCGTTGATGAAGTCGCGTGGCGCGGCCTGCGTGGCGTATTCCCAGATCACTTGTAGGAGTTGCGTGCCGTACGGGTTGACGAACGTGGCCAATCCGCAGGCGATGGCGAGGACGAACAACTTGCGACGGTCGCCCTTTCCGGGGAACAACACCGCCATGCCGAGAATCAGCCAGCCGAGTACGAACTGAATGTGGATGTTCGCCCAGAGTATAAACAGTAACGGCAACCAACTCACTCGCCGAACGGGCGTACCATCGCGCACGCGGCCCACGGCTTCGAGCGTAATCACCGTGAACGCAACGGTGAAGTGCCAGGGGCGTTCCCGCATGAACGGAATGAGCGAAATCGCGAGCGTCGACAGGATCACCACGGCAGGGACGGCTGCCATCTCGCGCCGCAATGCGTACATGAAAATCGAGCCGACGGTGATCGCGCCGAACGCAGATTTCGCAATGTGGATGCCGTTCGGGCCAAATGCTTCAAATAGGCCAAACATACTGATTTCGTAGAGCCAACTGTACGCCACCCACGTCGCACCCCGTTCGGTGCCGAGGCGGGAAAACGGCTCGGCGACGGGGAATTGTTCGTGCGACCAGATCCAGCGCCCCACGGCGAGGTGCCACCACGTGTCCTGGTCGAACGAGGCAAATAGGGTAAACCCGGCAGGAAATGCCGCCGCCACGCAAATGACAATCCAAAACCAAACCGGCCGCTCGGGTGTGCTCATACGCAAAAGGTAGCACACGGTCGGCCGCCTGTCCGTTTGACGTTTAATCGGTGAGTGTTTCGATTTCGCCGCCGGCTCTTGTGACGAGTGCAGCCATGACGCGGATGGTGATGTTGGCGTTGACGAACTTGACGCGGCCATCGGCGAACGACAGATTCGCGCCGCCCGTGTGAAACGAATAGACTTCGTGCGCGTTCGAGCAATTGATCGCGCACGGCCCCCACGCGCCAGAACCGTCGGTCAACCAGCCGTCGAGATTGATCGGGATCATGCCGTTGTACGCCGCCCACGAAGGCACCCGCGTCGTGCCGGCGGGTTTGCCGAATATGTACACCGCCGGGCGGCCTGCGACTTCGGCTACCAGAATCGTGTTCGAGGTGCCATCGGTAATGCCGAGCAACGTGCCACCCGTTTCGTTCGGCATCGCCCCGTCGCGCGGGCCGTTCCACGGATTCAGCAAACCGGTAGCGATCAGCGCCACGTCCACATCGTAAATGGCACTGTAATCGGAAATGCCGTAGGTGTTGCTCCCTTCGACCCTGTTGCGGCCCGACGGGGCCGAGGGACAGAGGAAGGTGGGAATCGTGGCACTGACGGCGGGCTGGTTGTCGATGTGATCCCACGGGCGATCGAACCGATAGCGTTGGTACAACGCATTTTGCTCGATGAACGGGAGTATCTCCGGCGTCCACGAACGGGAGAACGCCGGGTTGCTGGTGATCGTCGCAGGAAGTTTGCCAGCTGAATCGTGGGCTTGGTGTAACGCGAGCGCCGTCTGTTTCATGTTATTTTGGCAACTCGCACGCGCCGCCGCCTCGCGGACTTTCTGCACGGCGGGGAGCAACAACCCGATTAAAATCGCAATGATCGCAATCACGACGAGTAGTTCGATCAGGGTAAACCCGGCTCGGCTCAATCGATTACTCATGACTCGCTCCAAGCGTATAAATTATCCGATAGACGCAGTTTACCAGATACTCGGGGAACTATCGTGGATCACGATCAGCGATTCAAGGAGATGATCCGCGAGTTCTTCCCGCAGTTCATGAACCTTTTCTTCGAGGTTTATGCGAAAGAATTCGACCTGACTTCGCCGCAGTGGCTCGACAAGGAAGTGTTGCCGAACCCGCCGGAGGGCGAACGACATATTCTCGATCTCGTCGCGAAACTACGGACGACGCGATCGCTGTCGGCGAATCGGACAGAAGAATATCTCGCGTTGGTTCACGTGGAAATCGAATCGCAAGACCGCACGACGGATCTGAAGCCGCGACTGCCGAGATACTATTTTCACCTGCGAGACAAGCACCGTTTGCCGGTACTGCCGATCGTGCTTTACCTGCGCGTCGGCATGGAAGGTATCGGCACGGACGAAGTGATCGAAGAGTTCGGTCCATTGCAGGTGATGCGGTTTCAGTACTTGTACGTTGGGTTACGCTCGCTCGATGCCTTACAATACAGTCAGGGCGAAAACTGGCTCGGCGTGGCACTGTCGGCCCTGATGCGAGCGAATCGCGATCAATGGCCAGTACTCGGAGCCGAGGCATTGCGCAGACTCGCCGACGCTCCACTCAACGACCACCAGCGGTTTCTGTTGAGCGATTGCGTGCAGGCCTACCTACCGCTCGACGAAGCGGGACTTGCGACATTCGAACGAATCACGAAGGCCGAACCCTACTCAAAGGTGATAGCGATGAACAAGACACCGTACGACAAGGGCATTGAACGGGGCTTGGAACAGGGCTTGGAAACGGGCAAAGAATCCGCCCTTCGCGATGTGGCAATCGCATTGCTGGAAAGCAAGTTTCGCTCGGTGCCGAGTACTATCATCGAGCGAATCGGGACGCTGTCGTATTCGGAACTGCGAACGCTGACGATCGGGATTCAGGGCGCAGCGACGATCGAAGAATTGTTCCCATCGAATTGATCGACGATTTGCTTCCGAATACTCACCACTAAAATAAGGTCCGAATGTACACATACGCGATGATGCTGACACTGATCGTGTCGGCGCAACCGAAGGCCGACGATTGGGCGGCGATGGAATCGGCACACCTGAAAAACATCCGCCAGGTTACGACGGGCTTCCTGCGTGCGGGCGAGGGGTACTTCGCACCCGACGGCAAGAAGATCATCTACCAGGCCGAGGAGAAAGGCACGGGTAACCCGTTCTATCAGATCTTCACCCAAGACTTGGAAACGGGCAAATTTCAGCGAATCAGCCCCGGTGTCGGGCGGACGACGTGCGCGTTCTTTCGGCCCGATGGCAAGCGATTGATCTTCGCGAGTAGCCACACCGACCCCGAGGTGAAAGAGCATCAGAAGGCCGAGTACGTTCAGCGAGAAGAGGATGCCAAGAAAGGGCTGCGTCGCCGCTATTCGTGGGACTTCGACAAGCACATGAAAATTTACGAGGCCGACCTCGATGGTGAAAACATGAAGTGCCTGACGCCCGACGCGAAGGCGTATTGTGCCGAGGGAAGTTACTCCGCCGACGGCACGCAGATCGTTTACAGTTCGGGTAACGCGGGCAACGTGCAGTTGTTCATTATGAACGCCGATGGCACGAACTCGCGGCAACTGACGAACGTGCCGAACTGTTACAACGGCGGTCCGTTCTTCAGCCCGGACGCCAAAAAAGTCATCTTCCGGGCCGACCGCAAGGAGAAAGATCGGCTCCAACTGTACGTCATCAACGTCGATGGCACCGGTGAAAAGGCGCTGACGACCAACGAGAAATGGGTCTACTGGGCACCGTACTGGTACAAGGACGGCAAGCACATCATCTACACCGCTGCCGATCATTCCGACGAAACGAAACGGCCCAACTACGACCTCTACTGGATGAACGTCGAGACCGGCAAGACGACGCGAATCACGCACGCACCGGGGCAAGATGTGCTGCCCGTGTTCAGCCCCGATTACACGAAACTCATGTGGACGACCAACCGCGACGGCCGCTCGCCCACGCAGTTGTTCCTCGCCGACTTCACCCCGCCAACGGAGTAGTCGGCATCGAATTGCAACCGAATATTTTCTGTCGAATCGCCACCAATCGACACGATCGCGGTGACAGCAACTATCGGACCCCGCGAACGGTTACACCAACGGGATCATATACAATCGCTCAGGGTGAGACGTTTCGTCGCACCTCTTGTGTCTTGTGTCCACTTCGCAAAGATTAAACATGTTGAAGCCAATCCTCGTTGCCAGCATCATTCTCGTTAACTCGACGGCGATGGCAGCGGATGTCGTCGTGCGGCCGAACATCGTCGTCATGATGACCGACGATCAGCGTGCGGACTACATGAGCAGTTCAGGACATCCGTTCATTAAGACGCCGAACATGGATCGCATCGGCAAGGAGGGGGCGGCGTTCAAAAATATGTTCGTGACGAATTCGCTATGTGCACCGAGCCGCGCGACGTTGATGAGCGGGCTGTATTCGCACGCGAACGGCGTGATCGACAATATGGGCACGAAGCTGAAAGCGGACATCACCTGGATGCCGGACGTACTTCGAGCGAACGGGTACGAAGTCGGATTCGTCGGCAAATCGCACGTGCCGGGGCATTTTCGCGATCGAAAATGGGACTATTATTTCGGCTTCACCGGACAGGGCACCTATCAGAACGCCCGCATCGCCGAGAGCTTACCCGATGGCACGATCGGCCCGGACAAACCGTACGAAGGCTGGATGGACGACATCACCACCGAACGCGCCATCGCGTGGATGAACCGCGACCGCGGCACGAAGCCATTCGCGTTGTTTCTGTTCTTCAAAGCCCCGCACCGGCAGTGGAACCCACCGGCACGCCACAAGACCTTGTACGCGGATGCAGTCATTAAAAAGCCCGCACTCTGGGACGATACCGGTGCCGGCAAACCGCGTGCGTTCCTGCAAGCCGCCAACATGTTCGGTCAGTACCCGGACACCAAGAACTACGACGAGATGATACGCGATTATTGCCGTTGCATCACGGGTGTCGACGATAACGTCGGCAAAGTATTGAAGGCACTCGAAGATAAAAAACGCCTCGACGAAACGGCCGTGATGTACACATCGGACAATGGTTTTTTTCTCGGCGAATGGCAGCGTTTCGACAAGCGCTTCATGCACGAACCGAGTATCCGCGTGCCGATGCTGGTGCGTTACCCGAAGGCAGTGAAAGCCGGTCAAACACCCACAGAGATGGCAATTAACGTCGATATCGCGCCTACGATCTTGAACCTCGCAGGGCTGCCGTATCCGAACGCGATGCACGGCCGCAGCCTCACCGAATTGATCGCGACGCCGAAGGCCACCGATAACGTGAAGCCGTGGCGCGATGCCTGGTATTACGAGTATCACGAATTCCCCGACCCTTCGCACAACGTCAACAAACATCGCGGCGTACGCACCGAACAGTATAAGTTCATCCACTACTACGAACCGCCATTCGAGTTCCGCGAAGAGTTCGAGCTATACGACCTCAAAGCGGATCCCGAAGAGCGCACGAACCTCGCGGCAAGGCCGAAGTACCAGCCGGTTGTCGCAGCGATGAAAGCCAAGCTAGAAGCGCTACGCGGTGAACTGGGTGCGAAGTAGCTGAAATTCCCTTATTCTGACTCGGGCAACGGAGCGATTCGACGAAACTCTGGCGACCACAATCGCACGCCGACATCCTCGCCTGGTAGCGGATTTTCGTACGCCAGGTTTCCGCCGTCATCGTGCAAATCGCTGCCGACGGAATAGACCACGATACCATCTGGCAACAAACGATACTGAATCGGCGCGTCGAAGTACGGGTCGCGTGGAACGTTCGGGAGGATCGATTTCGGAATCTCTGCAAGGTCTTTCGGCCAGCGGCCATTCGCTTGCCGAAACTGCTCGCAAGCCAGACCGACCGCAAGCGAACGCAAGCGGGCCATCGAACGTAGGACCGCGAGGGTGACCTTCTCCGCTGCTGGCAATAGTAACCGAATCGCCGGCCCCTTCGCTTCGGACAGGTCTACCGCCCGCATTTTCGCCGCCCACTCGTGCGATGGACGGCGCGCGATGTCGAGGTATTCCGACTCAAGTTTTAATCCGATGAGCTGATCATTGTCGAGTTGACTACGGTAGGCGAGAATGCTCAACGACCGCAAAAATCCTCCCCCATCGTCTGCGGTGAAAGCGGAAGTATCGTTTCGCATGAAGTCGAATGTGGCATCGATCCATGCTCGTTCCCCGCGAAAACCATGTACGAGAATGGGCTCGTCGGCTTCATGTAACAGTTCGGCCTGACATTCTGCGAGTCCGGTTTTCGGTTCGGCGATAGCCAGTACGCGCTCCGCCGTATGAGCCGAAATCGTCGCCATTGACACGCGAACGAGCATACAGATGAGAGTCGGTTCGTCGTTCACACCCTTCGTGAGATTGAGTCCTGCCCGGCAACTCGCGATCGCTCCCGTGGAATCGCCATCAATCGCAGCCATAACCGCATTCAGCCTCAATAACGCCGCCGTGTTCCGGAGTCGCTGAACGTGTTCGAGTAACACGTCCATGGGATTCGGTTTGGAAGGCGGGATGACGCCTCCATCTGTCAGCGATTGCAACTTCAACGCTCGCTCGATCACGTCCTTACACACGGTTCGCATACTTCGGGCTTCGGCTACTTTTGCAACCGATGGCAACCGGTTGAAATCTTTCAACGGCAACCACGGCGTCGGTTTATCGATGCGAATGAGAAACTCATCGAACTCCTTTGGCGTATCGGCGTGGATCGTCACCGCCAGTTTCGTGATGTTTTCATTGTCCGTAGGAAATCGTTTGGCGCGGCCCGCCTGAATCTGATCGAGTCGCCATCCCGGATCTTCGGCATCGAGACGAGTTCGCGCTTCATTCAGTCGATTCGCTCCACGCGATTCCCGCCAATATTGCTCGCCAAAACTGATCGCTGTGACAATCGCAATCGCGAGTAGCGTACGCAATACCCACTTTTTCCAAGGTCGCATAAGACGCCTCGCCATACGAAGTTTGTGTATAAACGAATGATACACGAACGGAACTGATTCGTTCAGGAACCGCCCATGCCCGCTTCCTACGATGTCATCGTTCTCGGCCTGGGCGGAATGGGTTCGTCAGCGCTCTGGGAACTGACGCAGCGCGGTCACCGCGTACTTGGGATCGAGCAGTTTCCGCTCGTTCATGCGCGCGGCAGTTCGCATGGGCAGACGCGGATTATTCGCGAGGCGTACTACGAACACCCGAACTACGTGCCGCTGATTCGGCGAGCGTACGAGAAGTGGTACGACCTCGAACAGCGTGTCGGGCGGCACCTGCTGACTTCGTGCGAATGTTTGAACATCGGACCGCCGGGCAGCGCAGTGATCGAGGGTGTACGGGCTACAGCACGGCAACATGCGCTTTCCGTGGACGAATGCGATGCGGAGGAAATCCATCGCCGATACCCTGCGTTTCGTGTGCCAGTCGAGTATCGCGGTATCGTCGAACGGCGTGCGGGGTTTCTGTATGTGGAAGAATGCGTGCAAGCGCACCTCGATTGTGCCATCGCAGCCGGGGCCGAAGTGCATGCCGAGGAGCCGGTCGTGGCGTGGACTTCAGATGGGGCTTCGGTCGAAGTGACGACGAAAACGGGAACGTACCGCGCCGCGAAACTCATCATCACTGCCGGGGCGTGGGCCACGCAGTTACTGCAAAATATCGGCGTGCCATTGAGCATCATGCGGCAAACGATGCTCTGGTTTCCGCCGCACGATCCCGCTCAATTTCGCCGCGATCGCTTTCCAATTTATCTCGTCGATACGCCGAACGGCGCATGTTACGGACTACCGATGATCGACCCGCGCGGCATGAAACTCGCGCGACATTACGGTGCGGTGGAGCAACCGACACCCGACGGAATCGACTGGACAATCCGAGATGCCGACGAAGTTCCGTTACGGGCATTCCTCGATGCGTATATGCCGAACGCCCACGGCCCACGAACGCACGGCCAAGCCTGCATGTACACGCTGACACCCGACCGTCACTTCGTCATCGACATACATCCGCAACACCCGAATGTCGCCATCGCCGCCGGCTTCAGTGGCCACGGATTCAAGTTCGCTTCCGTCGTCGGCGAAATCCTCGCCGACCTGACGATCCACGGACGAACCCCGCACGACATTCAGATGTTCCGGGCGGGGTTGACGAGGCACTTCGCGATCGAGAACGTGTCGAAGCCGGTGAAGTTCTAGCGACGGAAGGCGAACGGCTCGTTCTACTCGACAACATCGCCGGGGCCATCGGGAACGAAGTCCTCGATAACGCCCTGACGACTACGCGATGGCAAGATCGGATGTTGGCAGCGAACGCATCGGGAATCCCCCTTCGCATGACGGGGACGGATGCGGTTTCGGGCGCAGTGCCGGGCGCAGTGACAGGGGACATCGGGTTGCATCGAACTGCACTGAAGTACACTTTGGGCATCTTCGATGAAACGAGTGGCGGTAAGGTGGAAAGCCTGGAAATGAAGCAGACCGGCGCTGTTTTGCACCGGTCTGCGTCGTCTTGCAAGAGCGAAGGCGCTGGGGATCGAACCCAGACCCGCAGATTAAAAGTCTGACGGTTACACGCCGTAAGAACTTACAAGACAACACTTTGCAGCAATCGACAACCATCGGGCGTAGTGCCGGGCGTAGTGACGACGAAAGCGAAGGGGGCATTGAAGATCCGGACTTGTCGCGTCTGATCGCTGCGTGGCCGACGCTGGCCGAACCGCTCAAGGCCGCGATTCGAGCGATGATCGCAAGTGCCACGGCTTCGCTCGATGGAAAATAACCTACCCCCTTAAAAACAAGCTCGAAGTTCGGGCAAACTAGCCCCTATAAAAAGAAGCGAAACGCTCGTTCTCGAACCCTTTCCCGCGAAGAACCTGCGGAATTACTTGCACCTAAAAGAAAGGCATGGAAGCGGAATTAGTTTACACCTAAAAGAAGAAGCGGAAACGGACTTAGTGGCACCTAAAAAAAGGGGCGGAAAACGCCTTGCGGGTATACTCACCGGTACCTCGAATCCGTTGGGAGTGGCTGACCGTGGCTCACCGTGGCCGACATTCTGCCGATGACAAGCTCGCTGCGGCCCTGGCGAGTGGCTTGACCGTTCGCGATGCTGCGGCCCTGGCGGACGTGGCCGAACGCACCGCGACGCGACGGATGGCCGATGCGGTCTTTCGTCGGCAAGTGGTCGAACTGCGTTCCGCGACGGTTCGCAGTGCCGCCGGGAAACTCGCCGATGGCATGACCGCCGCCGCCGACACGCTTCGCGGGTTGCTCACGCACGCC
>JAYVXI010000003.1:0-9340 GCA_043785305.1 Limnoglobus sp. | reverse complement strand
CCATCGTCAAAACCCAAACACCCTGGCAAAAGCAAAGCCTCGGAATCGCTTAAAAGCGACTTGACAAAGAACACAGTCGCTCTGCGGTTAATGTTTTTATTGCTTCGTTCTTATACTTCACATGGTCTGTCATGACACGTCACCGGTCTAATAAACCATTTTTGTTAGCCCGACGCGCTAGCGAGGGATTACTGTCGTTTCTGCGATGTCGTGCCTTCTCGCGGGTTCCCCTCGCTTGCGCGTCGGGCTAACAAAAACGTATCGAATCACCCCGTCCGGAGTATAGTCAATTTCGTTTCCTTAGCCTCGGAACGCGGAGCGTTTGTGTGCGGGGAGTTCGAAGTCCAGGCGTTTGATGAACTGACACGCTTCGGATGCTCCGAACTCGCGGTCCATTCCGGCATCGTGCCAATCGACGGACAGCGGGCCGTCGTAACGAATTTCATTCAAGGCGCGGATGATCGCTTCCCAGTCGATGCCACCTCGGCCGGGCGAACGGAATTGGAAACCGCGTCGCGGATCGCCGCTCGGCCAGTAGCCCGCGAGCAAGCCCGAACGCCCGTTCAGCGATAGTGTCGCATCTTTGATATGCACATGATAGATGCGGTCGGGGAAGCGGCGTAGGAACTCGACGGGGTCGACGCCTTGCCAATGCATGTGGCTCGGGTCGAAGGTGAAGCCGAACTCTTCGCGGCCGTTGAGGGCATCGAGTGCGGCTTCGGCAGAGTGGATGTCGAAGGCGATTTCGCCGGGGTGAACCTCGAAGGCATAACGGACGCCGACATCGCGGGCGATGTCGAGTAGCGGGTGCCATTGTTTGGCGAATCGCTTCAGCCCGTCGGCGATAATCTCGGGGCGGGCCGCCGGGTAACCGGTGACGTACGACCAAATCGGCGAGCCGGTGAATCCGCTAACGACGGTGACGCCGAGCTTCTCCGCGAGCCGGAACGTCGCCGCCATCTCTTCGGTGGCGCGTTGTTGAACGCCCGCAGGTTTGCCGTCACCCCAGACATAATCGGGCACGAGCGACTTGTGCCGTTCGTCGATAATATCGCTGACGGCCTGACCGACTTTATGATTCGCGATGATCGGCACCTGGAGATCGTGCCGGGAGAGAATGTCGAGTTTTTCGGAGCCGTACGAATCGTCGGCCGTGCCGCGTTGCACTTCGAGGTGATCGCCCCAGCAGCAGAGTTCGAGGCCCTGGTAACCCCATTCGCTCGCCTTGGCGGCCAGCGTTTCGATGGGCAGATCGGCCCACGGTCCGGTGAAAAGAATGACTTGCCGGGGCATCGGTCACCGTGCAGAAAACCGGGTGCGCGTTGCGGCGCACGCGGCGTGGGAACATTACACCGGGCCGTCGGTCGGCAATGGCGGTGCGGGCGGTGCGGGCGGTGCGGGAACGGGCAAAGTCACGACGGGTGCGGGTGTACCGACCGACCCGACTGGCCCCTTGAAGTTCGTCGGAGCGGGACTGGCTGCGGGTGCCGGTGCGGTCACCATGGGCAACGAGGTTGCGGTGGTTGGCGCGGTTGGCTTCGGTGCCGTTGGTGGTGCCAATGGTGCCTGCGGCTCGTCGTCTTCGAGATACACTTCGTCGATCTCGATCTCGTCGACTTTCTTCCGCATCAGCAGATAGATCATCGTGACGGCGGTCCAGAAGAAGCTGTAGCTGAAGCCGAGCATGAGCATGAACGCGAGACAGAGCCAGAAGGTGACCATCCCTGCGCCGAGCTTGTTCGACACCGAGTAGCTATTCATGTAGCGGGCCGCATCGACGGGATTGGCGTCGGTGTAGTGCATCACCGTGCGACCATCTTCGAGCGTGATCGGCTTCCGGACCTTGGCGATTTCCGTCCCGCGAAGGAACAGTTCCTGCCAGCCGAACGACTCCGGAGCATACGCGAACAGGTAATGCTGCTTCTGATTCGTCGTCTCGCTGAGCGGGGCTTGCGTGATGGCCCATTTCCCGAGGTAAACCATCAACGACGCCACGAAGACGACGAAGAACGTGACGGCGGCACCGTAAATGACGGCGACGAACGAATACCAAAGGTAATGCCACGGGGCCTGGAAGACGTAGTTGTACGAGCGGCTGAGCGCGTCGAAGGTATCGCTGCCTTCGGCACTGAGCGTCGTGTACATCATCGGGTAGCCGATCAGGCCGATGAGCAAGATGGCCATCACCACGCCGCCGATCAACTGAAGCGGGAAGCCGATGCCGTACACGAGGAATTCGCCGATCCAGGGGATCAGGCCGATCATCGCAACGACTGCCAAGCCGATGACGATGATCGTGACGATGCCGAACGGAATGATCGGCGAGAGGAAGTACGCGAGGTAGCGGTTCATTACGAACTTGACCGCTTGCACGAACGAGATGCGATCCTTGCCGCTCAGTTGGATGACGGCGATTCGCGTGATGATTCCGCCGAAGAACGCCCAGGTTGCCAGGCTCCACAACACGACGAGGAACAAGTACAACCGCGTGGTGCTACTCGCATCGGAGTCGAGGAATTTAATGACCGGAATCAGCAGTTTCGCGAGGGGTTCGACTAGCACGGGCACGGTCGACGAGACGAAATCGGAAACGGAGGCTTGGCGTTCGACGGAAGACCCGCCGAGCAGATCGGTGACGAAGAGATACGGGTTCGGCCCGCGGTACTCGTACCAGGGCATCGTGCGGAGGCGACCATCGGGGCCGGCGAGTCCATTGAGGAGCTTCCAATTGGCGTAGTCGCGTTCGAACCGCTTGTCGGCTTCGATCTGGAAGTCTTCGGTGGTGTAGTCTTTGTCGACGGCTTTTTTCTTGTCTTTGTAATCTTTGGCGATGGTGTCGGTCGCGTATTCCGACGTCGTACGAACGGGAGCCGCGTAATAGAAGATGCGGGAAAGTAAGTGCCAGCCTAGCGACATCACCAGGATGCCGATCGCGGCGATCAACAGTTTGCGCGGATCGAGTGCGATCCCGAAACAGCGGAAGATTTCCGTCCAGAGGTAGGGTTTCGGTCCCCCGTAGGCGGTTGCCTCATCTCGCCCCTCGGCCATGCTCGCTCCTTGGTCTGACGCACGAATACCTTTGGCCGAACCGGTATGGTTCGCCGCAATTCCACGTGGAGTATCGTAGTCAGAGAGTCTGGCGCGGCAATCGGTCCCCCGAACTCTTAACAGGGTCGTCCCGTATCGGACCGGCACATTGGTACCGGTCGTCGGACGGGAGCGACCCCAGGGGAACAGTGGGAGCCTCTTCGTTTAGAAGAAGAACCCGACGCCGAAGTTCACACCCGACACGAACCGGTAAGCCCGTGTGGAGTACGAAGGGTCGAGGGCACCGAAGTCGAAGGCAACCGGTTCCTTCATGTAGCGAGTGTTGAAGTACGACTGGAAGGTATACCCGGCACGCATCTGCACGCCTTCGATCGGGTACCACATCAGGTTGAAGTCCGCGTTGACGTTCGGAACGATGTTGAATTCGTTGCGGGATCGCTTGGCTTGCGTCGTGTGGTCGCCGAGTTCGTACTTGACGCGTTCCTTGGTGATGCTCATCAGTGCGGAACCGGTGAGGTCCAGTCCGAACGACAACCGCTTGCCGAGGTAGATCTCGTGACCGCAACCGAGGTACGGACCGTACATCCGTTGCGATAGCGTGTTCTTGTACTCGGCGGCATCCGAAGGAAACGCCCGTCCGATGATGTCGAACGAAACCGTTCGCCAGTAAAATCGCTCGAGGAACCAGGCATACCGGGCACCGGCGAGGCCGTAGACCCGCGAGTATTCCGTCTGGAAGATCGGCACGCGGGCACCCATTTCGCCTTGCGTGAAGCTCTGGTCGAACTGGATGTCCATCACGCTGGCACCGTTCCAGATGCCGTAGAAGTTTCCTCTGGGAAACGCCGGGTTCGTGTCGATCGTCGTCTTGATGTCCGGCCCGGAATAGTCCGGCGGAAAGTTGAAGACGGGCGACGTCAGGAAGGTATCCGCAAGGTCGGCACCTCCCCGGAAGAATGGCGGTACCAGCGACGCCCCTGCCGAGTACTTCTGGCGCGTCGTCTGCGTGAAGTTCGCGTACACGGCCACGCCGTTATCGAACTTATAGCCGATGCCGATGTTGTAGCCGGGCTGAAAGCTGCGACGGCCGAACTGTTCGGTCGTCAAGGCGGGATGACCGCTGCCGATCAGCGTACCCGGAGCGCCCGTCAATGCCCCGGTCGAGTCCAGCAACCCGCGGACGGCGATCGTCTGATGACCGAGCGCAAAGGTTTGCGTGAGTATCACGAACGAAGAGTTCAAGAAGAACCCGTTCCCGCTCGGATTACCCGTCGGTATCGGTGCGATGATTTCCGGTCGCCCCGGTACGGAGTAGTCGTCGAACTGTGCTCGGGCTGTCACCGAGCTGGAGATTGCCACGGCAGTGACAAGTAACATTCTCCCGATCGAACTGTAACGCATGTGCCGCATCCCCCTGTATCTGCCCGAAAGCGACCTGTCCCCGCATCTGAGGTTCCCCAACCCCGATCCGGGACCGTCGCCATACGGGCGCGTATTCCGTTCCCCAACGGCGCTTCGCACGAACGTGTCGCAAAGTTGGGCGGACGATAGCGGGGTCTCTGACCCGGTCAATACCAGAACGCACACGAATCGCGCATCGAATGCCGCTTTCCGAAGAGTTTTTCACCAACGCTGGAAAGGCAGACCCGTTCTGTTGGAACGGGCAGTTTCGGTGGTAGCGGTTGTTCGGCCACGTTGGGGCAAGCTCGGCTATCGTCGTGGCAGTTCAGGTAATTCCGGTTGACGGCAGACGGCCCACCGGAAATGATGTACCTTAGATAATTGTGTGGCGTGTGACAGCAGATGTGATGGAACGCGACGAATACGTTATACGGATGATTCGGAACTCAAACTAAACTGATGGTCTTGCTTGACCCTATCCTCGTGAGGCTTCGCATGTTCAAAATTCTCGTACGCAGTCTGTTCCTCTCGACGGTGGCCTTGTGCCTCGTGTCGATCATCGTGCCGACCATCGGCAACCAAGTCAGTGCGCAGGGCCGAACCCAGTATCCCGGTCAACTCCGCGGCACGAACCCGCTTTTCCCGGCATTCCCGATCTTCACGCCGGATCCGAGCCGGCCGATTACTGCGCTAGGTCCACAGTCTCTCCAGCGACCGAATATCCGGCCGAATAACTTCCGTGGCGGCCAGGGGCAGAACCAAGGCCAAAACCAAGGCGGTAACCAGGGAGGCGGTCAAGGCGGCGGCTTCGGCGGCGGCCAAGGTGGTGGCGGCTTCGGCGGCGGCCAAGGTGGCGGTGGCTTCGGCGGCGGTCAAGGTGGTGGTGGCTTCGGCGGCGGTCAAGGTGGTGGTGGCTTCGGCGGCGGCGGACAACAAGGTGGCCAACAACAGCAATTGAACATTCCTGCCTTCGGCTTCGGTGCCATCGGCGTTCGTTCGCAACCCACCATCGGCCGTCCGAGCGTGCAACAGGGCGGCGGTGGCGGTGGCGGCGGATTCGGTGGCCAAGGCGGCGGCGGATTCGGCGGCCAAGGCGGCGGCGGATTTGGCGGTCAGGGTGGTGGCGGATTCGGCGGTCAGGGTGGCGGCGGATTCGGCGGTCAGGGTGGTGGCGGATTCGGCGGTCAGGGTGGCGGCGGATTCGGCGGCCAGGGCGGTGGCGGATTCGGCGGCCAGGGCGGTGGTGGCGGATTTGGCGGTCAGGGTGGTGGCGGATTCGGCGGCCAAGGCGGCGGCTTCGGCGGCCAGGGTGGCGGAGGCTTCGGCGGCCAAGGTGGTGGCAAGATCGGTTTCAGCGGCTCGAACGGACTGTAATCGCTGACGACAACACGACATTCCCACAGCCCGCACCGATGGTGCGGGCTGTTTCGTTGAGGGCACGCCGATGCGATTTCTACTGGTCGTGATTGCGGCTTCCTGTTTCTCGTCGCACGGACTTGCCGCCGAGCCAACCGCGTGGGACGCCAAATCCCTCGATACCATCGTCGAAGCGGCACGCAATTCGTGGAACGTCCCCGGTGTGGCCGTCGTAATCGTCCACGGCAAGAACGAATCGGTGCGCGGCTATGGCGTTAAAACCCTCGGCAACGCCGCACCCGTAACGCCTGACACGGTCTTCCCGCTCGCGTCTTGCACGAAAGCGTTTACCACAACACTTATGGCGATGCTCGCCGACGAAGGAAAGCTCTCGTTCGACGATCCCGTCCGCAAGCACTTCGCCGAGTTCCATCTTTCCGATCCGCACGTCGACGCACTGGCCACACTGCGCGACCTCGTCTCGCATCGCACCGGCGTTCGGGGCCACGATATGCTTTGGTATCGCGCACCGTGGGATGAAGCCGAGTTGTTCCGTCGCATGGCAAAGCTGCCCGTCGATCGCCCGTTCCGCAGTAGTTTCGAGTATTCCACGCTGATGTTCCTCGCGGCGGGGAAGGCCCTCACGAACCGCGCGGAACAACCGTGGCACGAACTCGTTCGTTCGCGAATCACCGAACCCCTCGGCATGACGCACACGACCTTTTCCACGAAAGACGCTGCATTCCTCGCCGCAGATCGTGCCTCCGGGCACCGCGAACAAAAGGATGGTCGCATTCGCGTCGAGCCGTGGTACGAGGTGCCAACGCCCAACCCGGCAGGGTCGATCAACCTGCCCGCCCGCGACCTCGTTCCGTGGTTGCGGTTCCAATTGGCGAACGGCACGCACGCCGGGAAACGCCGGGTATCCGAGGAGCAACTGACGATCACGAAGTCGCCGCAAACGATCATGCCGATGGAGGGCAGCCTGAAGCGATTGAACCCCGAAACGGTGCAGATGAGTTACGCGATGGGTTGGATTGCCTACGATTATCGCGGTCGAAAAGTCGTCGCGCACGGCGGAATGATCGACGGGTTCCGCATTCAGATCACGCTACTGCCCGACGAAAACCTCGGCATCGCGCTACTCAATAATTTGCACGATACGAAGATGAATACGGCACTCACGAACTCGCTCATCGACAAAATGCTCGGGTTGCCCACGATCGATTGGAACGCAAAACTCTTAACCGTTGTTCGCGAAGAGGCAGCGCAAAACGCATCTGAGGTGACTGCCCGCAATCGCGCCCGCCGTGCGGACATCGTGCCGACGCTCGAACTCGATCGCTACGTGGGCACCTACGAAGACCCCGCCTACGGCACGGCGACAATCGCACGCGACAAAAACGGATTGCGCTTTGAATGGAGCACGTTCCGCACGCCACTCGAACCGTGGCAAGGCGACACGTTCCGCACGACCGAAAGCTTTCTCGAAGATCAACTCGTCGAGTTTCGCATCGGCAAAACCACCCCCGACGCACTGCGCGTGCTAGGCACGATCTTCACACGGGCGAAGTAATAACCCCCGCCCCGTTAGCCCGACGCGCTAGCGAGGAATTTTTGTCGTTTCTGCGATGGTGTGCGTATCAATAACAAAAACGTATCGAATCACCCCGTTCAAAGTACAATCCTTCACTTCCCTACTCCGGTAATGGTTTCCCTTTCGTTTCTGGTGCGAAAGCGATCAGGATGAGTCCGACGAAGTAAACGGCACCCACTGCGGCACAGGCGTTACCGTAGTCGTTGTCGAACAACCGCAACAGGTTCGCCATCTGTAAGTTGCCGACGGCCGCGATGATTCGGCCGAAGTTAAAGGCGAATCCTTGCCCGGTGGCACGGACCGACGTGCGAAATAACTCGGGCAGATACAGCGGCAGCCAGCCGTAGAACGAGGCCGTCGTCATGCCCATCAGTCCTGCGGACAAGATGAGTGTGGTGCCGTACTGGGTGTTCAACTTGTAGAAGCCAACCATGACGACGAACGAGAGCAAACACATAATCGCGTACACGATTCGTCTGCCGTAACGTCCGCCCAGTACCGCACCGAGAACGCAGCCGAATGCCGCCCCTAACGATGAGGAAATCTGCATCAGTGGGATCGCTTCGGCGGGCGCGGGGAAGTTCACCGAGCCGACCCACTTGTACATCCACATCACGCCGGACCACGTCGCCAACAACGGCACGCCGCTCAGACCCGCCGCGAGTAGCATTCGCCGAATGGTGGTACGCCGTTCCGCGACGGGCAACCCCACGCGCCGCAAGTAACAGCGCACGGGGTATAAGTAGCCCGCCGTGACCGTAATCAGGCACGCGATGGAGACGAGAATTCGCAGCGTCAACGTGTGATCGAAACCGAAGTCGCCCCACTGCGAGACATCGGTCGCCCACACGTAGATCATGACAGTGGCGGCGATGGCTCCGATCAGCACGCCGAGCAAATCCCGCGTAGACCAATTCGAGACTCGGCCGGTTTTCTTCTCGGCTCGCCACTTCTCGGACTCCGGTACGAACAGCCGTAGCAACAGCGTCATCAGCGATGGGACCGCGCCGATGAGCATCAGTAACCGCCAATTTCCATTGGCGGTCAGAGAGCGTGCCCACGACTCCGGACAGCCAATTTGAACGAGAAAATTAGGTATTTCGCCGCCGCCGAATTGCAGCAACGTGTAGGCAATCGAGCCGATCAATGCGTAGCCGAGGTTGCCGAACGCACCGATCCAACCGGCGAGCCAAGCCCTCGATGAATTCGGCCAAAGCTCCATCACGAGTGCCACGCCGAGCGCCCATTCGCCGCCCATGCCGAGCGCCCCGATGAACCGCAACCCTGCCAGTTGCCAGACTTCCTGAGAAGCGGCACTTAGCCCACTACACAGCGAATAGACGAGCACGCTCACCGTCAT
Organism: Limnoglobus sp.; assembly: GCA_043785305.1. GTDB lineage: Bacteria > Planctomycetota > Planctomycetia > Gemmatales > Gemmataceae > Limnoglobus. Next base: position 578 of record JAYVXI010000003.1, on the reverse strand, counting down.
GGCGCGCACGCGACCGATACGATCGCCGAGCCAGCCGAACAGCACGCCACCCGTCGCAGCCCCGACCAGAAACATGGCAATGATGACGCCGTACGAGTTCGCGACGCGGTTATCGCCGATGCTCGCCCCCATCAGTTCCGCGAGTGCAGACTTCGCCACGAGCGGAAATAAGCCCATTTCCATACCGTCGAACATCCAGCCGAGCAGTGCGGCCGCCAGCGCCAACCAGCGTGCCTTGCGCGTCGGGAGCAGTGTCGGTTCGGCAATCATGGTGAACTCGGCGAGGTGTTTGGCGGGTCCGTTTCTTAATTACGACAATTCCAGCCGATGCGTAGGCCCGAACGCATAAAAATCTAGCGTGGATTGTCGCGACACGACGCACTCACCGGTTCGCCGATTCGAGCGACGACCTATACTTCACACGGTCGGAAATAACACGTCACCGGTCTAATAAACCATTTTTGTTAGCCCGACGCGCTAGTTTTGAAGTTGCGCTTTCCGTCGCGATGTGGATGCACAGTCGCTTCTGAGCCGATTCCCCGCAAGGGGTCGGGTGCGTGACATCCGCCCGTTTTCAC
>JAYVXI010000002.1:0-2864 GCA_043785305.1 Limnoglobus sp. | reverse complement strand
GCGGCTCGTTCGAGCGAAACATTTTCCGGGAATGCAAACCCTTCGACGAGATCCTCGGTTTCCGTGACATTGCCTACGGTGTACGGGTCGTAGCCGCGGCCGAGAAACCCGCCGTACTGCCCCGGCGACACTTCCAACGGCGCGAGCAGCGGGCCGTTCACGTGAACGGCCGTTTGCGGAAAACGATCCGTCGGGCGAACCCGTTTGAGAATCGCCCCGAGCGCCGGGAAGTCCGTCGGCTTCGGCGGCGGGTTCGACGACTTTTGCGGATGACGTTGACCCGTGAGTGCCAAGTAACACGCCGAGCCATGATCGAGGTCATCGTGCGTGACGCTACGAACGATGCTGAATTGGTCGGCGATTTTCGCGAGTTGCGGCAGGTGTTCGCAAAACCTCACGCTGGGGATTGCCGTCGGGATGCTCCCGAACGCACCGCGAATTTCGACCGGCGCATCGGGTTTCGGATCCCACGTATCGAGTTGGCTTTGCCCACCACTCGTGAAGACGACGAGTACCGACTTCGCCCGCCCGAAACCCGGTCGACGCGAATCCGCACGCAACCGAGGTAACGTAGCCGCTAACAGCGACGGCACTCCCACACGCAGCCAGTCGCGGCGTGTGGGCACGATCGACGATCCGAGTTCGGCAAAAAACGGTGGCATATCAGAAAGTGTAACGCGCCGCACACCGGATGGGAATCACCCATATGGTGACGGTACCGCGAGGAAGCGATCCTTCCCCAGAATCCGGTGAAGCGTCAGGTGATACTCGCCCGCCAGAATGGCCATGATTTGAAGCTGAAAAGCAGTTTGTTCAGAAAAAATGACAAATCGCGAATAATTAGATTGCAGGCGGCACGTTTCCTGTGTAAATTGCTTTTGGTTTGACTCCAAACCATCTCACCTCTCTCAGGATCACGTTATGAGTACGAATCGTTTTCGCCTCAATCTCGAACCGCTCAGCGAACTGGTGTTGCCGTCAACAACGACGGGTCAACCACCCGACACATCGGGCAGCACGACCCCTGCAGTCGTTATGCCCCCCCCCCATCGCGACAACCGGAACCGGTGATAGTACGAATCCGCCGCCCACTTCGGCGACGACGCCACCGACTACGACGACGCCACCGACTACGGTGATGACTGACGAACAACTTGCGATCATGATGGAGAATGCGTTTCAATGGGCATTATCCAATGCACTGATCCGCGCTGCCGACGAAATGTTCCAGGTCGTGGCAATGCAATCCTCGAGTTACGCGGGAGGTAATTTCGACGCTTTCGCCGCTTACAGCAGTGCGTTGGCCGACAAGTCACCACTTTCTGAAGCGGAACTGACCGAACTCGAATCGCTGACGAAAAAGGCAGCGCCGTCTAATGCTGATAAAATTCGTCGTGGTGAGTTGATGGGTCGACTTTCGACGGATGGGGTTAAATTCGATGGCACGAATGAGCTGCAAATCCTTCAGAAGATCCTCGATACAGGCAAAAAAGGCTTGAAAGGCGATCCCCGCAAAGCGTTTCTGGACGCATATAGCCGAGGTGTGAACCTTGCTATTGGTGGAATTCAAAATATTGTTGAAGCCCAATATACGCAGTACAAAGCTGCTCGCAATGGCGGTGCCGCCCACGACGAAGCATGGACCTTTCAAGGTGGTGGCACCAACGCCCAGCGACGATACGAGTTGGAGAGACTGGCCGGTCAGGCGCAATAACAGATGAACTTCAAGCGTCTCAGTCGATTCGATTGGGACGCACCTTTCCCAAAACAGGTAATTTCCCATGTTATTTAGCCGTCACTCTTCGTTCTTGATCGCAGTCCTAATTTGCGGAATCGCGTTTGGCGTGGGCACGGTCACAACGTCCGCAGCCCCAGTACCGAAAGCGCCTGCAAAAATCAGCGTTGACAAATTAAAGTCGCTACTCGGTAAAAATCATTTGAGCAAAGAGGTTCAAGAGTTCCGCAATTCGATCGATGAACTGCCAGTCGCTTCTTACTTTGTTGGAGGCATTGAAGGCACCACTTTCTTTCACAGCTGGCACAATCATGGTTTGTCTGTGCAATTCGATGAGAACGGGAATTTGAAAACTCTATTTTTGTATCTGGAACCGAAGGATGGCTTCAAAGAATATACCGGAGATTTACCGAAGGGATTGGAACCGAAGGACAAATCCAAGGATATCAAAAAGAAACTCGGCGACCCGGAAACGGCCGAAGATAGTTCTTCTCCTCGCGTCAATGCATGGTGGAACTACCTCAAAATGGGGATCATAGTCAATTTTTCCTCGCCGACTGCTGACGACACCAACACTGTCATTGGGATACTCGTTCTCTTCAAGCCCGAAACGAAAGATTGACCAGATGATCGGTATCCGACACGGCGATTAAGGGTTGATTGAAGAATGTTTCGTAAAATCTTACAGCCCATCTCAAATCTTATCCCTTCGCCGCTGGCGCGACTCAAATAGCCCTTGCGTGCGTTGGCCCGAGTGGCTGACGTCCATCACGCGGCCCGTTTCGTCGAGGGCCATGTGGAAGCGATCCTTCCCCTGTATCCGGTGCAACGTCAGGTTATATTCGCCCGCCATGATCGCCATGTGGCCGAGCTTTTCGGGTTTCTGCGACGGGCGGATACGACCCCACGAGCCGTCGCCGAGGTATAGCACGCCGTTGTCGTGGGCGAGGCCGTTAATCAGCGGCTTCGTCCGCTTGAAGGTGTGGTCGTGGTGTTCGAGCACGACGGGCACGCGGTACTTCTCGAATAGCGGCACCCAGTACTTGCGGTTCTCGTCGCCAGTGCCCGATTTGCTGAGAAGCGTTGCGCCCATCGTGCGATACGACGGGTAAGCCGGTACGTGGTTGAC
>JAYVXI010000001.1:0-26803 GCA_043785305.1 Limnoglobus sp. | reverse complement strand
ACCAACCCCGGGAGCAGGCCGGTGTCGCCCATCGTCTCGACCTTCACCTTGCGGAGCATCTGCGAGACGATGATCTCGATGTGCTTGTCGTCGATGTCCACGCGCTGCAGGCGGTAGACGGCCTGGACCTCGCGGGTCATGTAGTCCTGCACGGCCTCGGTCCCCGAGACGCGGAGGATGTCGTGCGGGACGAGCGGCCCGGGCACGAGCGGCTCGCCCGCCTTGACGTACTCGCCGGTGTTGACGCGGTGGTTCGTCCCGGCCGGCACCTGGTGCTCGCGCTCCTCGCCGGTCACCTTGCCGTCGTCCGTCTCGGGCTGAATCCAGATGATGCGCTTGCCGCGCTTCTTGTCCCCGATGCGGACCTTGCCGGACACCTCGGCCATGACGGCCGGGCTGCGCGGGCGGCGGGCCTCGAACAGTTCGGTCACGCGGGGCAGGCCCCCGGTGATGTCCTGCTGCTTCGAGACTTCGCGGGGCATCTTGGCCAGCAGTGCCCCGGCCGAGACCTTCTGCTTATCGACGACTTGCAGGTTGGCCTTCTCGGGGATGAAGTACGACAGGAGCACGTTGCCCTTGGCGTCCTCGATCTGGATCGTCGGGTGCAGGTCGCCCTTGTGCTCCATGATCGTGAACCGGTCCACGCCGGTGACGGCGTCCCGCTCGCGGCGGAGGGTTTCGCCCTCCTTGATGTCCACCCAGCGGACCTTCCCGCCCTCTTCGCAGAGGATGGGCAGGCTGTGCGGGTCCCACTTGGCCAGCACCGTTCCCTCGGGAATCTCCTGGCCTTCGGTCACGAGCATTTCGGACCCGTTGGGCACCGAACACCGCTCGACGACCGGGCCGAGCTTGCCGCGGAGGACGAGGATTTCGCCGGTCCGGGCGAGCGCGATCTTCTGCCCCTGGTCGTTGGTCACGACCTTGATGCGCTCGATCTGGATGACGCCGCCCTTCTTCGACTTGTACTCCGTGTCGATGGAGTCCTTGGACGACGCCGCCCCGCCCATGTGGAAGGTGCGCATCGTCAACTGCGTGCCCGGCTCGCCGATCGACTGGGCGGCGATGATGCCGACCGCCATGCCCTCCTCGACGAGCGCCCCGGTGGCCAGGTCCATGCCGTAGCACAGCCGGCAGATGCCGAGCGTCGCCTGGCAGTACATGGGGCTGCGCACCGTGATCTTGTCCAGCCCCAGCCGCTCGATGAGCTTCGCCTTTTCGGGCGAGATCATCTCGTTCTCTTCGATCAGCGCCTCGCCCGTCGTCGGGTGGTAGATCGTGTTTCGGCTGACGCGACCGCGGACCGCGTCGTACAGCGGCCGGTCGATCGCGTCGCCCTTGTACATGATCCCCTTGGTCGTGCCCTGCGTGGTCCCGCAGTCGTGCATCGTCACGACGACGTTCTGGGCCACGTCGGCGAGCTTTCGCGTCAGGTAGCCCGAGTCGGCCGTCTTGAGCGCCGTGTCGGCCAGGCCCTTGCGGGCACCGTGCGTCGAGCTGAAGTATTCGAGGACGTTCAGCCCCTCGCGGAAGTTGCTCTTGATCGGCGTCTCGATGATCTCGCCCGACGGCTTGGCCATCAAACCCCGCAGGCCGGCCAACTGGCGGATCTGCTCGATGCTGCCCCGGGCACCCGAGTTGGCCATCAGGTAGATGGGGTTCAAATACGGCACGACGCGGCCCGTTTCGTCCGGCCGGCGGTCGGCCGCGAGGTCGGTCATGAGCTGCTTGGTGATCTCTTCGCGGGCCTCGTTCCACTGCTCGAGCGTCTTGTTGTACCGCTCGTCGTTGGTCATCAGGCCGCGCTCGTACTGCTTGCGGAACTTCTCGACTTCCTTCTCCTTGCGGCGGAGAATCTCGTCCTTCGCGTCCGGCGTCCGCAGGTCGCTCGACGCGAAGCTGAGGCCCGACTTGGTGGACTCGCGGAAGCCGATCTCCTTCATCTTGTCGAGCAGCGTGATCGTGTCCCGGCGGCCGAGCACCTGGTAGCAGTCGGCGATGATGCGCGACAGGTACTTACTGCCCAACGCCAGGTCGTAGAAGGCCATCTTGGCGTGCAAGATGTCGTTGAAGATCACCCGACCGACGGTGGTCCGCACGAGGCCGTTCGGCTTCCGCGGAATCTCCTCGGCGACCTTGGCCCCGCGGTCGTTCTTGACCTCGCTGACGACCAATTTGTCGAGCGGCAGCTTGACCTGGATGCGGGCGTGCAGGCCCAACTTGCCCTCGGCGTGCGCCTGGAAGACTTCTTGCGGCGAGTGGAACAGCATCCCCTCGCCGGCCTCGACCTTCTCGCCCTCTTCGCCGCGCGACGCGGTGACCCAGTAGCAGCCCATCACGATGTCTTGCGACGGCGTGATGATCGGGTTGCCGTTGGCGGGGCTGAAAATGTTGTTCGTGGACATCATCAAGACGTAAGACTCGACCTGCGCCTCGATCGAGAGCGGCAGGTGGACGGCCATCTGGTCGCCGTCGAAGTCGGCGTTGAAGCCCTTGCACACCAGCGGGTGAATGCGGATGGCGTTGCCTTCGATGAGCGTCGGCTCGAACGCCTGAATCCCCATCCGGTGCAGCGTTGGGGCACGGTTCAGCAACACCGGGTGGTGCTTGGTGACCTCTTCGAGGATGTCCCAAACCTGGTCTTCCTTGCGCTCCAGCATCTTCTTCGCGGACTTGATCGTGTCGGCGTGGCCGAGTTCTTTCAAGCGGCGAATGATGAACGGCTGGTAGAGTTCGAGCGCGATCTTCTTGGGCAGGCCGCACTGGTGCAGCTTGAGTTCCGGCCCGACGACGATGACCGACCGGGCCGAGTAATCGACCCGCTTGCCCAGCAAGTTCTCGCGGAACCGGCCTTGCTTGCCCTTGATCATGTCCGTGAGCGACTTCAACGGCCGGTTGGACGAACCCAGCACGGGCCGCTTGCAGCGGTTGTTGTCGAACAGCGCGTCCACCGACTGTTGCAGCATCCGCTTCTCGTTGCGGATGATGACCTCCGGCGCGTTCAAATCGACGAGCTTCTTGAGCCGGTTGTTGCGGTTGATGATGCGGCGGTACAGGTCGTTCAAGTCCGACGTGGCGAAGTTACCGCTCTCCAGCAGCACCAGCGGCCGCAGGTCGGGCGGGATGACCGGGATGCACTCCAGGACCATCCACTCGCACTTGTTGGCCGAGTCGCGCAGACTCTCGACGGTCTTGAGCCGCTTGACGAGGTCCTTCGTCCGCTGCTTCGACGCCTTCAAGCCCTTGAGCATTTCGGCGTCGAGGCGCTCGCGCAGGTCGCGGGACACGGCCACGAGGTCGAGCTTTTCGAGGAGTTTCTTGATGGCCTCCGCGCCCATATCCACTTCAAAGGTGTCGCCGTGCTCGGCGCGGTAGTGGCGGAACTCGTCTTCCGTCAACAGTTGACGCTCCTTCAGCGGCGTCTCGCCGGGGTCGATGACGACGTAGTCCTGGAAGTAGATGATCTTCTCAAGGCTCGAAGTCTTCATGTCCAACAAAGTGCCGAGGCGCGACGGCATCGCCTTGAAGAACCAGATGTGCACAGTCGGGGCGGCGAGTTCGATGTGGCCCATGCGCTTGCGACGGACGCGGCTGTGCGTCACCTTGACGCCGCAGCGGTCGCAGATCATGCCCTTGTACTTCATGCCGCGGTACTTGCCGCAGGTACACTCCCAGTCCTTTTCCGGCCCGAAAATGCGCTCGCAGAACAGGCCGTCTTTTTCCGGCCGGTAGGTGCGGTAGTTGATCGTCTCCGGCTTCTTGACTTCGCCGAAGGACCACGACCGGATGTCGTGCGGGGATGCGAGGCTGATGCGCACGGCCCCGTAGTCGTTGATGCGGTCGTAGTTGTTCGCTTCGGCAATCGCGGCAGCGGACAGCGGGGCGGGCGTACTCATGTATGAAAAGTCCCCAGGAGTGTGCGGTCTGAACATCGTCGATTGCTTGCGAGGCAATCAGAGCCGGCCGTCGTAATCGATCACGGCCAGCGTGAAGTCGTCGTAATAGTCGCCCGTGCCGTGTCGCCGGGCGGTCATCTGTAACTCGGAAAGCAACACATCAGGCGTCGTATTCCGAACCAGAGCGAGGACGCGGTCAAGGCCAGCGAACTTCCAAACGCCGTCGGTCATCAAAGCGACCCGCCAGGGGGCTTCGAGCGGCCGGTCGAACGTCCGGCCGACCGCAGTGCCGGAGCCGACCGGCGGGTTTTTGGGTTGCCCCGCGGTCACTTCCGATGCCCCACCCGAGGCGACCGCGATTGCGACGCTGTCGCCGCTAGAAACTCCAACAACCCGGTTCGGCGTAAGTCCGAGTGCGACCAACGTCGTAAACCCGGCGGTCGCGTCCAGTTCAACGGCCAAATCCACATGCCGTAGGACGTAAGCCCATGCGCGTGGATCGAGCAGTCCAACCGGGTCGAACTCGCTGGCGAGTTTCCACGCCATCTGGCAGGCGAGTTCTGCCGCCCGCCCGCCACCGGACTGACCGCCTTGTCCGTCGGCCACCAAGGCAACCGTCAAGTCGGGCCGGGCGGGATGGGTCCGCACCAGCACGACATCTTGGTTGTCCGGATGGCCACCGGCCTCAGAGAACGTCAACACGGTTTGCATGATGACCTCCGTCCATCGACGGCTTACATCTCGACGCGCTTCTTCTCCAATTGCATGTTGAGACCCAGGCCGCGGATCTCGTGCGTCAACACGTCGAAGCTCGCGGGGGTGCCGGCTTCCAGCGTGTTCTCGCCCTTGACCATGCTCTCGTAAATCTTCGTCCGTCCCTCGACGTCGTCGGACTTCACGGTGAGCAGTTCTTGCAGGATGAACGCCGCCCCGTAGGCTTCGAGCGCCCACACTTCCATTTCGCCGAATCGCTGACCGCCGAAGCGAGCCTTCCCGCCCAGTGGCTGTTGCGTAATCAACGAGTATGGCCCCGTCGCCCGTGCGTGAACCTTGTCGTCGACCAAGTGGTGCAACTTCAGCATGTAGATGTAGCCGACGGTCACCGGTTGCTCGAACGGGTCGCCGGTACGGCCGTCGATGAGGACGCTCTTGCCGGTGTCGGACTCGCCCGCTTCGACGAGTGCCGCCTTGATTTCCGATTCTGGTGCCCCGTCGAACACGGGAGTTATCGCTTTGAATCCGAGCTTCGCGGCGGCGTAACCCAGGTGGGTTTCGAGAATCTGGCCCACGTTCATCCGGCTCGGCACGCCGAGCGGATTCAGCAGGATGTCGACCGGCGTGCCATCGCGCAGGTACGGCATGTCCTCTTCTGGGAGAACCTTCGAGATCACACCCTTGTTACCGTGGCGGCCTGCCATCTTGTCGCCGACCGAGATCACCCGCTTTGTGGCGACGTAGACCTTCACCATTTGCTGGATGCCGCTGCCGAGTTCGTCGCCGCGCTTCAACGAGTTGAGCTTGCGCTCTTGTTCGTCGATGAAGAACTGGATGCGTTCCCAGTGACGGTAGTAGACCTTCGTCGCCGACTTCACTTTGTCCGGGCTGCGAATGTCGAGGTTTTCGAGCTTGAACGCCTTGGCTTGTTCGGCCATGACTTCGTCGTCTTTGTCGGCACCGAGCGTCTTGCCGGTGTTCGGATCCTTGAGTTCCTTCTTGTCGAGAATCTGTTCGAGTGCATCGACGAACTCGCGGAACTGAGCTGCGATCTTTTCGGAATACTCGCCGCCGATTCGCTTCTCGTGCTGCGTCATTTCCTTGCGTTCGTCTTCCGTCATGCTGGCACGGCGGCTGAACCGGTGCGTGTCGATGACGACGCCTTCGATGCCCGATGGCACTTCGAGCGAGTCGTTCTTGACGTCTTCGCCCGCACGCCCGAAGATGGCGTGCAACAGCTTCTCTTCCGGCGTCAGTTCGGATCGCGACTTCGGCGAAACCTTGCCGACGAGGATATCGCCGGGCTTCACGAACGTACCGACGGCCACGATGCCGTGATCGTCGAGGTTCGAGAGCGCCTTCGGCGACACGTTCGGAATGTCGCGGGTGAATTCTTCCTTACCGAGCTTCGTTTCGCGAATTTCGATCTCGAACTCTTCGATGTGCAACGACGTGTACGTGTCGTTCTTCACGAGGCGTTCGCTGATGATGATCGCGTCTTCGAAGTTGTAACCTTCCCACGACATGAACGCGACGAGCACGTTCCGGCCGAGCGCGAGTTCGCCCTGATAGGTGGCGGCACCGTCGGCGATGATCTGCGACTTCTTGACCTTCTGGCCCATCTTGACGATCGGCTTCTGGTTCAAGCAGGTTCGCTCGTTCAACCCGTGGAACTTGCGGAACACGTACTCGCGAACGATCTTGTCCTTTTCCTCGATCTTGACTCGCTCGGAGTCGACGTAAACGACCGTGCCTTCTTCTTGCACGCGGACCAACATCCCCGAGTGCTTAGCGACTTCCTTCTCCAGACCGGTTGCGACGATCGGAGGTTCGGTCACCAACAGCGGCACCGCCTGGCGCTGCATGTTCGAGCCCATCAACGCGCGGTTCGCATCGTCGTGCTCGAGGAACGGGATCAACCCGGCCGACACGCCGACCATCTGCTTCGGCGAAATGTCGAGGTAATCGATCATATCCGCTTGAATCGTGGTCAAATCGCCGCTGGCGCGACCGTTGACGCGGTCGACGGAAATCCGACCGTTGTCGGTTTCGGTATCGGCTGGCGCGATCCGCAGTTGCGATTCTTCATCGGCACGCAGCTTCACCACTTCTTCCGTCAGGCGGCCCTTCAAAGCCTTCCGGTACGGCGTGATGAGGAAGCCGTACTCGTCGATTTCCGCGAAGATCGACAGCGAGGAAATCAGACCGATGTTCGTCCCTTCCGGGGTTTCGATCGGGCAAATGCGGCCGTAGTGCGAGATATGCACGTCGCGGACTTCGAAGCCCGCACGCTTCCGGTTCAGACCCCCTGGCCCGAGTGCGGAGAGACGACGCTCGTGCGTCAGTTGGGCGAGCGGATTCGTTTGGTCGACGACCTGCGACAATTCGCTGCGTCCGAAGAAGTATTCGATCGCCGCCGACACGCTCTTCGGGTTGATGAGCGTCCGCGGGGACATATCTTCGAGGCTCTTGATCGCCATCCGCTCTTGCACGGTCCGGCGAAGCTTCAGGAAGCCTTTACGCAGTTCGTCGGCGGCCAGTTCGTCGATCGTCCGCAAGCGGCGATTCCCGAGGTGGTCGATGTCGTCGACGCCGCCCTTACCCGCACGCAGGTCGAGCAAGTACTTGATCGCGTTGACGAAGTCCACCGCACGCAGCGTCATTTCCGTTTCGGGGACGTTCTGATCGAACTTCCGGTTAATGCGGAAACGACCGACGCGACCGAGCCGATAGCGGTTCGGGTCCGCGAACTTTTCCTTGAACAGATCGCGGGCCTTGTCGAGTTGCGCCGGGTTACCCGGACGCAGTCGCTGGTAGATTTTCAGCAGTGCGGATTCGTGCGAATCGGTACCGTCTTCGACGAGCGATTGCAGAACGATGCCGTCTTTCGGCGTCTCGATCGCCGTGACTTCCTTGATCAGCGTGAGCATGATCTTGTCGACGGTTTCGCGCGTGAACGGCTTGCCCGCATCGACGTAGATTTCGCCCGTTTCGGGGTCGATCACTTCATCGACTGCGATCATCGGCGGGATCGTCAGTTCGGGATTGCCGACGAGCTTATCGCGGGTCGTGGCATCCTTCATTTTCAGCGTAATCGGCGTGAAGAACTCGCGGATGATCGCCGGCGTGCCGCTGTACTGTGGGTCCATTGCCCGCAACAACGTCACGGCCGAGAACTTGCCCGACTGGTCGATGCGGACGCCGAAGGTTTCCTTCTTCGTGACGTTGATTTCGATCCAGCTACCGCGTTCCGGGATGACCCGGCACGAGTGCAAATCCTTGTCCGCTTCGCGCTCGACGACGAAGTCGACGCCCGGCGAACGGTGCAACTGGCTGACGACGACGCGCTCGGCCCCGTTGATGATGAACTCGCCGCCACCGATCATGATCGGCATGTCGCCGAGATAGACTTCTTCCTCTTGCGAGGTGCCGTCCGCCTTGCGCAAACGCAACCAGACGCGGAACGGCCGGCCGTACGTCAGGCGAAGCTGACGGCATTCGTCGGGGTCGTAACGCGGCTTGCCGAGTTCGTACTTGATGTACTCGAGCGACGATTTCTTGTCGTAGCTTTCAATCGGGAAAATCTCGCGCATCACCCCTTCGAGACCGGTCGGGGTTCGGCGATCGTAACCCACGTCGAGCTGCAAAAAGCGGTCGTACGAGCGAGTCTGGACTTCCGTGAGGTTCGGAACTTGTGCGGCATCGCCGAAGCGACCGAAGTTCCGCTCGACGGTTGGGGCGATAATTCGTACTGCCGGGATGGGCATCGATCTTGCTCCTGCCAACAAACGGGAAATCGACACGACGACAACCGATGTCACATGACAACGGGGCTTGCGTCAGTCGAAGAAAGTCGTTATGAATTCCGCGACGATTCGAGCACGGCGAATCGACAAATCAGCAAACTGGGCCGAAATACCAACCGGTGAGGCGGAATTCGACCGAAGAGAGATCCAAGTGATGGACCGAAATCCGGTGTGAAAGCATGTGGGGGAGATTCGATAGGCATAAGCAAGTGGGTAGCGTGCATTGTCACCACTGGCTGTGCGGGACGACTGGCGTGATCGGTTGGGCCGATTCGGCAAAGTCGGGAATGTAGTCTGCTACCGTCAATAAACATTAATACCCGGAACACCGACATTGTCGAGTGGTCCGAGTACGTTTTTGTCAGTCAAATTACCGAAACGCTGAAAATCCAGTCAAAATCCGATGCCAAATTCCCGAAAATTCTTTTCGGAATCTTCGGGAATTCTTCGCATCGCATTTACGCTGGCTTGACAGTCACCTTGGCACCGGCGTCTTCGACCTTCTTCTTGAGGTCTTCTGCCGTCTTCTTGTCGACGTTTTCCTTGATCGCCTTCGGCGCGCCTTCGACGGTCGCCTTGGCTTCGGCCAGACCTTGGCCGGTGATCTCGCGAACCACCTTGATGATCTGAATCTTCTTCGTCGCGTCGAAGCCCGCTTCGAGGATGACGTTGAATTCCGTCGGCTCAGCAGCCGCTGCGACCGGACCCGCAACGGGTGCGGCAGCCATCATACCGCCGCCGGCGGCTGGCTCGATCTTGTAGGTTTCTTTCAGGTACGTCTTGAGTTCGACGGCCTCGGCGATCGTCAACTTGGAAATTTTGTCGCCCAATTCTGCAACTGCGCTCATCGGTAGATCCCTTTCGGTGAAGTAGTGCCGGGTGAAGCAATCCGGCTTCGCGTAATAGCAACTTATGACCAGCGGTCGCTCGACCGCTGAAATCGGTTCGGTTTAGGCTGCGGGGGGTTCGACGGGTGCGTCGACCACTGCTGCCGTTTCGGTCGGTTTCGTTTCTTCGATCGTCGTCAGAATGCTGGCGATTTCCGAGCCGGGTCCGGTAAGGGCCGCCGCGAGGCTGGCACCTGGCCCGAGGATTGCGGAAAGCACATCGCCGATCGCTTCGAGGCGGGTCGGCAAGGTCTTCGCCATCTCGAACGGGATCACGATCCCGTCGGCGACGGCCGTTTTGACTTTGAACTTTTCGGGTAACTTCGGATCCTTACGGGCATCCTTGATCGCGGTATCGACCGCCGAGGCGAGGCCCTTGACGCTCTCGCTGCCGTAGCAAAGCAGCGTGATGCCGCCCCACTCGCCGACGTTGACGCCGTTCTCGGAAAGTACCTTCTTCGCCAAGGTGTTCTTCACCATGCGAACGTGAACTTTTTTGCTGCGGAGCGTCTTGCGGAAGTTCGAATCGGTCAAGGAATCGACCTTGATCGGTTCGAGCACGATGTAACTCGTGATGCCTTCGAAAGACTTTCGCAAGGCTTTCAGTTCGAACTCTTTGATCTTCTTGCTCATCGCGATGTTGCCTTATGTATCTTTGCGAGTTCGCTTTCAAACGACCCGGTGAGCGGGCGTGACGGCGAACGGCGCGGGTGGTTGGTTAGATCGTCACCCGGATACCGGGGCACATCGTTGCGGAGAGCACGATGCCGTTGATGTAGTTGCCTTTGATGCCCGAAGGTTTCGCACCGCGAACGGCTTCGATCAAGGTCGTGATGTTCTCGACCAGTTTTTGGTCGTCGAACGACAACTTGCCGACGCCGCAGTGGATCTGCCCGGTTTTGTCCGAACGATACTCGACCTTGCCCGCCTTGAATTCCTTGACGGCGGCTGCGACATCGGCGTTGGCCGAAATCACCGTACCCGCTTTGGGCGTGGGCATCAGGCCGCGTGGCCCGAGGATTTTACCCAAACGCGACACTTGCGGCATCATGTCTTGCGTCGTGATCGCCACGTCGAAATCGAGCCAGTTTTCCTTCTGGATCTTTTCCACGAGGTCGGCCGAGCCGGCGTAGTCGGCACCGGCGGCTTTGGCTTTCGCCACGTTTTCGCCTTGGCAGAACACGACGACGCGGACCGTCTTGCCCAGCCCGTGTGGCAGTGGGACGGTACCGCGAACCATTTGGTCGGACTGCGTGGAGTCGATGCCGAGGTTGATGTGCAGCTCGACGGTTTCGTCGAACTTCGCACGCTTGATTTGCTTCAGGAGGACGAGGCCCTGCTTCAGCGGAATCTGTCCCGCATCGCCGACGCGCTTCTCGATGTTCTTGAGAATGTTCCGCAGCTTTTTGCCGCGGCGCGGTGGCTTGCCCGGTGTCTTCTTGCGCTTCGGTGCATTGGGGTCTACCCCTGCGGAGGCAGTCGCGTTACCGGCCGGTGCAGTCGTTGCTTTCGGCGCGGAAACCGGACTGGCCTTCGCCTCGGCCTGGGGTTTCCCCTCGGCCTGAATAGCGGCGTCGTTCTCTTTGGCCATGGTCTCGGATCACTTCTTCGAGAAACTCGCTCCTGGCAGTACCAGAAACGAAAATAACCCGCTGTCGCGTCGAAACTACCGATCGCGACAATCGGGAAGAATTAGTTTGTTAGTAATTCGGCAGGCCATCGACAACGTCAATTGTGGTGTAGGCGGCCCGCCTGCATTTGGTTTTTACTCGACGACGACGATACCCATGCTGCGTGCTGTGCCTGCGATGATTCGCGAAGCGTGTTCGACATCGCGGGCGTTCAGGTCGGTGAACTTCTTCGTGGCGATTTCGGAAATCTGCTTCTGCGTCAGCGTGAAGCCTTTGTACTTGCCTTGCTTCTTCATCTCGGCGGGGATGACTTCCTTGCCTTGCTTCTTGCCGGCAGGAATCTTCGCGGCGAGCTTAATTAGCACCGCAGCCGGTGGCGACTTGATTTTGAACTCGAACGAGCGATCCGAGTACACCGTGATAATCACGGGCAGCATCAGACCCTTCGTTTCGGGGCCAGCGGTCTTTTCGTTGAACTGCTTCACGAACTGACCGATGTTGACGCCGTGAGCACCCAGAGCAGGCCCGACGGGCGGTGCGGGTGTTGCCGAGCCGCCGGGGCATTGCAACTTGACTTGTGCGGTGACCTGCTTCGCCATGAATCCACCTTCAATACGATTATTTTGGAATTAGTTGTCTACGAAAAGCGGGTGCCTTCGTCCATCGAAAGCGTGCGATTTTGCTAAGATTCTGCGGAGAGACTGCGTAGACTAGATTTTATCGACCTGCCAGAATTCGAGATTGTCCATCGTAACGGGACGGCCCCACATCTGGACGACGACGGTGATTTTCGGCGTGTCGTTGTCGTCTTTCGCTTCGGCGATTTCGAGAACTTCGCCTTCTTGGCCAGCAAATGCACCGTCGCGCAGGCGGACTTTGTCGCCCTTTTCGAGGTCGATTTTGACCTTCACTTTACGCATGGTTTTGACGTCGCCACCCGCCGCAGCGGAGAGTTCCGTACCGAGCATGACGGCGACTTCGCGGTCGCTCATCGGCGCGGGTGGCTTGTTCGGCCCGCCGCCGACGAAGTCTCCGACGCCGCTCGTTTCGCGAAACAGATACAGAACTTGGTCGTTGAATTCGACCTCGGCCATCAAGTAGCCGGGGTACTTCTTCTTTTCCTTGATGACGCGCTTTTCTTTCGTGACCTTCTCGCCGTTCTCGTTTTTCTTAGTCGTCTTCTTGACCTCGGTCACGCGCTCGACGGGGATGATAATTTGCGCGATGAACTCTTCGAGTCCTTCGACTTTGACGTTACGCTCGAGTCGTGCCTTAATCGACTCTTCTTGGCCGCTGGCGACCTTGACGACATACCAACGCTTCTTGCTCTCGATCACCGGTTCGGCGGCGATCGGTTCGGGAACGTGAACCGGTTCCGCGCTCTCGACGGCGTCCGGTTCCGGTGGGTCTTCCACCGCCGTGGCTGTGCCGGTCATCGGTTCGGAATCGGTAGTCACGTCGTCGGTCGTCATGTCTAACTCGGAATGGGGACTAGACTTTGTCTGCCTACTTACCATTTACTTGATTGCGTCGGATCGGACTTGTTCTCTTTCGGGGGCGCTTTCGGCAACACGCCAATAATGTCGGCGAGTAACCAACCCCAGAACAAGTCGATCACGAGCAGGAACCCCGTCAGTAATATCGTCGTAACGAGCACGACGATGGTGTCTTGGATCAATCGCTTACGCGACGACCACGACACCTTGTTGATTTCCGCTTCGGTCGCAATGAGGAAGTCCGCGAACGTTGGGATGTTCACGGCCCGCCATGCGAGCCAAACGACGGCAGCGGCGATCAACATCGGCACCGCGTATTGCTTGTTGGAAAGCACGGTGAGCTTGCTCAGGCCGAACGGCATCGCATACGCCAGATCGCCGGTTCCGATCGTGTTGTGGCTCATCATCGACCAAACGCCGCTGAGTCCGACCAACAGTAGGCCACCAATCGTGTATTGGCGAATGCGTCGGCCCTGCGTTCGCTTGTAGCCGACTGCGTGGAACCAACCGTGTTCTTCGAGGGTGTGCATCGTTCCGATACCGCGCGGGCTGGTAAGAAACCAGAACGAGCCGTAAACGAGCGCTGCCGCGACCACCGCACCGGGGATGTCGCCGAAGGTGAGGCCGACCGCGCGAGTGATGAAGAAGGTGGCAATCACACACGAAATGACGAGGAAAATCCCGCCGCGAAGTCCCTTGGGCGGATTCGCACCGCCTAATTGCGAGCCGATGTAGACCAATCCGGCGATGGCCGCAATCTGGACCGCGATCTGCAAAAACGCAGACAGGAACGTCGCCGATTTCCCGCTGGGCAGCAGTTCGCTCAGCAGTCGTGGCACGCCGTAGCCTGCGAGGATTACCCCACCGATCAGGAACGCGGCACCGGCGACGCTGGCGAACAGCAGTCGCGTATTCGGGTTCGTGGCGGTCGATACCGAACTATTGGGTTGGACGGCAGTAGCCATTTCCATCCTTACTTGGCTGACGGGCATTGATAATGGTTGCAGGCTTTGCGTTCGAACCGCTTGGCAGAGGCGGGAGCAGGTGCGGAAGGACTCGAACCTTCAACCTGCGGTTTTGGAAACCGCTGCTCTACCAATTGAGCTACGCACCTAAAACCGTGTCGGCCAACGGACCGACACGCGACTAACGGACGACAGCGAGCCACTCGCTCGCTGTCGAACCGCAATTTACTTCTTCGCTGGTGGTGAGCCCTTGACGGGTGCGGCACCCTTCACGGGGATTGGATCGGCGAGAATCTTGGTAACCACGCCCGAACCGACCGTACGACCGCCTTCGCGGATCGCGAATCGGAGGCCTTCGTCCATTGCGACGGGCATCCCTTCCATCAGTTCGATAATAACCCGGACGTTGTCGCCAGGCATACACATTTCGACGCCTTCGGGGAGCGTGATGCTACCCGTCACGTCGGTCGTGCGGAAGTAGAACTGCGGCTTGTAACCGCTGAAGAACGGCGTGTGACGCCCGCCTTCGTCCTTCGAGAGAACGTAAATGTTCCCTTCAAACCGCGTGTGCGGGGTGATGCTACCCGGCTTGGCCAGCACCTGACCGCGTTCGATACCGTCTTTGTCGATACCGCGAAGCAGCACGCCGACGTTGTCGCCAGCAATCGCACGGTCCAGAGTCTTCTGGAACATTTCGATGCCGGTGAGGACCGTCTTCGTCACGTCTTTACGCAGGCCGAGAATTTCGACTTCGTCGCCGACCTTGGCCGTACCGCGTTCGACGCGACCAGTGGCCACGGTGCCGCGACCCTTGATGCTGAACACGTCTTCGATGGCCATGAGGAATGGCTTATCTTCTTCGCGCTTCGGCTCGGGGATGTACGTGTCGAGCGCGTTCATCAGCTCGTCGATTGACTTCGAGCCGGGGCCGTCGGTCTTCGGGTTTTCGAGTGCGTCCTTCGACTGACCGCGAATGATCGGGATCTCGTCGCCGGGGAATTCGTACTTCGTCAGCAGTTCGCGAACTTCGAGTTCGACGAGTTCCAGCAGTTCTGGATCGTCGACCGTGTCGCACTTGTTCAAGTACACCACGACGCGTGGCACGCCGACCTGACGGGCGAGCAGAATGTGCTCGCGGGTCTGGGGCATCGGGCCGTCGTTTGCGGCGACGACGAGGATGGCCCCGTCCATCTGGGCCGCACCGGTGATCATGTTCTTGATATAATCGGCGTGCCCGGGGCAGTCGATGTGTGCATAGTGGCGCGCTTCGGTTTCGTACTCGACGTGCGAAACGGCAATCGTCACGGTCTTGTTCGCATCGCGGACGATACCGCCCTTAGCGATCGTCGAATAATCCTTGAATTCTTTCAGCTTGTTCTTGAACGCCTGGCGTGCCAAGATCGCCGCCGTGGTCGTCGTTTTGCCGTGGTCGATGTGACCGATGGTGCCGACGTTCACGTGTGGTTTATTGCGTTCGAAAATACCCTTCGCCATCGCTCCTCCGCTGGGTCTACCAGTTGGTGTTTGATCTCGGATGCCGATCGACCGACAACGGGCGGTGACCGATTTCCCTACTCCATGCCATCATCGAAAAAACTGTTTCCGACACAGTTCCGCCGGGCCTTCCGGCGATCCGGTCGTCATCGAGAGCTGCTGATGGGAATCGAACCCATGACCTCTTCCTTACCAAGGAAGTGCTCTACCAGCTGAGCTACAGCAGCATCAAATTCCCCACGACCGACACATCTTCGGTAATGTAAAGGGATACGACCGCAACGCGGTTTCGGCCAGAGCGGGAGACGGGAATCGAACCCGCAACATCTTGCTTGGAAGGCAAGTGCTCTACCGTTGAGCTACTCCCGCAGTTCAAATGCGGAACTCGGAACGGGGAGTGCGGAATTCAAGATGGAGATGCAAGTATCTCTGCTTCAAACTCCGCATTCCCAATTCCGAATTCCACATTTCCAAAAAGACTGGGTAGAGAGGGATTCGAACCCCCGAACTCCGAAGAGGCCAGATTTACAGTCTGGTGCAATTGACCACTCTGCCATCTACCCGAATATCGTCCCGAAAGCCAGCGGTGGGAGTTGAACCCACGACCTACGGTTTACAAAACCGTTGCTCTACCACTGAGCTACGCAGGCAGTAATGCTAACGTAGGAACATAAGGTTTATGCGTCTTGCCGAATCGATTCAAGTCGAAAATTTCGCACGCGACGTCATTCTGTGAGAATCGCAGGTTATTACTCTATTTGAAAGAGTCCGCGCGCCGCGTCTGGGTTCGCGTCGGTTACGGTAAAAGCTTCCACTTCCGCAGTTGGGCTTTCACGTCTTCAGTCCACGGGTAGGCAATCGGCCGTTCGGGTGTCGATGCTTCGACGCCGGGCGAACGCGGCAAGCCGGCTACGCGAAACGTCGTTCCATCCTTTATTAGAAGGAAAAGATAGTCGCCAGCGGCCAGATCGCGCGAGCCGTTTACCGGCAGCGGCGTCACGCATTTATCGACGCGCTCGATGGTGATTCCCCCTTGAATTTTATCCGCATCTAACGAACGGAATACCTCTCGAATTTGCACTTTCGGGTCAGCGCGTCCGGAGGCATCCAACGTCACCGTGCCGACCACGACGTGCGTGGCCGCTGTCAGTTGCGCCGAGGAAACAATTTGCACCGTGCCTTTCTGGCCGACCGCGACCCCGAGCCAGGCGAGCCAGCCAAAAAACAGAACGGCAGCAATAACCAAGCGGATTCGTGCGAAACTCATCGTTCGGTCTTTCGCGAAGGATAGGCATCGGCCGTCAGCTGATAGCCTTCGGTGAGCGCGTGCGGCAAATCGAAAACAGCCCGGAAATCGTTCGGATCATCGCGATCCGAACGACTCAGTTTCTCCGAATCGATCAGCAGAAACACCATTTCGCCGAAATGGTCGGTCGTGTGGATGCCCCACTGTTGGAACACCAGCGGGGCCATCATGCCGAACTGCTTGATCGCAAATTCGCAGGCCCCGCGCAGTAGCTCGACGCCATCGACGTGCCGATCTTCGTCGCGTTCGTTGCCCTCGCGATTTTTCGCTTCTTTGCGACCGAGGCGATCCTGCGTGTACGTCACCGAATCGCAGACGAATTCGTAGGCTTCGCAGGCGAAACGCGGATCGTTCCGGTATAGTTCCAAAATTTTCGGGTCCAAAGTCGCTCCCTCGCGGCAATCGTTCGACTCCACCGTTCTACAACCGCGTCAACACTTCGCTAACGGAAACGGGCAGTCGGCGTCCATCTTCAAACTCGACGAGTAACCGTTTCGCTAAAATTTCGTGCGCCAACACGCGGCCCTGGCCTTTCGCCGTTACGACTCGCGAACCCACGGGGGGCAGTTCTTTTTGATGTTCCTCATAAACATCTTGTTCGTACCGCAGACAGCATTTCAGTCGTCCGCAACGTCCCGTAATTTTATTCGGATCGATGTTCCCACGCTGAAGTTTCGCCATCCGCATCGTCACTGCGGGCATCACCGCGAGGTGCGTGTTGCAGCAAACGGGTTTGCCGCAATCACCGTAATCCGCAAGGATTTTCGCCTCGTCGCGCGGGCCGATTTGTCGCAATTCGATCCGCGCATGAAACTCGCGCGCCATACTTTTTACCAACTCGCGGAAATCGACGCGATCCTCGGCAAGGAAGTAGAAAATCGCACGCTCGCCGCCGAAGATTCGCTCGATGTCGACGATTTGCATCGCGAGTTTGTGCTGAATAATCAGCTTCTCCACGATTTCAAAATCGTTGTCGCGTTCCAACTCGATCGTTTTCAGTTTCTTACGATCAACATCGTTCACCGTTCGCAGAATCTCGCCGCGGATCGGGTCTTTCAGTGCGGCCACGATCTCCGCAGTCGCCGCGCACAGGATTTCGCCAGCCTCGGTGCCGCGTTCACTGCGAACGATCACGCGATCCGCACGCCGGTATTCGACGCCGACCGCCGCAGCGAATTCGCCGATCCGGCGCATCGTACCGTGTCGCACCAGGTAGCGGAGCGAGGAAGTTTCGTTCATGGGTGGGGAGGCACCGCACGGAGTTCGGGGATGTTCGCCAATCGCGGTTTATAGATGTAACTCGACAACGTCACCGTTTTTTACCACGTGATCGCGCCCGACAGTCTGCCCGTCGAATGCGGCACTGCCCCAGACGCGAGCGGTTTTGACGCCGTCCTCGAAATCGTTGTGTACGTATCCCGCAAACTCGCTGACGGTCGAACCGTGCGGGCAGGTGAACGGCGAACCCATATCGGGCGGTTTCCCAGGCTGTTTCGTGTAAACCCGCATGACGCCGAGCAGTTCAAAGATCGCTTTGCGTAGCGCCTCGAGGCCCTCGCCGGTCTCGCACGACACGACCAGAATCGGGAAATGCGTGCCGAGCGATTCCTTGGCAATTTCGAGGCGGATATCGGCGGCTTCATCGTCGCATTTATTCGCAACCAGCAGCATATTCAGCTGGTAAATCGTCGGGTCGTCGTCGTTGGGTCGGCCGCTGATGAGCACGCGACGCGCCTGTTTGAGCCGTTTGAGGGTCGCCACGGTGGCAGCAGGGCCATCGTCGTCGGAGAGGTCTAAAAACAGCACGGCGGCATCGGCGGCACGGGTCACATCGGTAATAAACGGCTCGTAAGCATCGGCCGTAATCGGTGGCAAATCGATCAATTGCACGCGGACATCTTCGTAATCCATCATCCCCGGAATCGGCTCGCGGGTCGTGAATGGGTACGGCGCAACGGTCGGAGTCGCCTTCGTCAACTTCGACAACAATCGCGATTTCCCCGCGTTCGGCGGCCCCAAAAATACCACCTGCCCTGCCCCTTGCGGCGCGATCTTGAACGTCCCTGGCGCAGCCTTCTTCGGCCCGTTCTTCTCTTGTTCGACTTGGTCCGTCAGCTCGCTGATCTTCGTTTTCAACAGTGCCTGAACCTTCTCGCTCGCCTTGTGTTTGGGCAAAATCACCCACATCTCTCGCAGCGCCACGAGCTTTTCTTCGGGCGTACGGCCCTTCTGATAACGCGCTTCGGCATCGTGGTAATGCGGCGGGAGATTGACGGCCATGAGTATTCTCGATGTCGGAGTAAGGGCACGCCAATTGTTTTACGAGCAATCCACCTTTACCAACAACTATCCACTACAAACTAACTACTACCGATTTTGTAACGACAATCGTTGTCAGTTGTCAGTGGATCGTTGTGGGTTCAGAATACGCATTCTCCGTCAGGTCGACGTTATCGAGTTGTGGGAACCAGGGAGCGGTTTGCAGTTCGCGGATTGCTTCTGCGTCGAGTGAGTTGCGACGCAGGTTGAGGTGCCGGAGTTGCGTCAGGAATGGCGACTTCACGAGTTGCCGTACACCCTCGGCTTCGATGTGGTTTCCCCAAAGGTTCAGGCTTTCGATGCGGCTGAGGTGCGGGCAGTTGGCGAGTTCGCCCATAAACGGTGCGATCGCCACGAGGCGGAGTTCGCGTAACGGCGTGAATCGCAGCAGTTCCGCTCCGAGACTGATGAAGCAGCGTCCTGCCAGCGACATGCCTTCGGCGAAGCCGTTGCGGAAGATCAGGTCGCGCGCTTCCCACGCAGCGAATGGCAACGACGCACATGCGGGAACGATGGCGTCCGCATCGCCCTGCAATTGCCGCCGAATGAACGCACCGCGTTCGCCGCCGACGAAGTCCGCGTACGCACGTCTCGGTTCCGCCGCGTCGATGTTCTCGAGTATCGCATCGAGCCGTTCGCGTTCTTCTCCCGTTACTTCGGGCAACGGCGAACCGGACAGGTTTTGCACGTCGCGCAGCCGTGGCGCGAGGTAAGAGGGTGCCCACGCCATCCGGTTGAGATCGCGTTCGGTGGCGATCCCCGGTAGCCGACGTACGAACGGGTTGGCGTTGGGTGGTGGTGGCATGTATCTTGACGGAAACTAACGCTTCGCTACCGTTCCCGTCAATCGGACATTCACCATGAACGCACTGTTCGACCAGATTCAGGAAGCCGCCGCATTCATTCGCACGAAGTGGCAAGGCACGCCGCTAGTGGGCATCATCCTCGGTACGGGCCTCGGCAAACTCGTCGAAGACATCGATGCCGAGGTGACACTACCGTACCAGGACATCCCGCACTTCCCGCGCTCGACGGCCCCGTCGCACAAAGGGCAACTCGTTTGCGGAACGCTCGCCGGCAAGCCCGTCATGGCGATGGAAGGCCGCTTCCATTTCTACGAAGGCTACCGATTGCAACAGATTACCTTCCCCGTGCGCGTGATGAAAGCGCTCGGTTGCGAAGTGCTGATCGCGTCGAACGCCTGTGGCGGCATGAACCCGCAATACGAGAAGGGCGACCTGATGTTGATCGAAGATCACATCAACCTGATCGGCGATAATCCGCTGATCGGCCCGAACGACGACCGGCTGGGCGAACGCTTCCCCGACATGTGCAACGCCTACGACCGCGAGTTGCTCAAACTCGCACGGCGAGTCGCACTCGAAGAGAAAATTCCTTGCCAGCAAGGCGTCTACGTCGCGGTGGCGGGGCCGAACCTCGAAACGAAGGCCGAGTATCGCTTCTTGCGGACGATCGGTGCGGACGTCGTCGGCATGTCCACGGTGCCCGAAGTCATCGTCGGCGTGCATTCCAAAATGCGCTGCATGGGCATCTCCGTCGTCACCGATATGTGCCTCGCGGACGCACTGCAACCGGTGAGTCTGCCGGAGATCATCCACGTCGCCAACGAAGCCGAGAAGAAGCTACGGGTACTGGTGCGGAAGGTCGTTGCGGAGTTATAAATGGATGTCGCAGTTGTGAAATCGCAAGGTCCTCGCTTGCGTCGGGCAAACGTGCGAATTGTGTACTATCTTCGTATCAACTGCACCAACTTCACTTTTTGAGGGGCGATCATGAACGGGACGACGATTGCGGGCATTGTCGTGATGTTTCTCGGCGGGCTGCTGATGAGCGACTACAAGAGCTTTGGGATGTCGAGTCCGGCGGGTGGCATTATCGTCGGCGGCGCGGGGTTCTTCCTGGCGTGTTTCGGCTACTTTTCGAGTACGGACGACCAGAGCAATCGCGGTTCGGGTCAACGAGTACGGGATAACTCGATTTAACTACAGTCGCAGTTTCTGAATCAAATCGGCGATACGTGGGCGGTCGGTGGCGTCCTTGCTCGGGTAGGCGTAAACGAGCGTGGCGTTGCGATCGAGTGCGAAATCGCCGCCGAGTTGGAAGACATCTTCGGTGTGCGTGAGCTTGCGAATTCGTTCGCCGCGAAACAGCAACTTGATGAAGTTGAACAGAATGCGTGGCCGTAAGAAGTGCCAAACACTGACGCGCCCGAGGCCTAATGCCTTGTAAGACGCACGTTCCGGATCGGCGACGATGGGGAACGGTTGCGGTTCGTTTTTCAGGAACAACTGAAGCACCGCTGGTGGTGCCTGCACGATGCCGAAGACTGCGATACCCGCCGCTTGGAATGCAGGATAGTTACGGGCCACCTCGCCGAGGTGGGCAACGCACGGCATTCAGGCCAGATGCCGCATCATGAGGATCAGCGTACGATCCGCCGACAGGAGTTCCGACAGCACAACAGCCGTACCATCGGGTTTCAGGAACGTGAGATTCGGGAAGGTTTCGCCGGTTTTCATGTGCGTATGATACGCAACTGTCGTGCGGTCTCTTTCAAAAATCCCCACGCGAAGCCGAAGTGGATGCCGACGAAAACGAGCGGCACGCGGGCCACCACCGCAAGCGGTTTGCCCAAACCGAGCACGATCGAACCGCCCGCAATCACACTGCCGTAGAGCAGAATCGACGCGAGATACGCCCAGCCCACGTACGGCACAAACGCACTGGCGATGCCACCCACGACGAGCCAAACCGCCCACAGCGGTGGCACGAGCGCGGGCAACGAAAGCGACGCCGGGTGCTTCGCCGCCAGCCGCCCACGCCCCGAACCGTAGCGGCCCAGTTGAATGAACAACCGCGAAAATGTCGTGCGCGGATCGTAAACGATCTTCAGCTTCGGCGAGAAGAAGCAGGTCAGCCCGACCGCATCGACGCGGTGATTGAACTCGACATCTTCGCAGGCATCGAACTGCTCGTCGAACAGCCCCACCGTTTCAAACACGCTTCGCCGGTAGGCCACTGCCGTGCTTTGCGGTCGCACGAACTTCGCCTCGTCGGAGAAAATATCCGATTCCGGATTGTGACCCAAACGGCTCGACCGCGCGATCGAGACGGCTTCTTGGAATCGCGTCGGGTTCGGCGCATCGAGGGGTTGCGGCCTGCCGAGGCAATCGGCCCCGCTTTCCATGAAGGCCTGCGCGAGGTTGTGCAGGTAGTTGCGGTCCGGAATATGGCAGTGCCCATCGACGATGACCGCGACTTCGCCCGTCATGTGATAGATGCCGAGGTTCCGCCCCGCACTCGACACTCGCTGCGGATTGTAGGTCAGGTGCAAGTTCGCAAATTCGCCCTGAAGCCGTCGCACGATTGGCACGGTTTCGTCGTCGCTACAACCATCGGCAACGATGACTTCGTATTGATCGCGCGGGTAATCTTGCTCGAACAGCGAGCGCAATGTGCGTTCGATCGAACTCGCTTCGTTCCGCACGGGAACGATCACGGTGACGGTCGGCATCCTTGACCTCCGGAGAAGCGAAACGTGATTTTATCGCCGTCGATACAGCTTCCGCAAACCGAGCACTTTTAGCACCGTACACAGCAAAATCGAGAGATCCTGCATCGGGCTGGCGTGGCGAATGTAGTAGCGATCGTACGCGAGTTTGAGCCGGACGCACTCGATCGTTTCATCGGGCGACAGGTGGATTTGGGCGTAGCCCGTGATGCCGGGCTTGACCTCGAGGCGACGGTCGTAGCCGTGGATTTCTTTGCGTAGGTTCGCCGCAATTTCGGGTCGTTCGGGTCGTGGCCCGACGAGCGACATCTCGCCCTTGAGTACGTTCCATAGTTGCGGAAGTTCGTCGATGTGCAACGCGCGTAGAACAACGCCGAGCCGCGTGATCCGGGTGTCGCCAGGTGTCGACCATTGCGGTTTGCCGTCCTGTTCTGCATCGATGCGCATCGTGCGAATCTTATAGATCGTGAACGGCTTACCAAACTGGCCCATGCGTATCTGCGAGTACATTCCGGGGCCGCGCGAGGTCAACCTCGTGAGTAACATCGCGAGCCACATGACGGGTAAGCAAGGCACCATCAACACGATGGCGGCGGTGAAGTCGAACGCCGTCTTCCAACGCTCGCCCGCAATCGCACTCGTCGGATTCGGTACCGTTTCGATGGTGACCGCCTTGACCACAATTGTGGCAGGGGTGATTCGATTTCCCGTTTTCGTTAAGTTCATCGGTGTAGGTATCCTACCTTGGAGTTCGTCAGGGTGTTGTCGTCGATCCATTCGCGAACGCCTCGGCGTATTGAGCGAACGCATCTCGCACGAAACGGCGAATCGGTTCCGCGTCTTCCACACGGTCGCCGGTCGGCGATTCCGCCAACGCGGTCACGATATACAGCTTGTACAGTTCGCTCGCCTTCATGTACTGGAACCGGGCAAAGTCCGGGGCATCCCAAGTGCCATCGGCCGTCCACGCCCAACGCACTCGCAGCCGTTCGACTTCGGTCGCCTTGCGCTTCTCGAAATCGGCGACGAAGTACATCGCCGTCTTCCCGTCGGGCATCATCAACGTTTCCCGTTTCGGGCCGAAGGTCATTTTGTAACCGCTCGCAGTGTAGCAAACGTCGGGCGTGTGCGTCGAGACCGCACCGGGCACCCCGGATATGACGGAGAGCACCGCCGAAACGTTTTGCGATGCCGAAAAATATTGCCGCGAAGTGGCAATGCTACGCTCTTTCAGTGGGACGTCGTGTGGCACATCGGTCACTTCGGCATCGGCGAATTTCACCGCCACCGCGTGCATTCGCTCGGTGCGTTCCACATTCGGTGCGAACACCGACCAACGCTGCGTGATCGCACCGTGAACGGCCGCCCCCGCCAACACGAAGCCAAACGCAAGCCAAATCGGCAATGATCGTTTCAAGGCAGTCATCCTTAACACAAGGCTTCCTGGGGGGTCGCGCCGAGATACACGATCCCGGAGAACGGGATTTCCATCGTCGCGATTCGCTCGCTGGCTTTCTTCACCATCGGCAATCGCGTTTCGCGGTTGAGCGTACACAGCAACACGACATCGCAACGCCGCGACACTTCCACCGCTTCCGCCGCCGTCAGCAACGAGTGCCCGTGCAAAATCACGCAATCGAACGGTTCCTTCAGCCGGTTGAGCAACGCTTCGAGTCGCCCGCCGCACGCCGCCATCCGTGCCGCTTCGGACCATTGCCCGGCGGAAACGAAGTGCAAGCCGCTCGGCAGAGCGTGAATCGTATTGCGGAAATCGGCCTCGCCACGCAGTAGTTCGCACACCCCGACGCCGTTGGACACATTCGCCAGTGGGTGCATCGTCGGTTTGCGTAAATCGAAGTCGACGAGCAAGGTTTTGAAGCCGCCCTGTGCCAAGCTGTTCGCCAAATGGAACGCGGTGAACGCCTTGCCTTCATCGCCAATCGGGCTGGTCACCGATACCACGGTCGCGCCGCGCGATAGCCACGTTTGCGTGACGTACGCCCGGAGTTTGTCGATCGCTTCGAGCATGTCGGTCCGCTTCGCCGAATCGCGGTTCGCATCGGGTTGCCACGGAATCACGCCGACAACGGGCATCGGTGCGGTGTTGCGAAAGTCGGCGACACCGCAGAGTTTCTGCACTTTCGTCTCGTAGGCAATCGCGCCGAAGGCGATGAGCGCGAAGCCGAACATCCCCGCGAACGCGCTGCCGAGGATCTGCTTCCGCGTGTCGCGCTGCATCGGCGTCGAAGCCGTTTGCAAGACTCTCACGCGCTTCGGTGAACTGATATCCAATCGCAACGTCGCCGCGTGGCCGGCGATCAACCGAAAGATGAGGTCGTCGACTTCGACCAAGCTCGCATCGGTATTTATCAGCCGTTTTGAGTCTTCGTGCCGCTTCTCTTCGGCTTTGACGAGCGTGAGGGTCACGGGGTCGGGTGGCAGTTTCTCCATCTCTTGTTCGGCTTCGACGAGCCGCTTCTGATCCTTCGCGAAGCGAGTTTCGAGTTCGCCCAACTTCCGTATCGCGTCATCGTACTGCACTCCGAAGTCGCCCGCTTTGCCCTGCCGTTTCGCGAGTTCCTTCTCGTACGCCTTCTTGATTCGCGTCTGCTTCAGTTGCTCGGCCATCTTGTCGGCTTCTGCGAGCGATGCGAGAATCGTCGGCGCGTCGGGGTTCTGATAGGTGTTGCGATCCTTGTTGTACTTTCGGCGAAACGCCCCTTCGCGCGTCGCCAGGAATTGCACCTCGGGGTCGCGGTCGACTTCGTCGAGAATTTCCTTCGATGGCGCACCCGTCGTCAGCGATTGCATCTGTTTTTCGAGCGTTTCGACTCGCGATTTCTGCGATGCGATCGACAATGGCATGTCGTGCGCTTGTTCGCGAAGCAGCATCACTCGCTTCACTAACTCGCCGACGAACAGCTTGCGAATCGACTCGGGCAAAGCCACAGGCGGTATCGCTATCGCCGGTTGGCCGAGCGCTGGGAACGGTCGCGGTTCGGCGGGCACCACCGCACCCACGGGCAGTAGCGCATCGTTCCCTTTACCCGATTTCTGATTCAACGTGTCCTGCAACTTTCCGAGAGTCTTCTCGACGACGATCAGGTCATCTTGTCGCTCCTTGATCTCCTTTTCGATGACTTCTTCCATGTACGCGAGTTGCACCGCATTGACGATCTTGCGGATGTCCTCCGCATTGTGGCCCTTCATCGTCAGTCGAATGATTTCCGAACCTTCTTGGAACGAGACGACCAACTCGTCGTCGAGAAACTGAAACGGGTTCTTCTGTTCCTGGATGGTTGCCAGGTCGCTGATCCGCGAGCCATCGACGATCGTGCTCAGCGCTTTGTTGAGCACGAATTCGTTCTTGATGAGCTGCGAATTCGTCTTCAAGTACGTGGTAAAGTCGGTACGCGATCGTTGCGGATCCTTCGAGTTCGAAACGCTGAACGGCGACGATGCGACGCGGAGCAGCGCGTACGATTCGAACTTCGACGGCAATATCGTCCACGCCAAATACGCCATCGGTGCGGCGATCAACGCCCCGCAGAATAGCACCATCAGCCAGTACAAACGCAGCCACGCGAGGATGCGATAACCGTTGCCGCCATCGCTGTCGATCTTCGGCGACATGCGTACCGCCGCACGCGGAGTTCCCGTCGGGCGAGATGCCCCCGTACCGGCCGCGATTGCCAAATTCGTTGCGTTCATCGTTGGGTTCCTTCCCATTTCCGCACACCGTATCATTCGGCGCGAATCACCAGCCGCTTCAGAACCCACAGTTCCAAACCGAGTAGCGCCAACCCGACGGGCATCATTAGCCAGCCGAAGAAATCGTGCAGAAAATGCGTCGTTTCTTTGTCGTGAAACATCGTCAGCCCGATACCCGTTGCCACGATCCGCAGTACGTTCGCTAGCAGGGAAATCGGGATGATCCCGAGCAACACCATGAGTTTCTCGAACGTCGTTCGACCCGCCATCAGCACGGCCCCGAACGAGAATGCGGCAAACGTCATGAGCATTTTGAGGCCGCTACACGCATCGACGACGCCGAGCTTGATTTCGTCAATCAGGATCAGATTTCCCTCGGCAATCGCCGGAAGTCCGCAGGTTTGCAGCAGGAACGTGCTCGCCCACGTCGCCGCCGTCTTCAGCGGACCGCCGACGTTGCGTTCGAGTTCGTAGGGCAACGGGATCATGAAAATGAGGAACAGGATCGCAGGCCCCGTCAGCGCGAACCAACGTCGCCCGCCGAGTATCAGCACCGCACCCGCCGCAGCAACCAGCATCGAGATCGCATCGAGTTGGTGAAACAGTAGCCCGCCCGCCAGCGTGCGCATCAGCAGTGCCACGCCGAGCACCACACCGCCAACGATCGGCATCGGCGTCACGCTCGCTGCCCGCAGTGCATCGCGGTTGCGATAGAGCAAGAACGCCGAGAACACCGGCACGAGGAAGCCGTGCGAGTATTGCGGGTCGCCGACCCACTTCTCGTACATGAACGTAAGCGTCGGCCAATACGCCCAAGCGAGTGCGACGGCCAACGCAGCGAACGATCGAAAATATCCGAGTGATTGCAACATCGCCCGATTGTGAACGGAAACGAACCGCGCGTGCAATAGCAATCGAAAGCAGGTTCGGCCTACGCCTACAACGTCGAATCAATCGGTGAGTTTTGCCAGTGGGAACGAGCCGAGCACCGAAAGCGTGTCGCAGAGGTCTTCTAGCAGTGCGAGGGCTTTCTTGATCTTCGGGTCTTC